>JABWBD010000401.1 GCA_013360685.1 Pirellulales bacterium
GTCAGGAGTCAGGAGTCAGGAGTCAGGAGTCAGGAGTCAGGAGTCAGGAGTCAGGAGTCAGGAGTCAGGAGTCAGGAGTCAGGAGTCAGGAGTCAGGGTTCGGGGTTCAGGGTTCAGGGTTCAGGGTTCAGGAAAGGAAGAAGACAAGAAGGTCCAATATCGAGACCAGACGAATGACCGTGTATTCTAAACCCTGAACCCTCCTATGGTCCTTCGCTCCGGCTCACTTCAATGCCGCTGCCTTCCATCAGGATCTTGAGGTCTTCGTACCGTTGCTCTGCTCCGGGGGCGACGTGGATCTTCAAGATCGGCCGCCAGTACATGCCTCGGCCGGCGATCCCCCACGTTTCCATATGGCCCCAGACCGCCGAGACGAACTCATCGACCGCCGCCGTGGTGTCGCCGCCGAATTCGACCTGCTTCTCGCCGCGCAGTCCCCGTTCGGGAACGAGCATCAGGCGATCGGGGTGCAGATCCACGCGGATGGGACGGGTGATCGGGACCGAGCCTTGGGCCGCGTCGGGCAAGGCCCAGTCGCGGCCGCGCGTTTCGGCGAGGCTTTGCGACTTGTCGGGTTTCGATTCGGTGTCGGCGGCCATGGCATCCTTGCCCCCGGAGGATGATCCGGCTTGGCGCGGCAGCCATTCACCCGGACGCCGCGGCACCGCGCCTTCGGTTTCAGTCTGGCCGGACGTCTTCTGCGCCGCGACGGCCCTCTCGTGTCCGGCGGCTTCCGTCTCCCCGCCGGGCGAGCCGAACCGGCTGCCGAAGGCGCCTGCGGGACGTTGGAGCCGATAGCCGGAGTCCGCCGGCCGCGTGCTCTCGTCGACCATGACTCCTCCGTACATGGGTGCTGCGCGATACACTGGCCGCGATGAGCCGGACGAGCCGCCGTACTGGCTGGGAGCGGCCGCCGCCAGGCGCTGCTGCCGGACTCGCGCCGAGTCGACGGCGCCACGGACGAGATTGGCCAGTCCCTCGTCGGGCCGCTGGAACTCCAACTCCCAATCCTGGTCGATCAGCTCATAGCCGAAGTCCGATGCCCAGGATTTCATCGCCGCGCGCGCGGCGTAGTAGGCCTCGATCCCGTCGGGACGGACCAGGAGCAGCGGATAGGGTTCGCCGGACGACTCGGGATCGATGGCCTCTCGCGAGAGCCAGTATTCCCGTGCGGCACGCAACGCGACGTCCAGTGGATTGCCGGGTCCCAGCGGCCCGTCGAAATCGGTTGCGCTGAACCGGATCCCTTCGGGCTGCAGGACGATGGCGTCGCTGCGGCACTCGAGGTAGATCGGGCGCCGGCGCGTCTGGTTGGGCCCTTCGTACGGAACCACGGCGTAGGACTTACGGCGGTTCTTGGCCTCCTCCTGCGCGTCGGCCAGCAGCGATTGCGCTTCGGCTGCCGCCGCCTCGAGCCGCTCGAGATCGGCCTCAACTTCGGCCCGTCGCCGGCCGTCTTCGGACTTCACCTTGTCCAACTCGGCCCAGGCCGCTTGAAGCCTCGCTAGTTCCTCGCGGAGCCGACGGGCGTGGTCCTCGATGTGCCCGAGCTTGAGCCGGACCTCGGCCATTTGGGCCTCGGTCCGTTGCCGTGAGGCCGAGAGCTGCGAGATCTGGAGCTCGACGAGTTCCTTCGCGGCGACGAGATCTTCCTTGGTCTGGTCGCTCTCGGGCTGGACGGCACGTGCCGCTTCGGCGGCCTGGAGGCGGGCCTGGCGCGTGATGACCACGAGCAGGACGATCAGCGCTCCCATCGTGCACATCAGCACGGCGAGGAAAGGAAACAGCGACACGCCGGCGCCTTCGCGGCGGCCGCCTCGGGTTTTCACGCTTCGGGCGCGTTTCATGCGGCCTGACTCGATCGCCGTGAGGGTCCGAGATGAACGGTGGGGGCGGCAGCGGGCGCATCGCCCAGGCGGGCGTTGAGCAGGTGGATGGCGGCCGCCAGACTCATCACGGTCTGCTCGAAATTCTTGGCCCCGGCCAGCGCGGCCAGGTTGCGATTGAGCGTGTCTTCCATCTTGGCCACCTGCCCCGTGGCGTCGGCGGCCCGTCCGAGCACCTCCGCCTTTTCCACCAACGAGTTCTGCATGGCGGCCAAGGTCTCGCCGTAGCGGCCCAGGGCCTCGCGGATCTGTTCCCACTGGCGCCGGTTTTTCTCGACCGCCGACTGCTCGGCCTCGACCAGCGACTGGGCGTGGGCCTTGAGGCTGTCCGCCAGCGCGGCGGCCACCGACTTCTGGAGTTGCTGACCTGCCGCGTCCATGCTCCGGACGGCGCGTTGTTGCGTGGCTTCGATCGATGCCTGCCACAACTCGGCCTGGCGCTGGACAAGCTGCTCCGTGGCGGCCACCAGGGCTTCGCCCATCTTGCGGATTGCCACAAGCTGGCCGTCGGGACCCGCGGTAACTGTCTCGAACCGCCCGAGCAACTCGTCTTCAACGCGGTCGCCCACCGCGCCCAGGAGGTTGCTCTCGGCACGGTCGACGAAGAATTGCGTGAAGAAGAGGATCATCGACAGGGCCAAGGCCTGGGCGGTCGTGTCAAAGGCGACGCCCAACGCCGCGACCACCGTCGGCATGGATGATTCCAGATTCTGCGGGGACAGGCTCGCCACGGCCATCGTGATGCCGATTACCGTGCCGAGAAAGCCGAGGATCGGGATCGCCCAGATCGCCGCGCGCACCAGTCCGTAGCCGGCGTGGGCCCGATCGGCGTCGAGATCCGCCAGGTACCGCAGTTCTTCGTCCAGCGCCTCTGGCGAGTTTCGCCGGCAGACGTATTCCAATCCTTTGTACATTCGGTGGACGAGATACTCTTTCTGACGCCGTGGCGGCAGACGCCGGAGCCGGACGATGAGTTCTTCGGCTGCCGCTACCGGCTGGCCCCCGCGGGGAACCGGACCCAGGAGCGGGTCCGCCAATGCGCGGGACTGGGCCGACACGTCGATGGCCTTGATGAGCAAGGCGGCGAGCCCGACAAAAAACATGACCGTCTCGATGTACTCAACCGGGTGTCCCGCACAATACCGCATCAAGAGGTCGCTGCCCGGAACTCCGGTGTGGATCAATGCAAAGAATCCGGCGCTGGCAAGCCCACCCCAGAGGATGGGCGACCGGAAAAGCGCCTGGGCGAGATCGTTGGTCTTGTTCACAAGGGGTCCCTTCCGCGACAGTAATCTTCGTTTCTCAACCGCGTCTCCGGTCGGCAAACCGCCGGCTGCCCCTCTGTGGGTGCGCGGCCCGACGCACAGCCTCAAACCGAGCGCCACCCTCAAAATCGGTAGCGTCGGCAAAGTTTATGAAGAGAAACAGGGTGAATTCCACACGGCAGTCCTTGCTGGGGGTGTAAATTGGCTATTTAGATGCATGAGATCCAACTCGCTTCTCCCGCGTCGCTCACAGGAGCAGGGGTGAGGGCAGTCGGAGTTTGTTAGTCCGGATTATTCACAACCTCACGCGTGTCGGCTGCGGCACTCTGCGGCGAACGCGGCGGGGGCCGTGGATAATCCGGGCTGAAGCATCTTCTTGTGCTCGTCCTCTTTTTCATCTTGTCGATGCTTCGGAGGCTGAGGCGCTCCGTCCAGGAGACCGGCCTGGCGATTGCTTGTTGCGGCCCCGGCGCAGACTTACAATCACCGCCTGAGAGCGACCAAGACTTCGCACTGAACGGAGGCATGACCATGTTGCCCTTGCTGCAACGGCTGACGGCATTGGCGGTTCTCGTCACTCTGCTTTCGTCCGCGCTGCACGCGGCCGAACCAACCGGGCGCGAGTTCAACGGACCCTACACGGGCAAGTACCTCAGCCGCGTGGCCTTCCCGATCGGCGGGTTGGGGGCCGGGATGTTCTGCCTGGAAGGAAGCGGGGCGATCTCGCATATGTCGGTCCGCCACCGGATGGAGTTCTTCCATGAGCCGACCGTCTACGCGGCCCTCTGCGTCCTGGGAGAAAAACCGGGAGCCAACATTGCCCGCGTCGTCGAAGGGCCCATTCCCGACTGGAAATACTTTGGCCGCGCAGGAAGCGGCAACGGCAGCGGGCGAAGCACGCTTGGTCTGCCCCACTTCCGCCAGGCAGAGTTCCTGGCGAGGTTTCCCTTCGCCACGATCAAGCTTCGCGACCAGGCTGTCCCCTTCGACGTCGAGATTACCGGTTGGAGTCCCTTCACGCCGCCCGACCCCGATCCGTCGAGTCTGCCGGTCGGGGCACTGGAATACCGGTTCCGCAATACGTCCGATCGCACTTGCAAGGCCGTCTTCTCGCTCAACTCGGCCAACTTCATGGGCAACGGCTCCGTCGGCCCGATCGACGGCGGTTTCGCGCTGTGCGCAAGGGCCGGAAAAGACCGCGAGCAGGACGGAGCGTTTGCCTTCTTCGTCGACGGCGACAAGGCGACGGTCGATCACTGCTGGTTCCGCGGCGGCTGGTGGGACGACCTGACGATCACCTGGAACAACGTCCAGGAGGCAATCGTGGTCGACAACCCGCCGGCGGACGGCGTCGCTCGCGGGGCATCGCTCTTCGTGCCTTTCGTGCTCAAAGCGGGTGAAGAAAAGACCATCCGGCTCCTCTGCTGCTGGTACGTTCCCAAGAGCGACATCCGCTGGGGCAGCCGGTCGAGCGGGCCGGCGTTTCGCGGGGCGCCCTCGAAAGGCACGGCGGGAAGCCAGCAGCCCGTGTCCGGATTCCTCGGCCGCGGCCTGGTGAACACCTTCGATCCCGACGGCGACGGCCTGCAAGGGACCCTCACGTCTGGGGAATTCGAACTCAACAAGCGGTATCTGCATTTCCTCGTCGGCGGCGGGTCGCACGAGGGCCAGACCTGCGTGAACCTGCTGGTCGACGGCAAGACCGTCCACTCGGCGCAGGGAAAAGACACGGAGAAGCTTGCCTGGGCATCGTTCGACGTGGCCGACCTCCGCGGCCGGCGAGCGAGGGTCCAAATCGTCGACCGGCACACGGGCGGCTGGGGCCATATTCTCGCGGACCACTTCATTCTCAGCGATGAACCGATCGAGGCCCTCCTGACCGGCGGGACGGTTGCCGCGGATCCCGCTCGCGCGATCCTGCTGGCCGATTTCGAAGGCGCCGACTACGGCGGTTGGACCGCCGATCCGCCGGCAGCGCCCTGCGCGTGCGCAGCCGGCAAGTGCGATCTCCAAACGCCACCCGAAACGTATCTGCCCTGGTATGCGACCCAGTTCGGCGGCATCGCCGAAATGGCCCAACATTGGCGCAAGAACTACGCGGAGCTCCGCAGCCGCAGCGCGTCGTTCCGCGACGCTTTCTTTGACACGACCCTTCCGCCCGAGGTGATCGAGGCCGTCGCGGCGAACCTGACGATTCTCAAGTCGCCCACGGTGCTGCGGCAGCACGACGGGCGGCTCTGGTGCTGGGAAGGCTGCGGCGACTCCAGCGGCTGCTGCGCCGGCTCCTGCACGCACGTGTGGAACTACGCCCAGGCGATCTGCCACCTCTTCCCCTCGATGGAGCGCAGCCTCCGCCGGACCGAGTACCACGAATCGCTCGACGAGACCGGCAGGCAGGCTTTCCGCGCCAATCTGCCGATCGCCGAGGGAGGCGGCGCGTTCGATGCGTCCGATGGGCAGCTCGGCGGGATCATGAAGGTCTATCGGGAGTGGCGGATCTCCGGCGATGCCCAGTGGTTCAAGGACTACTGGCCGCTGGTCAAACGCAGCCTCGACTACATGATCCAAAAGTACGACCCCCGCCACACCGGCTTGCTGGAAGAGGAACACCACAACACCTACGACATCAACTACTTCGGCCCCGACGGCCACTGCGGCAGTTTCTATCTCGGGGCGCTGTGCGCGGCGATGAAGATGGGCCAGGCCGCCGGCGGCGAGGTCGCGCTGTATCGCGAGCTGCTGGAAAAAGGCAGAAAGCGGATGGAATCGGAGCTTTACAACGGCGAGTACTTCATCCAGATCGTCCTCAAAGAAGGGCTCGACGGCAACTTCCACCCGATCGAGGCGGAGGAGCAGAGCGCGGCGTATCGGCGGGTCGCCGAGATCATCAACCAGCAGGGCCCGAAGTACCAGTACGGCACGGGCTGCCTGTCCGACGGCGTGCTGGGCCTGTGGATTGCCGCCGTCTGCGGGATCGACGACGAGATCGTCGACCGCCAGAAGGTCCGCAGCCACTTGCTCTCGGTCCACAAGTACAATCTCAAGCACGACTTGTCGGCCCACGCCAACCCGCAGCGTCCCGCCTACGCGATGGGGGACGACGGCGGCCTCTTGCTCTGCTCGTGGCCGCGCGGCGGCAAGCCGCTCTTGCCGTTCGTCTATAGCGACGAGGTCTGGACGGGCATCGAGTACCAGGTGGCTTCGCACCTGATGCTGCTGGGCGCGGTCGACGAGGGCCTGGACATCGTCCGCACTTGCCGCCGCCGCCACGACGGCGCCCGCCGCAATCCGTTCAATGAATACGAGTGCGGCCACTGGTACGCGCGCGCCATGTCGAGCTACGGCCTTATCCAGGGCCTGACCGGCGCCCGCTACGACGCCCTCACGAAGACCCTCTTCGTCGACTCGCGGGTCGGCGACTTCCGCAGCTTCCTCTCCACGCAGTCGGGCTACGGGACGGTGGAACTGAAGCATGGAAAGGCCTCACTCGGAGTGAAAGCCGGCGCGATCCCCGTGGAGAAGATCCTGGTGAAATCGCCATGAAGCATCGAAGTTCACCGGAGTGCCGCGCTGGATGACCTTGCACGA
The DNA here is from genome assembly GCA_013360685.1 of Pirellulales bacterium. Lineage (GTDB taxonomy): Bacteria > Planctomycetota > Planctomycetia > Pirellulales > Thermoguttaceae > JABWBD01. The sequence continues at coordinate 6,740 of JABWBD010000401.1, forward strand.
TTCCGGGAGGAATGCGACCGCGCGTGTGGCTGCTTGGAGTTGAATGGTTTTTCGGCGCACGCGTTTCACCCTGAGGCGTCGGTGTGTTCGCCCTGGTCCACGCAACGGCCTTGAGTTGGTGTTGCATGAGTTACGGCGAGGCGCGGGGACGCAAGTGGTTGGCTGTGAGCAGGTTGGGTAGGGGTCGTGTGACGTAAGTGGACCCACCCTTTTGAGACAAGTGTTGCATCGGACGGATGAAGGCCGAGGGATGAGAGATGAGGGATGAGGCGCGGCGCGCGGTATGGCGCCGGGCAAGAAACGCGTTGCGGCTGGTGTTGCAGAGGAGATCGGCGAGGTCGGGAGACCTGCGCCGAGCGCGGGTTTGGTTTGGCGGACAACTTCGGGGTTTTCCGGTTTCCGCGGTAGCGGATGAGGCCGGCGTGCGGTGTGTGGGGCGTGGGGCATGGAGCACGGAGCAAGGAGGATGGAGCACGGAGGTTTGGGCTTGAGTCTTTTTGATTTGGCGGACAACTTCGCGGATTTCCGGTTTGAGGGATGGAAGACGATCGGAATTTCGCAACGCGCTTCGTCGGTGGTGCAAAATTTCGGGCGAAACGACTTTCTGTAACTGTATTGTGGATCA
>JABWBD010000402.1 GCA_013360685.1 Pirellulales bacterium
GCCTTGTTGCCGATATCCGTGGCGCCCAGGCCGCCGGAACTGAGCCCGCCGAGGTGGCGGCCCGGTTCAATGAGCACGGTGCTCTTGCCCATCCTTGACGCCTGCACGGCCGCGGCGACGCCGCCGGAAGTGCTGCCGTAGACGATGACGTCGTAGGTCTGCTCGGCGGCGCGGCCGAGGGGCGAAAGCAGAAGGACCACGAGAAGCGAAACGAGGCGCATGGGAAATCCTCCGGTGGGCAAGGAAAACAACTTACTCCGACAAGATAACGGACCTGGCGCGGCAATGCCATTCCCCAGCGCGAAGAAACTGCTGGCGGGTTCGCAAATCGCAATGGTTCAGCCGAGTGTTAGCCGAAGCCTGGGTTACGTTTGCGGCTGCCCTGAACGGATTTCAGGATGGTTTTCATCGTGCAATACTCCGCACGGACACTCAATCGCGTGGCGGCGGGAGGTTGTTCACGAATCCGGCCGTGGTGCGATTGAGTTCGGCCAGCAGGCGCGAGCGGTATTCGTTGAGAACAGGGCGCTGCGTTGCGTCGAGCGCGAGGTTCTTCAGCTCCTGCGGGTTGGCTTCGAGGTCGTAGAGTTCCTCGATCTCGTCGGGGACGAGCGTGCGGATGTATTTGTCCTGCCGCAAGAAGAGCCAATACGGCACGCCGCCATCGGAATCGCCGCCCGTTTCACCGCAATCGGTTTCCGGGCCGAACCTGGAGTGGAAATGCTCCATGAGCTGGGGGCGGTCAGACGGGGCAAGATGCGAGCTGCGAGCGCTGCGGCGGATCCAGGATGGGAGGACGACTCGGGCGCCGAGCCGAGCCTGATCCGCGACCGCGATGGCTCGCTGCTTTTCACCTCGCGCCGCGGTTACGACTTCAACGTCTGGCGCTCGGCCGACGGCAGGAAGACGTGGGAAAAGATCGGCCGGACGCTGGAGGGCGTGCCGTTCCTCATGGGCAATCCCTACAGGGAAACGTATTCCACGGGCGGTGAACGCACGCACTTTTCACCAAACCAGGGTGAGGGCCATCGAGTGTTGGAGTCTTGCAATGCGCGAGATCCATCATTCCATCGCCCCATCACCCCGTCCCTCCATCACTCCCCGCCGCTTGCAGCATACCCCGCCTGTCCCACGGTATCCGTGGGGCCGGTGAAACCGGGACCACCGGCGGCGACGTATCCGTGACTGGCGCCGGCGGCGTCGGGGCTGACCCAGAAGGCGTACAGTCCGCCGTTGCGCAAGTGAAATCTCAGACGCACCGGCTGACCGGAAAGGGAGGAGAGGTCTTGGGCGCCTTTCCAGCGGATCGGCGCGAGGGTCTTGTCGGCCTGCACCGGCTCACAGTTTTCTCGTGTAAACGGCGCCACCGGATTGCCCTCGTGATCCAGCACCTCCGCGCGCAACTCCCCTTCCGGCGCTGCCACGTTGACGAAGAGATGGCGGCCCGAGAACCGTATCGGCCGCGTCGTAAGCGAGCCCTCCGCGGGGCCCGCTTCCATTGAGGCGAAGCCGTCGCGGCGGAAGAAGGCCAGCCCCGTGGTCTCCTGGTTCGCATTGCGCCCGGTGGCGTACATGGAGAGCCGGTCGCCGACAATCAGGCATCCGCCGCCTACCGATTGCACGTTGCCGTAATTCCACGTGTCCGGATCGTTGGATACGGCTATCACCGCTTTTCGAAACGGCCGATGCCAATGGAAACCGTCGCGGCTGAATCCGAGCATCACGTCGTTGATCTTGGGCTGGCCGGCCAGACGCGGGCTGGAGTGCAGGATGCTGAAGAGCCCCAGCATCAGGCTCTCGTAGCCGACCGCGTCGAGGTTGTAGAGTTCGGCCGGCAGATCGTCCGGGCCGGCATCCGGCGAATCGGCCCGATCGGCAGCGACCCACGGCACCGGTTCGTCGGCCTTCCACTCCGCGTGCATCGCCGGTCCGCCCGTCCACTGGGAACCCGCGAGAAAGTCGCGGCACTCCCAATAGCGGCGGGCCCGCACGACGGGGTTGTAGGGTTTGGTCTGGTAGTTCCAGGGGCCCGGGTTCGCCTCGGAGCGGATGCTGTAGACCCAAACCTTGCGGAACGGGTTGTAGAAGATCGTGCTCCGATCGCCACAGGGGCCCGTCCATCGCGGTTCGGTCCAATGGATGCCGTCGGGCGAGGTGTGGACGGAGCCTCGCCAGTTGTCGCGATTGAACTGGAACAGCTTGTAGCGCTGCCGCGGATCGGCTGTTTCCTGGTCCAGCCACACGGTCGAGGAATCTCGCTGGCCGCTCAGCAGCACGACATTGGTCGGCGGCCGTATGTCGAGGGTCGGCTTGGTCCAGTCCAGCCCATCCTCCGAGGTTGCATAGGCCAGATCGCCAAACAACGCGCTCATGTACCACAGCTTGTAGAGACGGTCCTTGGGATCATAGAACACGCCGTCGCTGAAGCAGATCGCGACTTTCGTCGGATAGATCATCTCCCAACGCTTGTCGGGCCGCAGCACGGGGTTCTTGTCGTAGAGTTGCGCCTCATGGAACCGTCGTTCGAGGCTTGTCTGCTCGATAAGAAAGTCGTCGACGAAGAGCTGGCGGCCCACGTCGATGGGGACCACCTCCGGCGGCTGTTTCAAGTAAGGCACATCCATCACCTCGCCGGCCTTGAGTTCGGCCATCGTGCGCCGTGGCGGCCAGGCATCGGGAAGCACGATGCCGTTGTAGAGCCTTTCGCCCGCGAGGGGGGCTGAAGCCTCGAACACCAGCGAGAATACGGTGAAGAAGAACGCGGCGAGCCGAGCCGATTGTCGTAGTGCGAGTAGAGTCATTGGTCTTACCCTGTTTCGGAATGTCGCTTCCGGATGAGGTTGGCTCGATTATAACGCGAGCGAAGAATTGCTCTGGACAACTTGACGAAAATCGCTAATCTAGCATCCCCCTCCAGGTAGACTCGTCAGAAGTGGTCGATGGGCGGAAAGGAGTCTGTTCGATGAGGCGACCGCTCGTGGTGATCGCCGCGGTTTTGCTGGCTGCCGGCTGCAAAGGGCCGGATTCGGCGAGCGCACCGGTCGACCCGTTCTTTGGCCGAACTCGGATTGAGCCGCCCAAAACCGGCTCCGTCACCGCGCCGCGCGCCAACGATCCCTACTACTCTGGGACCCGGCAGGCGACTTTGCCCAAACCACCAGCGATGCCTCGCTCAGGTGGTGTTCCAGTTCCTTCTGGTGCCAGCAGTTGGCAGCCCCCTGGTGGCTCCCAGCCGCCAAGCAGCGGTCTGCGACTCCAGAATGTCTCTACGCCGGGAGCCACACCGTCTCTCACTCCTTCCCCCCAGCCACGCCAGGGGGATTTGGTTACGGTTCCCGTCGGCGCTCGCACCCAGCCCGCCAATCCGGCCATCACCCCGGACACGAGCCCCTCCACCTACGATGCCGCGCGCCAGCTTGCCTCGAACGTCTATGAGCAGGGGAAAAGCGTGTATGAGCGAGGCAAGGCCACAGTTCTGGCGAACCGTGAACGGATGGTAGGCGCGCTCGCTCCGCAACCCCAGCAGGCGGGCAGCCCACCTGCTGCCGCAGCGCGGACACCGGCCGCGCCGGCCACGACCTCGGAACCTCGCAAACTGAGCATTCCCGGCACGAAACCTGTCAATATTACCGAGCTGCCGGGGGTCCGTTGACCGGGCGGGGTGATCGAGGCATCGGGCAATACCCCGAAACGCGGAATTCAATAGCGCGATCCGCTCGTTTCCGTCCTATCGTATAATGGACGGAAATTCGTGGCCGATTTCACGGCCTAACCCCTCTTTAGTGGCACTTGCTGGGGTATCGACGCCTTGGGTGCGATTCCAGACGGTCTCATGGCCAAGATCATGTCCGTCGCGAGCGTGACGGCGACGGGAAAGGTTGCGCGCTGGGCGCAATGGTTGCCCAGAATTGCGGCCATGGAGCCGGAACTCAAGGGCCTCAAAGACCACGAACTCCGCAAACGGAGCCTCTCGCTGCGTTACCGGGCCCGCAGCGGCGAACCGTTGGGGAAGCTTTTGCCGGAGGCGTACGCCCTGGTGCGAGAGGCGGGACGGCGGACAATCGACATGCGCCATTTCGACGTCCAGATCCTGGGCGGAATTGCCATGTTTCACCGTTCGATCGTCGAGATGCAGACCGGCGAAGGCAAGACGCTCACGGCCACGTTGCCGATGTATCTTTACGCCCTGGCCGGAAAGGGGTGCCACCTGGCCACCGTGAACGACTATCTGGCCCGCCGCGACGCGGAATGGATGCGGCCGATCTACGAGGCCCTGGGCATGTCGGTCGGGGTGATCCAGACGCAGCAGCAACAACCGCAGCGGCGCAAGGCCTATGCTTGCGACGTGACCTACGGAACGGCCAAGGAGTTCGGATTCGACTTCCTCCGCGACCGGCTCTTGCTGCGGCGGATCAGCGAAGGGCAGGGAGATCTTATCGGAGGCATGCTCGGCCAGCAGAGCGGAAGCGCAGGCGGCGACAAGCCGGTCCAGCGCGAAGCCTACTTTGCCCTGGTCGACGAGGCGGACAGCATCCTCATCGACGAAGCCCGGACCCCGCTGATTATCAGCGCCCTGCCGACCGAGGCGCAGAAGCTCCAGGTCGAGTGCTACAAGTGGTGCGCATCGGTTTGCGACCAGTTCGTCGAGGACGAAGACTACGAGTACGACTACGACAAGAAATCGGTCGAGCTGACGCGCGAAGGACGCCAGAAGGTCCGCACTATGCCCAAGCCGGAAGCGCTGGACAGCGTGGGCATGTTTCACATCTATCAGTACGTCGAGCGGTCCATCAAGGTCCAGAGGGAGTTCATCCTGGACCGGCAGTTCGTCGTCCGCGACGGCGAAGTGGTGATCGTCGACGAGTTCACGGGCCGCCTGGCCGAAGGCCGCAAATGGCGCGAGGGGATCCACCAGGCGGTCGAGGCCAAGGCGGGCGTCGAGGTCACCGTAGCCACGGGCCAGGCCGCGCGGGTCACCGTGCAGGACTTTTTTCTCCGTTACGAGAAACTGGCGGGCATGACCGGCACGGCCTGGGCATCGGCTAGGGAGCTGCGCAAGATCTACCGGTGCAACGTGATCCAGGTCCCCACCAACCGGCCGGTCATCCGCCAGCGGCTGCCGGACCTGGTGTTCGGCGACGAAGACGCCAAGTGGGCGGCGGTCGTCGACGAGGTATGCCGCCTCCACGCCGAGGGGCGGCCGCTGCTGATCGGCACGCGGTCGATCGACAAGTCGGTTCACCTTTCGCGGCTCTTGGCGGAAAAGGGGATCGAGCACCAGGTGCTCAACGCGCATCACATCGAAGAAGAGGCCGACATCGTGGCCGGCGCCGGGCTGCCCGGCAGGGTGACGGTTTCCACGAACATGGCCGGGCGCGGCACCGACATCAAGCTGGGCCCTGGGGTCAAGGATCTGGGCGGGCTGCACGTCATCTGCACGGAAATGCACGATTCGGCGCGGATCGACCGCCAGTTGATCGGCCGCTGCGGCCGGCAAGGGGACCCGGGCACGTACCGGCAGTATCTCGCCTTGGACGACGAACTGCTGTTTACCGGGTTCGGACCGGACAAGTCGAAACGCTACAAGACGCTCGGCGCATCGAACAACGGCAGCTTCAACGGCCTGAGCAAGGCTTTCCGCAAGGCTCAGAAGAAGGTGGAGCGGCGCCATTTCCGCGACCGCCGGGCGTTGATGTATTTCGAGAAACAGCGGAAGAAGATGCAGGCGCAAATGGGACAGGATCCGTACCTGGATACGCCGGGTTAGGCGACGCTGCGCCCGGCGACCTGGCACGCCGGTCTCCCACAGAGTCCTGATGGACGAACTCGCAGCGTCTGCCGCCCGTGATCGTCACGAACGAGGCATGGCAACCGGAGTCGCTCTTCTTGGCTGCCGCGTGTTCGTCTTGCTTGACTGGCGGTCCCCAATGCACTACGCTCATGTCCGCGTCCCGGGGTTTTCCGCTTCGCCGCCGATATGCCCGCTCGTCGGACAACCCCTTGATGGATGCCTGCAGCACCCATACCGAGGCTTGTTCAACCTCTTTCACGCTTGCCCCGTCTCTCCAACCATCGGCCATAGCGGCCTCCACTGGAGTTCACGAAATGCGTCCACAACCCGGAATCTCTGCTGGTGGAAAGCAACGCAAATCGCTCTCCCGGTTCTGTGCGTGGTTGATCGCGGTTGCGGCGGTCCCCGCGTTTGGGCAGTCGGAGGCAGTCAAGAATCCCGCGTTGGATGCTGCCTTCCAGGCACTGTCGGCGTTGGAACTGGGCCAAGGTCTCGACACGTTCGGCGCGATCGATCAGGCCGTTTCGCAATCGCGGCTCGACGAGACGATTCGAGCGGATCTCGAATCTCGCCTGGCGGCGGTCCTTCGAGGCGGCGCAACGGCTCTGGCAAAGGATTACGCCTGCCGGCAGTTGGCGATCGTCGGGTCCGACGCCTCAACCGCTGTCCTGGCGGAACTGCTGCCCGATGCGCGCCTGTCGTACATGGCGCGCTACGCGCTGGAGGGGATCGGCAGCCAGGCGGCAATCCAACGGCTTCGCGAAATGCTCGGCAAGACCCAGGGGCGGCAGAAGATCGGCGTGGTGGTTTCGTTGGGAAGCCTCTGCGATGCCGCGGCCGTTCCCGCGCTTGCAGGCATGCTCGACGACAAGGATCGAGAGCTCCGTGAGGCTGCCCTGACGGCCGTGGGACGCATCGGCACCGTGGAAGCGGCCCGGATTCTCCAGTCGTTTGCGTCCACCGCTTCGGAAACCGAACGAAACGCGGCGATCGACGCGGAACTCGACGCGGCGGAATCGCTCTGTCGGCACGGTCAGCACGAAGCGGCTGCCGCGGTTTGCGAACGGCTCCTGGCCGCGGATTCCGAGCGGACCCGGGCGGCCGCCTACCGCGGGCTCATCGCCGCGAAACCGGCCGAAAAACTGACCATGATCCAAGCCGGCCTGGCTGCCGAAGCGTCGTGGAAGCGGACGGTGGCCGCGGATTGCCTGGTTTCGCTCGAAAAAGGGGAAGAGATCGAAGCCATCGCGTCGCGGATTGCGGAATTCCCCCCGGCGGGCAAGCTGGCGGCCCTGCAAAGCCTGAAGGACCGCAGCCATCCCGCGGTCCGCAAGGCGGCGCTTGTGGCGCTCGACCATCCGGACGCCGCGCACCGCACAGCCGCATTGGCGGCGCTGATCGCGGCGGGGACGGCGGAAGACGTTCCCAGGTTGGCGGAGCTCGCCTCGCGCGCGGCGGATCGGGAGGTGCAGAGCGCCGCTCTTGAGACGCTGCGACTGATGCCGGCCGCCGGAACGGCCGA
>JABWBD010000403.1 GCA_013360685.1 Pirellulales bacterium
TCCGAGCCCGCCACGGTCCGCATCGCGGTCGCACGCAACGTGGCCGCGAACGCCGCGCCCGCGGCCGCGGACGACAACTACACGGTCGCCGAGGACGGCGTCCTCTCGATCGACGCCGCGGGCGTGCTGGCCAACGACAGCGACCTCGACGGCGATGCCCTCTCCGCCACGATCGTCGCGCCGCCCAAGTACGGCACCGTGATCCTGGGCACCGACGGTTCCTTCGAGTACACGCCCAATGCCGACTACCACGGAACCGACAGCTTCGCCTACATGGCCGACGACGGCACGTCGCTTTCCCAGGCGGCGACCGTGACCATCGAGGTCACTCCGGTCAACGACGTTCCCGTCGCCGCGGATGACAGCTACGCGATGGACGAAGACGGCGTGCTGACGGCGGCCGACGGCGGGGTGTTGGCCAACGACAGCGACCTCGACGGCGACATGCTCTCTGCCACCGTGGTCGAAGGGCCCAGCCACGGTGGACTCGTGCTGAATCCCGATGGCACGTTCCAGTACACGCCCGAGACCGGCTTCAACGGCAGCGATACGTTCACCTATATGGCCAACGACGGCTCGGCGGATTCCGCCGCTGCCACCGTGACCATCTCGATCGCCGCGGTGAACGATGCACCCGTGGCCGTCGACGACACGTATTCGATCAGCGCGGGCGAGACCCTTTCGGTCAGCGAAGGGGGCTTGCTGGCCAACGACAGCGACGGCGAAGGCGACCCGCTCACCGCGGCCGTCGTCGACCAGCCGACGAACGGCACGTTGGTCGTCAATGCCGACGGCTCGTTCGAGTACACGCCCGCCGAAGGTTTCGTCGGAGACGATTCCTTCACCTACGTTGCCAACGATGGACAGGCCGACTCGAACGTCGCCACGGTGACGATCTCCGTCGCCCGGCTCAATACGGCTCCGACGGCGGTGGACGACGCATACTCGATGACCGCGGGCGAGACCCTCTCGGTCGCCGAGGGAGGCCTGCTGGCCAACGACACCGACGGCGAAGGCGACCCGCTCGTCGTAGCCGTCGTCGCAGAACCCTCGAACGGCACGTTGGTCCTCAATGCCGACGGATCGTTCGAGTACACGCCCGCCGAAGGTTTCATCGGGGATGATGTTTTCACCTATGTCGCCTCCGACGGACAGGCCGAGTCGAACGTCGCCACGGTGACGATCTCGGTCGTCGCCGCGAACGAAGCGCCGACCGCGGAGGACGACTCCTACAGCGTCGACGCCGGCCTGGTCTTGGCAATCACCGAGAACGGCGTGTTGACAAACGACATCGACTCCGACGGCGATGCCCTGGCGGCAACGCTCATCGACGGCCCAAGCCACGGCACGCTGGTGCTCAATACGGACGGCTCGTTCGAGTACACGCCCGCCGAAGGGTTCGTCGGAAACGATTCCTTCACCTATGCTGCCAACGACGGCTCGGCCGATTCGAACCTGGCAACCGTAGCGATTACGGTGAATCCGGTGATCGTGGTGAACGAAGCGCCGATCGCCCAGAACGACGAGTATCGCCTGGCCACGGACGAGACCCTCTCGGTCACCGAGGGGGGCGTCTTGGCCAACGATTCGGACCCCGACGGCGATCCGCTTTCCGCGGTGCTGGTGGAAGGGCCGAGCCACGGCACGCTGGAACTCGGCGAGGACGGTTCCTTCCAGTACACGCCCGAGGCCGGGTTCCAAGGGACCGACCGCTTCACCTATCGGGCTAGCGACGGTCCATCCGAGTCGGATCCGGCCGAGGTCGTCATCACCGTGGAGCACACGGCGATGCGGATCCACTTGGAGATCTCCGGTTCCGCGTTCGGGACGGAGGCGGGACCGATCTGGGGTGGCTCCACGTTCTGGGTGAATGCCTACGTGGAAGACCTCCGCGAATTGCCCCAGGGGGTTGTCGGTGGGGCCGTGGACCTGCTGTTCGATACGCTGGCGCTCACGCCGACCGGCAACGTCGTCTATGGCGACGCGTTCAGCCAGTTCCAGCAAGGCACGGCCGACGATGCCGCCGGTCTGGTCGACGAAGCCGGAGCGTTGGCCACCACCGGCGGCATCGGTGTGGACCAGGCGGCCCCGTTCATCGCCTGGGAGTTCCGCCGCGACGGCGCCGGGGCCCCCGACGACCCGAACAGCCGCGCGACGTTCTCGCTGGCGCCCGCGCAGGGCGACAGCACCATTCTGCCCTCGGAGTTCGCCCTGGTCGGACAGGGAACCGGAGTGGACTGGAGCGACGTGGAGCTCGGCACTGCCCAGATCGATCTTTTCCTGGGTGACTTCAACGCCGATGGGTTCGTGAATCAATTCGACCTGGCCTTGTGGATTCCGCAGAATCCGACCGCCGCGGGCGACACGGACTACAACCCCCTCTATGATCTGGACTCCGACTCCGCGGTCAACGATGCCGACCTCGATCTCTTGCTCTCGCGGATGTACGAGCCGGTGATGCCGGAGAGCCCGGTGAGCCCGATGAGTGCCGCCGGCGCCGGCGACCTCTTTGCCGAAGACCTGGATTGGGCGGCTTCGGTTGTCTCTCCCGAGGCGCAGAAGAAGGATCTCAATCCCAAGCTCGGCGGCATCGATCTGGCTTTCGCCGGGAGGGATTTCTGGCGGAATGTCTGAGATTCTGCCGTCGCGGATTCCTCCGCGAGCCAGCGCAGCCTGGTCCGGTTCGCTGAACCTGCGTCCCGGCTGCTTTGAAACGGGTCCTCGGTCGAGCCTGGTGCGCGGCCGAGGACTCGTGTGTTTCTCGGCACTTCCGTTTCCGGGTGGGCGATTGGATCCGGTTGTCAGTCTTCAGGCCGAATCGTGCGACTCGCCGGCCGGAACGAGCACCGGGGGACGGGAGCGGATATAGAGGACGAGCACGACGATCACCAGCGTGATCGGCACCAGCGAACCGGCCAACCACCACCGCCGGAAGGTATATTCGTCCAGCGCCGCTTTGGCCCGCTGGTGGACCACGGCCGTCACTTCCAAGCCCTCCTGAAGGGCTTTCTCGACCGGGTCGGGAGAAAAGGTGTGGATCAGCGAACGCGCGTTGGTCAGCGCGTCCTCGGCTTTGCGAAGGTCGAACTGCGGCCCGCTCACTTCCATTCCGAGCCGCTGTGCATGCGCCAGATTGGCCTTCGCTCGTTCGACCTCCTCCTTCAATTTCGCGAGGCCCGCGCGCATGGCCCGGGCGGCATCGGCCCCGGCAAGCGTGGCCCCGAACTTGCCGCCTTCGGCGCCGCCGGAGTGACAACGGGAACAAACGGCCGTTTCGGTCACGCCCAGCATTTCATCGGTGGGCGTGTGGATTTCATGGTTGCCGTGGCAGGTGGCGCATCCGGGCAGTCCGACCTCCTCGAAGCGGTGCTTCATGCGGGTTTCCGCGAAGAGCTTGCCCACCTTGGTGTGGCAGGCGCCGCAGGCGTTGGCCACCGAATCGACTTCCGGCGGCACGGCCCCGTGATTGCCGTGGCAGTCGTTGCAGGTCGGCGCGCTGAGATCCCCTTTTTCCAAGAGCGCCTTGGCGTGAACGCTCCTCTGCCACTTTTCGTACTGGTCGTGACCGATGGGCCGGCCGTGGTAGCTCAGCCCTTCCATTCGTTTCGCGTCCGAGTGGCAGACCGCGCAGGTCTTGGCGACGTTGGTCGGGTACACGGGCGCCTTGAGGTTGTTGACGGCAAGGATGCCCGGCACGTCCAGTTTGTCCCCCGATCCGTGCGGCGCCGAGTGGCAGGAGACGCAGGTGGCGACCGGAGCATCGCCCGTCTCCTTGAGCCGCACGCCGTGGCCGCTGGTCCAGTACTTCGCCTCCTGGTCGGTCCGGGGCGAGGGATGGAACTGGCGCATGTATTGGTTGTTGGAATGGCAGTGGCCGCAGAAGCCCGCCACGTCGACCGGCTTCTTGATCGAGCGGAACCCCGAGTCGACGGAATGGGCTTTGGCGAAATCGCTCGTCTTGGGGTCGCCGCCGTGGCAGTCGTGGCACCGAAGGCCCTTCTGCCAGTGGAGATCTTCACGGAAATGCTTCGCTGCGACAAAGAAGCGGCGAGTCTCCCCCCCCCAGAGTTCCTCCTCGCCGTGGCACTGCACGCAGTAAGAAGGATCGGCGTCCGCAGCCTCCTTGCCCTCCTTCTCTTGGGCCGTGGCGGCGCTTGAGGCCAGTGCCAGCAATGTAAACGCGAACAGGCTTGTCCGATGCAACATCATCCCACCAGACCCCAGATCGTCATGACGATGAAGAAAACGACCGCCAGCGCCGCCAGTGCATTGAGGATCCGGCGAGGGCAGCCCTTCGCGTCGCCGCAGTCCAGAAAGGGCACCAGGAGCACTACCATCCCGACAAACCCGAAGAACAAGACGCCCAGCATCTCCCCTTCCAACCCGAGGATGTGTGGTGGTATCTGTTTGAGCGCCTGGAACATGAACAAGAAGTACCACTCGGGCTTGATCCCTTCGGGCGCGGAGCCGAATGGTTCGGCCTTTTCTCCCAACTCCCACGGAAACAGTGCGCCCAGCGCGGCCAGCAACCCCAGCGCGATAAACCAGCCCACCATGTCTCGAAGCAGGAAATCCGGAACGAAACGCATCGCCGGCACGCGCCCCGCGCCGCCGTGGCGGGTGGCCGTCCCCTCGGGGATGCTCATCCCGTGCTTCTGCACCAGGTAGAGGTGAATCCCCAACAGCGCAAAGGTGACCAGGGGCAGGATCACCACGTGCAGCGCGTAGAACCGCGCCAGCGTGTCGCCGGTAACGTTCTCGCCGCTGCGGGCCAAGAGCAGCAGATCCTTGCCCACCACCGGCACCACGCCGACAATCCCTGTCCCCACGCGCGTGGCGAAAAACGCCAACTGGTTCCAGGGCAGCAGGTAGCCGCTGAACCCGAACGCCATGAACACGCCCAACAGCAGTATCCCGGTGATCCAGGTGAACTCGCGCGGGCGGCGATAGGCCCGCATCATGTAGGTCGTCAGCACGTGCAACAAGAGCACGCCGATCAGCAGGTTCGCGCTCCAACTGTGGATGGAACGCATCAGCCAGCCGAAGTCGATCTCGGTCATGATCGCGTGCACGCTCTCGAAAGCCTGGTCGGGCGACGGCTTGTAGTAGAGCGAGAGCAGGATGCCGGTGGCGATCTGAATGCCGAACAAGAACAACGCCATGCCGCCGAGGAAATAGAAGATCGTACTGCGGTGCACCGGTACGAGCTTCTTCTCGGCCAATGCCTCGACGCTCTGGAGCCCCAACCGTTCGTCGAAAAATCCCCGAACACGGCCATACAACCCCGGCCGATCTTCCGATGGTTCAACTGCTGCGGGAGACAATGATCTCCTCCTGTCCAGGCGTTCCCCTCAAGGTGACCTTGTACTGTTCCAGCGGCCGCGGCGGGGGACCGGAAATATTGCGGCCGTGCAAGTCGTAGACGCCGTTGTGGCAAGGGCAAAAAATGTCCGATTCCCCCGGTCGATAAAGCACCGTGCAGTCCAGGTGGGTGCAGATCGCGTTGAAGGCCAGCACTTCCCCGTCCGGCGTCACGACCACCATGCAAGGCTTGCCGCCGAAGTTGAACGGCGGCGGCCAGTTGCCCTCGGAATCCGGACGCAGTTCGTTCACCCGGTAAGGCGCGACCATTTCCATTGCGCCGGACTTCGTAGCGCGGCGCGGCCGCAGGAACATGACCACCGGGTACGCAATGACCGCGGCCGTGATCGCGATTGCCGCCCACAACGTCTGGAGCAACCAACCGCGCCGCGATGGCTTCTTACCCTGCGTGAACATTCGATGCGCTCCACTTAGGCGACTGGAGGACCGACTTGCAGTTTCTCACAGACCGATTGCCGGCGTGCCCTGCTGCCGGGACCGAAACAATCTGCGTGCCGGCATACGCAAAACACTTGGCGATTTTGCCATATGTGCCAATCGACACAGAGGTCAGCTCGTGTATAGGTAAAGCGTATATACCATGCACAAGAAAATGTGTCAAATACGCGCTCTGAAGTAAGGATCGACATCCTACCGCCCTGCAACCGCGGTCCAAAGAAAACTTGCGATTGGAAAAAGCAGAGGTTGCAGATCTGCAAACTGGACTCTTGGTTGACCGGGACTTGCGTCTGGATTAGACTAACTGCTCACGCGGGTTTGCCGTGGAGATGTAGTCCGCCCTCCCACGCATCCTCGTGAAGTGGTCGAGGTCTTCCAAGAAAGGGCGGCGATCGGGCTATCACTTTTTTCTCGTTGAGGAGGAATGCCATGCGGATGCTGAGACGGCCCCTGGGGAAGGGAAGCGTGGCGATGACGGCAGCGGCTCTCTCGCTGGCCATTGTCGCGCTGTTGAGTTTGTTTTTCGCGAACAACACTCAGGCCCAGCCCCCCGCGCCTGCCCAAGTTGCCGAAGAACCGGCGCCGCCTGAGGGCCAAACCTACACCGGCTCCAAGCGATGTTCATCCTGCCACTTCGAAGCATTCATGTCGTGGAAGAAGACGAACCACGCCAAGGCGTTTGACAATATGCCCGCCAAGTACAAAAAGGGCGCCGACACATCCTGCCTCACCTGCCACATCACCGCCTACGGGCATCCCGCCGGCTACAAGGGCGCCTCGACTCCCGATCTCTTGGGAGTCACGTGCGAGGCATGCCACGGTCCGGGAAGCAAGCACGAAGAGGTCGCCAAGGCTTTTGCCGACGCCAAGAAGCTTTCCCCCGAGCAGGAGAAGGCTGCTCGCGACTCGATCTGGAAGGTCATGCCGGGGAACGTCTGCAGCCGCTGCCATATCAGCCAGGGCCACAAAGCCCATCCGGCCTACGACAAGCAGTAGTAGCTTTGAGAACTCTGCGACAAGCTATAGGGGCATACGACCAGATCTGGGGATTTCAGGGATGAATGGCCCGCGGCTGTATGTTAGGATTGCGTAGCAGGCCGCCGGCCGGGTGCGAGCGGCAGGGGAGTTGCCGCACTCGTTGCGAATGGTTCGTCGGGTCGTAATGCGGATGGGACCGATACCCCTGGACGCCGCTGACCGGCGCGGGAAGCGGCGTCTGTTTCTTTTGGGGCTTTGCCTGCCGGGAAGACAAAATGAAGAGAATCGTCCTGCAACTTTGCGTCATCGGACTGTTGGTGTTGGCGGCCGCGGCGCCGATTCTGAGTCAGCCCCAAGCGGGCCGAAGCGTTCCGCCCGCGAAGGAAACACCGCCGGCCCCGAGCGTACCGTCGGCAAACGACGTCCCTCCCGCCCCCGCGGACGTTCCTCCCGCGCCCAGCGACATGCCGCCCGCGCCCGGCGCTGTCCCTCCGGCCGCCGACATG
>JABWBD010000404.1 GCA_013360685.1 Pirellulales bacterium
CCGTGCCTCGATCTTCGCGTCTTGCATGCGAGAATCATCGCACCTCTCCGCGAATTCACCAATATCAATTTGTCAAAGTTATTTCTTCGCTCTGCCTTAGTCCGTCGCTTGTTCACTCGCGTGGATGAGGGAGATTTCCTCGCTGGTTAGTCCGTAGAGTTCATAGACCATTTGGTCGATTTGTCGATCGATCTGTTCCACCTGGGAAAGCATCTTTTCCGGATCGGAGGACGGGCCCGCGCGCCGCACGAGACGGTTGAGACGCAGCATTTCGGCTGTGAGGTCGACGATTTCCGCGTGACGCGCTGTCTCGCTGGGATCGGAGAAGTCAATACGGCGAATCGGCGTGCGGGCCAGGATCCGCCCGTTGATCTCCAGACCGACGCCGCGGCGCTTGGCGTGGTGCCGATACCAGTGCCACAGGAGCCGGCTGTTCAAGATCGCCGCGAAATAGCTGAGGTGCTCGCGGGCGTGCTCGTCGGGCACAAACACGTTGGCGCTGAAAGGGACGTACACGGTCCCCGTCGCCGGGACGAAGGCGGGGCGGCGGGCCATCTGCAGGGCGACGATCTTGTCCGACTCCCAGAGACTTCCGTCCCTCGGCCAATGCAGGTGCCACCAGGGCCGCAATCCCTGGCGGGTCTCGCGACGGGCTTCCATGATCGGCCGGAACCGCGCGAGATGCCCTGCGAGCACCGGCCACTGCACCAGTTCCGGCCAGGTTTCGGCGGTGGCGTAGATCAGCCTCAACGAAGGTTCCTCCGCGAGCCAGTATCGGCCCAGATCGCGAAGGTCGTAATAGGGACGGACAAGCCGGAGCTCGGATTCGGGCAGCTCGAGTCGGGAAATCTCGGCAGACGTCAAAGTAAACACTCCCTCGCCGACCGCCCATCGGTTTTGGTGGCGGGCATTGGCCGAAGAGGTGACCGACGCTGGATTCTCGGCGATTCCCTGGCGGACTCGGCCCAATTCCTCCAGCGGCGTTCCCGCGGCGATTCGCGCCAACAGCCCCGTATCCGGCGGCTCCAAGTCGAGCCGCCCGGCGCGGAACAACTGCTCCGGCGTCTTTTGGAAGACTTGCAGGCAGGCCTCGTCGCGGACGATCGCGTCGGCGTCCGGCGAAGGTCCCGGCAGCGGACGTTTCACCGTGACTGACCCGCGTGCCGGTCCCTTGGTGAGCGACAGGATCATGTGCCGTCCGGCCACGCCGTTAAAGACGCGTGCATCCCCGAGCAGAAAGACTTCGTCGATGCCGGCCGTTTCACGCAGCGCGGCAATGAGTCTCTCTGCTCCCCGGCCCGCCGTCCAATAGGCATTCACGATGAACGCCAGCCGCCCCCCGCAGCGGAGCAGTTCCAGTCCACGGTGGGCGAAGTAGTGCCAGTAGTCCATTCGGGGCCAGCGGAATTGGCCCAGGCGGCTGCCGGCAACGCGATCGAACAGTTGCTTGGAATTCAGCTCGCGGCGGTAGGGTGGATTGCCCACCACGAAATCGAAGCTGCCGTGAAGGCAGTCCTGCTCATCGAGGAGAACGTCGCCGCATCGAAGGTTGGATTCCAACAAGGCCCCGGCTTCCCGCGCCTCCGCCGACGAGCCGATGGCATTGCCCAACTCGAGCCAAAGGCAGTTTCTGGCAATCGCGACCGCCTCCGGATCGAGGTCCACACCGTGGAGGATTCGAGCCGTTGCGGCCGCGGGAGACGCGACGCGATTCTGCCGGGCCCACGCCAAATAGCGCCGGCAAGCCGAGATCAGAAACGAGCCGCAACCGCAGGCGGGATCGATGAGGCGGATTTCGTTTCCCGCCGCGGGGACGGACGGGCTGCCGTCGAGCCACCGCCCGAGCGTGTTTTCGACGACGTAGTCCGTGATGAAGCGGGGCGTATAGTAGACGCCTGCCGCCTTTCGGCCCGACGCGTTGCGCACGCCGCGCACTGCTCGCCGTTCCCGTTTCAGCCCCATGCCGAGAAGCTGCTGGTGGACCTCGCCGAGCAGTCCGTCACACCGGCCGACCTCGGCGTTCGAAAACCGTTGCTTGATTTGGGACCGGACCGCTTCCATCGCTTCACGGCCAGCGTGTGGATGCAAGTCCGCCGGCAACGCGGGAATGTCGTCCGCCTCGCCCTCGGCCGAAACGTTCCATGGGGCCAGCCCGCGGATTTGGCACAGTGCGGTAAACATCAGGCGTTGAAGGGCCCGGCGTGCGGCGACTTCCAGTCCCTCGATCGGCAGTTCCGGATGGTTGTCCGCAATCGCGCCCGACAGGCGGACCCACCAGTCCAGCACGTCTCTGCGCGGGAGAATGCCGGCGCCCGCCGACTTTGTTCGCTCATCGTGCCTCGGCATCGGCGTCCGCCTTGCGTGGTGGAGTCGCATCGGTCCCGCGCCGGAGGGCCCAACGGCGGAATTCCGCATCGATGCGATCCAAGTCTTCTCCGCCGAATGCCTGAGAAATCGCCGCCATGCCGGACGGATCTTCCGAGGTTGCTCCGCGGAGCAAGCGGCAGCAGTCCCGCAGCACGCCGCGCTGCTGCATGAACATGCAGAAATACCGCGCCTGGGCATAGCTCAACCAGATTGGCCGGCTCCGGAACCCGCCGGGCCGGACGAGCGACTCCAGCGAGAGAAACCGGTCGCTGCGGATTGCCTCCTGCAGGATGGGCAATCGCCAGTTGTCCTGCCCGACGAGCACTCCGTCCTGCAGGCGGCTGTCCTCGTGGAGCGAGGCGAGACCTTCGTTGAACCACTCAGGGACGGAGGGGAGATCCGCCGTCAGCAACGCGTGGGTCAGCTCGTGCACGAGGCCGCTCTCGCCGCGGGCCGTGTTCACCAGCAACATCCGCACGTGAGGCCGGTAGAAGCCGAAGTCCGATTCGGGCCCGATTCCGAACAGCCGATCGGCAAACCGCCGATAACTTGCCTCGCCGCGGGCCAGGAGAATGACCGTCGGTCGGCTGGGTGGAGCGTGCAGATACTCGCCGATGATCGCGCGGCCCGCCGGGTCAATCGATTCCTGATAGCGCCGGGTGAGTTCTTCGATGGCCAGGTCGCCGCCGATCACGTAAGGCGCATGCACGACCACGCTGCCGTCCGTCCGCAACTGCCGCGTCAGCCAGTCGGCCATTTGCCGACATGCTTGCAGGAGATCGACCGGCTCGGCTCTCGAGGTGTTCTCTCTCGCGCCCACGTCTGCAGGCGACTGCACCGAGTGTCCGCGCAGGCCGAAGCAGGCAGCACCGAGCAGAACGGGCGCCGCAAGCAGGATGCGCCGGATCGGCCATGACGAGCAAGATGGCATGAGTGCGGATCGTCGCAGCATCAGACGAGTTGTTCCAGCGCGGGAAAGAGCAGTGTCAGGACGGTCCAACCGCCGGCGACAAGCAGCCCGATCGCGGAAAGCCAGAGCAGGAAATCCCAGAGCCTCCCCGGGCAGATCCTCTTGTCGCAACGGTAGTAGCGGAAATAGAGCGTCGCGACGGCCAGCATGGGAAGCATCATTCCCTGCGCGATTCCGCTGGCCAGGATCAGCTTGTCCGGCTTGGGAATGAACACCCATACCAGGAAGGAGAACACCGGCAGGATGATGCACAACGCTCGGACCCACCAGATCCGATGTGCCTCAGTCCCCGCGCCGATCCCGAAAACACGGATGGCGTCAGCCGATACCCGCGCATGGCTCGCGCTGGCCACGAAGAAGGTTGAATACAAGACGGCGAACGCTCCGAAGAGAAAGAGCCACTCGGCCCAAACGCCGAAGACCGGGACATACATTTCTCCCAGGGTCCGGACCATCTGGTTTCCGCCCGGGTCCAATCCCGAACGGTGGAGGACCGAGGCGCCCAACAGATAAAACGCCACCGTGGCGAACGTATAGATGAACATGGAAACGGTCGCGTCCCACCGCATGACCCGCATCCACCCTCGAGCCCGCTCGGCCCACTGCGGGGTCTCGTCGCGAGGGCCGGTGAAGCGGCCGTAGCCTTTTTCGAGGCACCAGTACGGGTAGGAAATCAACTCGTTGGTGCCGACGCCGATGATCCCGAACGTGGCAAGGCCGGTCGCCAGCGGCGAACGGGCCAACGCTTCGACCGCGGGCGGCAGGCGGAAGCTCAAGCCGTCGCGCAGGTCGGTCCAGCTTACGGCCCATTCCGGACGGCATTGCAGGGCGAAAAGATTGAAAACCGTCACGACCGTAAACCCCGCCACGAGGACCGTGGCTACGTTCTGGACCAGGGCATACCGGCCGTTGAACAAGAGCCCGATGGTCACGAGCGTGAATATCGCCGCCCAGGAGAAGTCGTCGCCGGTCCGCCAGGACGGGCGAGGCCGCCCGATCCGGGCGGCCACCCGCTGCTCGATGTCCTTTGCCACCGCCTCGCGGATCTTGAGATTGCGGCTGGCCAGTGCCGGAGATTCTTGGCCGCGAAGTTCCTGCCGGATCGACCGGGCCTGTTTGTCCCATGCGTCTTGTTCGTCGAGGAGCCGGTTGAAGTCGCCCGTGATCGGCAAGCTCATGGCCATCGACTGTCCGACGCCGCCCACGATCCCCCCAAGCTGTCCCAGGCTGATTACGAACATCACGAGCCAATACCAGAGAATCCAGTTGACCCGCAGTCGCGGCCCCGGCACCTGGTCGAGCGCCGCCATCGTGGTTGTGCCGGAGGAGATCGCGTAGCGGCCGAATTCGATCTGGGCAAAGACCTTGATGACACAGCCGATGATGATCAGCCACAAGAGCCAATGCCCTGCCTGGGCGCCCGTTTTCGGGGTCGTGATCAACTCGCCCGACCCCACGATCGCGCCCGCGATGATCAATCCCGGACCAAGCCGACTCAGGATCCCCGGAACGGTCTCGGGCGGCGGTTGGATCTCCGGCGGGCCCGCTCCCGGGTCGCAGCTTGGGACGTTTCCGTCGGCAAGGTCGCTCATGACTGTCCGCCTCCTCTCGGCCGGCTGTCAGGGATCGGTGGCCATTGCCGATTGTGGCCGACGGAGACGCCGGCGGCAAGCCGAGAGCCGCATTCGAGGCGGCGGTCCTGCCGGACCATGACCCAGGTGAACACGGCGACGGCGGCCAGCGCCATGGCACATCGCATGCGGCCGCCCGGAGGACCGTCGTACCAGGCTTCCACCTCCAGGCCCTCCGGACAGGCAGGCAGCGCGAGTGTCATGCGGCCGTCTTCGGTCAACGAATGCTCGATCAACTCGCGCGGCACGGCCTTTCCGCCCACCAGCACTCGCCAACCGGGAAAGTAGTACTGGTGGATGATCGCTCGGGTAGGCGCCGCCGAACGGACTTTAAACCGCAGATGGTACGGCGAGTGGTGGTCCATCGGAAGCGCGAGCCCCTGGTCGACTTCCAGGAGATCGCGGTCGCGTCGAAACGTCTGGATCGGTTTGGCGGTCCGCGGCAGGAATTCCTCGACTGCCGCATACGTCTGCCAGGACCGGGTGCGATAGAAGAACAGGTCGGCGGTCGTCTTTTCGGCCGTCCGGAAATCCACCCCAGGCTGGACGAAGAACAGGTTGCAGTGCCAGATTCCGGTCGCAAGGACCAGTGTTGCCAAGAGGACGCTGCGAAAGTGCCAGTTCCTCGTATCCCGAAAGGAGACGTACGTCCAACCGACGGCGCAGACTGCTTGTAGCGAGGCGATCACCGCCAACAAACGCCACGGGAACTGGAAGAACCGCATCACCGGGACGTGGTTCCAGATCGGGGCGCACGGCGGCAGCATGAGCAGGACAAGCGCTAGGTAGGCCGCGTAGCAGGCGGCCAGCACCCGCTGACGACGGCCGAACCATGCCCCCAGGGTTGCCAGGAGGAAGTGAGGCATGCCAAGCTGGAACGACATCCCGTCGCTGGCCGTATCCGGCCTGGAATCGCCGAACCCGAACTCCCGCCGAAAGAGTTGGACGAGGTGCACGACGTGGCGGGCAGTGGAAAAATAGCCCTCAAATGCCGCGTCGGCCCCGACGGCGCCGTGCAACTGTGCAACCGGATACCAGTAGACCGAACTGACGATCGCGGCCAGCAGGAAGGCCCCGGCGCCGACCAATGCATAGCGGACCCTCCGGCCGCGCGGCACTGCCGGCAACAGGGCGAGGAGGATCGCCGCCGCGACTCCCCAGGCGGCCAGGGCGGTCAGGGGATGCGCCACCACGACCAATGCCAGCGAGCCCGCGAGACCGGCAGCCGGTCCCATGAGTCGCAGCCCGTTTGACGACCGCCGCCAGAGCACGACCGCGCAGAACAGGATCCAGGGCACGATCTGGATTGACGCAAACTCCGAGAAATCGCCCCGCACGTAGAGATCCACGTATTGGTACGGGGTCAGGGCATAGAGGGCGGCCACAAAAAGCGACACGCGCACGTCGGCAAACAGCCGCGACAGGCGGTACATGCCCGTCGTTCCCAGCACGGCCAACAGGAAGCATGCCAGCCAGACCGCGCGTGGCGGCGCAAGCCCGGCGATGCGCTCGACCGCGGCCGAGACGAAAAAGAAAAGCGGCTGGTAGAACACGAATGTCGGATAGCCATAGCCGCCCGCAAGGTGAGGAAGCCAGCGCGGATAGAGCACTCCCGCGCTCCAGGCGTCGCTGAAGTGGGTCAACAGGGCCGGGTAGCGAAAGACTTCGTGCGTCTCCGGGAACCCGCCCACGATGGCCAACGGCGCCATCAAGAGCGCCGCCGCCGCGATCACCGGCAAAGCCCGCAGCAGTGCGAGGCGGCGGCCGGGCAGC
This sequence comes from Pirellulales bacterium, assembly GCA_013360685.1. Classification (GTDB taxonomy): domain Bacteria; phylum Planctomycetota; class Planctomycetia; order Pirellulales; family Thermoguttaceae; genus JABWBD01. Next base: position 6,742 of record JABWBD010000404.1, read on the forward strand.
CGCCGGCCCTCTTGGGCCGGAGGATTCGCGAGGACCGCGCGTCGCTGTTGTCCGGAGGGATTTCGCATCACCGTAGGCTGAACCGCCGGTCGGGCGGCCTTGACCGGAAGCAATTTGACGAGACGACCATTCGATCAGATTGAGTTGTCTTCCATCGTTGGACCCCCGCGAAAGTTTGCAGAACTCCCATGAACCTCTGTCTACCGCAATATAGTTGCCGGCCGGTCCCGGCCGCAACCAGCCACCGCTTCGACTTGGACCCAGGACGATGGCCTGGGAGGGCCGTCCCACACCGAAAAACGGAAGAGCCACCGAACCCTGCATCCGCAAGATAGAGGGTATTTACATCACCGCAGAGCCACGGCACCCCCCCAACCAACCAACCAACCAACCACAAACACCCCCCTTACAGACAGCCAATTTGTACCCCCAGCACTCGGCGGCCAGTGTGGCAGGGTCGCGGGTAATCCGGGTTAAGTCTGGCAGTCTGGCGCGACGAAACTGACTATAGCGACTATTCCAATGTTTCCGCCCAAAGCCGGAGTC
>JABWBD010000405.1 GCA_013360685.1 Pirellulales bacterium
CCGGTACACCCGGCCCATGCCTCCTTCGCCCAGCACGCCCTTGACCTCGTACAGGTCAAGAATCACGTCCCCTTCCTTCCAGACCTCCGGTCCGCCATCTTCGGAAGCCTTGGCGGCGAGCCCAGGTTGGGCGCCCAACGACGGCGCCCGCGCCGGAGCCGATGGCCCCGTGGTACCCAGGACGAAGGTCTCCTTGCACCTCTTGCATAGCCCCTTCCTACCCATGTGGGTCTCGTCAACGCTGTACCTGGCCGAACACTTTGGGCAGCTTATTTCGATCTTCGCCATGGCCTCCACCTCGTGATTTCGCCCAACAACTCGTCGCAAGCGTGCGCGCCTCCAGACTTCGCTCTGTACATACGCTTCCGACTTACTAGGTCTGCGCGGCGCGGTCGGTGTTTTTTCGTGCCCGATGTCATTTCGCCGCCCCGCTCCAAAGAGGGATCACGCCCGGCCCCCTTCTCGCCGCGGCCGTCTCCGGACAGCCGGCATCTCGCACGCTTACCGCCGCTACGCGCCGCCGGCAAAGCGAAACAACTCGCGTACCTCCGAAGCAATTTCTTCCTCCGAGCTTGCGTAAACGCCGATTTCTTCCCGCAGTAGTCGCTGGAAGGCCCGCCGGGCGGTAACCAGGTAGTTGCACGCCTGTTTCCACGGCAGGCCGAGCTCACCAGCGAGCGTTTCCATAGAAGGCGGCTCCGTCCCGCTGAGAATCGGGTCGAATACCCGTCGCCGAAAAAGCTCACCATGCGCCTGCTGGCCGGCGGCGGCGAAGTCCTGCTGGAGCGTGCTGAACACCCGGTTCAGCAGTTCCCGGACCCAGGCGCGATAAAAAACGTCTTCCGGCGTCTCGGTCTCAGCCGGCTCATAACTCGGGCCTCTCTCAGCAGATAACTGGTGCACAGAAACAACGCCTTCCGGCAAGTTGTGACGCTTGCGGTGACGCGCCGCGTCCGCGAGGAAGTTGTTGAGGCATCGCAGGAGGAAGGGCCGAAATCGCCCGCGGGCACGATCGGCCCGGCCAAACAGTGCCTCCCGCAACGAATGGATAAAGAAATCCTGAGTGAGGTCGGCTGCCTCGTTGCGGAATCCGCGGCGGCAGATGTAGGCGTGCACGGGGCTCCAATACCGCAGGATCAGGCAGTTGAGCACTTCCCGATGCTCCGGCGTCATCGGCCCTCGCGCCGCCGCCAACTGGCTCCAGTGGGTCGTTGGGAAATTCGTCGGACCTTGACCACTCATCTCAGGCGATGCCATAGCCTCCTCCACCGAGTTGGCGATGCTTGCTGAGCCCGCTCGGGATTCGGATAAGTCAGGCCGGACACACCGCGCGCCAGAATACCACCTCTGAGCCAGGCATACAAGCGCCAGGGCCGCTCAATCCCCTCAAGTCGTTAAGCGGGTAAATCGTGCGCATGTACCAATCGAGATCCAAAGCCGGAGTTCTTTCTCCGCCAAATCAGGGAGTCTCTGAGTCGCAGAACCATTGAGCAATGAGAGATGACTACCAGCGATTCCTTCGCCGCGACCAGCCGCGGCGGAATGTCGCGGCCGAACCACCTGTCCTGCACGACACAATGTCGCAGTGTCGCTCGCCCAATGCGTGCGACGCATGAGGAACTGTCTTCGTTTAGTCCCGATGAACGCGGTCTAAGCCGTTTGCGGGCAATCCTTTCTGCCTTGCACGCGAGAAAATGTCCACCCTGCCCGCGGCAGAAAACCAGAACTGCAACAGGCGGCTCCCAAGCAGAGGGCAGCAATGCTTAGCTTGACCTGCACCATTTCCGAATAGAATTCCGCCAAACGTCAGCAAGTATCTCAACATGCCCCTGCGGTCCCTCCTGGAACCCCGGTGCCATCCCAACCGTCTACGGCGCGGCTGCGGAGACGAACCCGCCGGCACCGATTCGCCACGCAACGTCCGGCTATTCGACCTTGTGGAATCTGCCATGAAATCCTTTCCGACGCTGAGAAACCGAGTTCGGACCTCCGCCTGCTTGTCGCTGGTTCTCGCTGGAGTTTTCCATGGTGCATTTGCCGCGGCCGCCGACTGGCCGTCGTGGCGCGGGCCGTCGCAGACGGGCGTCTCCTGCGAAACCGGCCTGCCGTCCTCGAAAGATGAGGTTCTCTGGCGAGCGCCGTTCGGCGCACGCAGCACGCCCGCGATTCACAACGGGCGGCTCTTCATGATCAACCTCGCCGGTCAAGGGGTAATGGAGCAGGAACGCGTCATGGCCCTCGACCTGGCCACCGGAAAGCCCGTCTGGGAACACCGCTTCAGTGTCTTTCACACAGACATCCCCAATTCGCGAGTCGGCTGGGCGAACGTGGCCGTCGACCCGGAAACCGGGAACGTCTACGCCCACGGCGTCCAGGGCTTGTTCTTCTGTTACGGCCGCGACGGCAAGATCCTCTGGTCGCGATCGCTCACCGAGGAGTATGGCCGGATCAGCGGCTACGGCGGCCGCATCCATACCCCGATGATCGACGAAGACCGGGTCGTCATCGGCTTTCTGAATTCCAGCTTCGGCAACCAGGCGAAAGGCGGCCACCGCTACCTGGCCATGGACAAGCGGACCGGCGAGACGCGCTGGTGGTCGGAGCCGGGCGGCCAACCTACGGATACCACCTACGCGGTGCCGGTCGTCGCCGTGATCGATGGGCAGCGTCTGCTCATTTCGGGCAACGCCGACGGCAACATCTATGCGATCAAGTCCCGCACCGGCGAGAAAGTCTGGGGCTTCCGCTTCTGCAAGTCCGGCATCAACGCCTCGGTGGTTGTCGACGGCGATCGTGTCTATGTGTCCCACGGTGAAGAAAACTACGACACGACGACCATGGGCCGGGTGGTGTGCATCAACGGCCGGGGCAGCGGTGATATTACGCAGACCAACGAACTGTGGCGGCACGACGGCATCGAGGCCAGTTATGCCTCGCCGCTGATTCACAACGGACGGCTCTACGTGATGAACAACTTCGGCGTGCTCCACTGCCTGGATGCGGCAGACGGCCGAAAGATCTGGGAGCACATCGTCGGTCGCGTCGGCAAAGGTTCGCCGGTCTGGGCCGACGGCAAGATCTACGCCACCGTGGTCAACGGGGTCTTTACCATCCTCGAAGACGCCGGGAAGGAGGCCCGCGTGCTCGACACCATGTCGTTCGGCTCCGGAAGCGAAGGCAGCATCGAGTTGTTCGGTTCTCCGGCGGTAGCGGACGGAAGAGTCGTCTTCTTTACGACGACCGAGGCCGTTTGTCTCGGTCGGAAGGACGCGCAGCCGAGCGAGAGCAAGGCTCCGGCGATGCCTGCGGAGGCTCCCGCGGATCCATCGGCCAAGCCGGCGCATCTCCAGGTGCACCCCGCTGAAGTTCTGATCAAACCGGGCCAGGAAGTGCGGTTCCGCGCCGTGGCGTTCGACGCCAAGGGACTCGAACTCGGCCCCGTCGAGCCGCAGTGGTCATGCGAGCCTCCGGGCGGCGAGGTGGATAGCCAGGGCAACTACCGCGCGCCGGCCAAGGGCGGCATCGCGACCGTCAACGCACGCCTCGGGGACTTGACGGCGTCGGCCCGCGTGCGGTTCGTGCCGGAGTTGCCGATCGCCGAGGACTTTGAGTCGTACGCCCAAGGACAGGGGCCCGCCTGGTGGATCGGGGTGTCCAAGGCAAAGCACACGACCGAGGTGGTCCAAGGTTCGAAAGCACTCAAGAAACTGGCCGACGACCGCGGACCGATGTTCAACCGGTCCACGGTCTTCATCACGCCGCCCCTGGCCCCGGGCTACACGATCGAAGCGGATGTCATGGGGGTCAAACAAGGGCGTAAGCGGGGCGACGTCGGCCTGATCAACGACCGCTACCGGCTGGAGATGTTCGGCCGGGCCAAGCGGATGCGAATCGTCTCCTGGGTGCCGGGTCCTCGGTTCGAGACGCGCCTGGAGAACTTCACCTGGGATCCGGACCGCTGGTACCGCGTGAAATTCCACGTCGACGTTCGCGACGGCAAGGCAACCGTGCGCGCCAAGGCCTGGCCTCGCGGCGAGGCCGAACCGTCCGCCTGGATGCTCGAGGGGGTCGATCCCCAGCCGAATCTCGAAGGATCCGCCGGTCTGTATGCCTATTCGGACGCGCCGCTCTACTACGACAACATCCGCATCTACCGGGAAGAGGGAAAGAAATGAAGAATACTCAGGATACTAACCCGAAGCGCCAGCGAGGGCCGGGCTGCCTGCACACCAGTTCGAAGCGCCAGCGAGGGCCGGGCCGCCACTCCGGCACGCATGCGATCTCGTTTCAGCGCATCGCATTCACGTGGACGGTCTTGCTCCTGGCGGCGGCAGTTCTCCGCGCCGACGACTGGACCATGTGGGGCGGCACCCCGCAGCGCAACATGGTCAACACGGTCGAGAAGAATATTCCAGCCAGGTGGGATGTCGAGACGGGCGAAAACCTCAAGTGGGTCTCCCAACTCGGCTCGCAAACCTACGGCAACCCGATCATCGCGCGCGGCAAGGTCCTGGTCGGCACCAACAACGAAGCCGAGCGCCAGCCCAAGGCCAAGGACGACAAGGGCGTGATCATGTGTTTTGCCGAGAACGACGGCAACTTCCTCTGGCAGATGACCCACGACAAGCTCGGGGCGGGACGGGTGAACGACTGGCCCCAGCAAGGAATCTGCTCGTCACCGGCAGTGGACGGCGACCGCTTCTACTATGTGAGCAATCGCTGCCAGCTTGTCTGTGCCGACCTGGAAGGCTTTCGCGACGGCGAGAACGACGGCCCCTACCAGGACGAGAAACTCAACAGCCCAATCGACGGCGACATCGTCTGGGTGCTCGACATGATCGAGGAGTTGGGAGTCTTCCCGCATAACCTGGCGACCAGCTCCCCGGTGTTCGATGAAAAACACGTGTACGTCGTAACGAGCAACGGCGTGGACGAGGGCCACATCGTCATCCCGGCGCCCGACGCGCCCAGCTTCATCGCTGTGGACAAGAAGACCGGCGAGGTCGTCTGGGACCGGGGCGATCCGGGCGAGCATATCCTGCACGGCCAGTGGTCGAGCCCCGCCATGGGCGTGATGGGGGGCGCCCGACAGATCCTCTTTCCCGGAGGGGACGGACGCATCTATGCCTTTGACCCCGAGACGGGCAAGCCCCTCTGGTCGTTCCAGTGTAATCCGGAGGGGATGGTCTGGAAGCTGGGTGGCTTCGGCACGCGCAACAATATCATCGCTACTCCGGTGATCCATCAGGATCGGGTCTACATCTCGGTCGGACAGGATCCCGAGCACGGCGAAGGGCCCGGCCATCTCTGGGCCATCGACGCCACGAAGCGAGGCGACGTCACGAAGACCGCCGCCATCTGGCACAACGACGAGGTGATCCGATCGCTCAGCACCGTCGCCGTCCACGACGGCGTGCTCTACCATTGCGATCTTCGCGGCATCTTCCGGGCGATCGACCCTGATACGGGCAAGACCCTTTGGAACCATGATCTGCTCAGCGCGGTCTGGAGTTCGCCCTACTATGTCGACGGCAAGGTGTACATGGGCGACGAGGACGGCGATATCGTCGTGTTTCAGGCGGGCCGCGAGAAGAAGATCCTCTACGAGACGAACCTGGGCAACTCGGCCTACACCACGCCCGTCGCGGCCAATGGAGTTCTCTATCTAACCCGTCGCGATCGGCTGTACGCGATCCAACAAGGCGCCAAGTGCGACCCCAAGAAGGTGAACTGATGGCCTCCGTAGAGCAATTGGAAAGCAAGTCTTCGTTCGAGGGCCGCATGGCCGAGGCGCGGCGGCGGCTCGACGCCTGGACGCGGGAAGTGGTCCAGTGGCACTTCGACCCCGCCACCGGCTGCCCCTTCTGGCTCGACTACGCCCAGCGTCTCGACTGGGACCCCCGCCGTGAAATCCGCACCTTCGACGATCTGGTGCGGTTCGACTTCTTCCAGGACGATTGGCTCCGCGGCGGGCCGGTGCGGCGATGGGTGCCCAAAGGCTACGCTGATCGCCCGGTGTACGTCTTCGAGACGGGCGGCAGCACCGGAGTCCCCAAGACGCGGATCAACATCGAAGACTTCCGCATCGATTATTCGCTCTTCAGCGAGACGCTCGATCCCCGCGGCTTTCCTTTCGGCGCCAATTGGCTGATGCTGGGCCCTTCCGGCCCGCGGCGGCTGCGCCTGGCCATTGAGCATCTCGCCCAGGTCCGCGGCGGGATTTCGTTCTGCGTCGACCTGGATCCCCGCTGGGTTATCCGCCTCGTGAAGAAGGGACAGATCGACCAGGTCGAGCAGTATAAAGATCACGTCATCCAGCAGGCCCTGACCATCCTCCGCGCCGGCCACGACATCCAGTGCATGTTCACCACCCCGAAGCTGCTGGAGGCGCTCTGCGAGAAGATCTCGCTCCGGCAGGCGGGCATCCGCGGCGTGTTCTGCGGCGGCACGGAAATGACGCGGCAATTCCACCGCTTCGCGCGCGAGGAGTTGCTCGAAGGGGCCGACTTCGTGCCGACCTACGGCAACACGCTCATGGGGCTCGCCTGCCACAAGCCCTTCGACCCGGCCGACGACTACATGGTCATCTACCACGCACCGCAGCCTCGCGCGGTGCTCCAGGTCGTCGATCCGGACCAACCCGGCCGTCCGGTCGAGTACGGCCAGCGCGGCCGCGTCAAGCTGACGACGCTCACCAAGGAGTTCTTCGTCCCGAACTTCCTGGAGCGCGACGAGGCCATCCGGACGCCGCCGATTCCCAAGTACCCTTGGGACGGCGTGGGCGACGTCCGCCCGTTCCGAAAACTGGAAGTGAACGTCGTGGAAGGGGTCTACTGATGCTTCAGGTTCCCATCCTCCGCGCCGGGCGGCCGTACTACAGCAAGGAAACGCTGGTTCTGGACGACTATGCCTCCAAAGAGCCGATCGCCGAGGTGAGCCAGGCGAACCCGGGGTTGGTTTCGCGCGATCTGGCGGCGGACGCCTGGTCCGACCTGCAGCGGAGTTCGATGGCGGAGTACCTGGCGAAGTTCCGCCAGGCCGCCCGGCACTTTATGGAGGACGCATTGCCGGTGGGCGATGCCGGCCAGACGCCCGAACAGTTCGTTGCGGCCCAGTCGGCAACCACGGGGCTGCCCCACGTCCTCTGCCGGCGAAACATGCAGAAGATCGAAGCGGCCATGCTCCACATGGCCGAAATCCTCGACGGCTTGACCGGCGGAGTGGCCCTGGCAACCCTCGACGCCGGCTACGGCC
>JABWBD010000406.1 GCA_013360685.1 Pirellulales bacterium
CCCCTTGCGGCTGTCGATTCGCACTGCAGCCCGGCCGCCAGGGATGTGGCGCGGGCCTGTCGTCCATCCATCCCCAAGTGACCACCCACTGATTCCCACGATCGCTCCAAGAGCCCCGTTCCCCGCAAGGAGTTCGGCGTGTCCAAGAAAGACCTGATCCTCGATCCTTCCGAGTACGACGTCAACACCGTGGTTGCCGACATCGAGGAAATCCGCCGTTACAACCCGCAGCGGTTCGAAATGGAACAACTGTCGGCGATCTGCTACGAGGACCCTACCCGGAACATCTGCGTTGGCTACAAGGACCTAGGGCCCAACGAGTTCTGGATTCGCGGTCATATGCCGGGGGTGCCGATCATGCCCGGCGTGGTCATGTGCGAGTCCGTTGCCCAGTTGGCCAGCTACTGTGCCCGCAAGTTCAAGCTGATGAATGCCGAGATGATCGGGTTCGGTGGTCTGAAGGACGTCCGCTTCCGCGGGATCGTCCGCCCCGGAGAGCGTTTCGTCGTCGTGGTGAGTCTGGTGCGGGCGCGCAGCGCCATGCTCTTGGCCCAATTCCAGTGTTTCGTCCGCGGGGACATGGTTTGCGACGGCCTTCTTCGCGGAATCCCGCTGCCGGAAAACGTGATCAAGAACCGGCAGGCGTGACCTTTCTGTTTCAAGAGGCGGTGGGCGTCGGCTTGCCGCCGGCGTGCCGGGTAGCCCATGTTCATACCACTGCACGACGACAACCCCACAATCCGCACGCCGGTGGTGGTGTATGCCGTCGTGGCCATCAACGTGCTGGCTTTTCTGATGACGCTGGGCCTTTCGCCCATCGACCAGCAGCTCCTCGTCTACCGGCGAGGATTCGTGCCCGCACGGATCGGCCAGCTCGTTGAGCGCAGGCCCATTCCCGTGACGATTCAAAGGCTGGCATTGAACCAGTTTGGACAGGTGGTTCCATTCGAGGAACCCTACCAGTTGCCGCCCGAGCCGCGACAGGTCTTTCTGTCGATGCTCACCTGCATGTTCCTCCACGGCGGATGGCTGCACCTGATCGGCAACATGTGGTTCTTCTGGATTTTCGGCAACAACGTCGAGGACCGGCTCGGACACGTCGCGTTCCTGCTCTTTTACCTGGCCGGAGGCCTGATTGCCACGGTGAGCCACTGGTTCGTGGACCCGTCGAGCACGATTCCGGTCATTGGGGCCAGCGGGGCCGTTGCTGCTATCCTCGGCGCGTATGCCATCACTTGGCCTTGGGCGCGCGTGCATACGTTGGTGTTCCTGTTTATCTTCATCACCATGATCGACGTCCCGGCCCTGCTCGTGCTCGGCTTCTGGTTTGTCGGGCAGTTGTGGTCCAGCCTTCAGGGAAACGAAGCGGGCGTCGCATGGTGGGCCCACATCGGCGGTTTTGTGGCCGGCGCGGCGACCATGCCTTTGGTTGGTTCTCTCGTCGGCCCGGAGGTCCGGCCCCGCCGGCCGCCGCCGCTGGACTATGATCCGGAACTCTGACCCGCCGCCGCGATTTTTCGGTCCAACAGACGGGGACTGGCTCCGAGCCGAACGTCCTCAAACACCCCGAAAGATCCGCAGAGGCAAGGTGCCAGTTCCTTTTTGTTGAGCCGCGCCACGATTTTCGACTCGGAGGTCCGCGCCATGGGGCGCCGCGCTTTACGCAAAATCGATGCGGGAATCGACCTTTCCCGTCACCTGAAAACGTTCGACGACCTGCCGCGGCCCTGGAACGTCGACCAACTCTTCGGGCGTGCCGGGCCGTTGGAACTGGAAGTGGGCACCGGCAAAGGCCTCTTCCTCCGCGGCGCCGCGTCCTCGCGTCCCGAAACCAACTACCTGGGCATCGAACTGGCCCGGAAGTACGCCCGCTTCTCCGCGGCCGGACTTGCCAACCGCGCGCTCACCAACGCCGTCGTGGTCTGCGGCGATGCCCTGCGCGTCTTTGCCGAAGTGTTGCCCTCCGAGGCGGCCGCCGCGGTGCACGTCTACTTTCCCGACCCGTGGTGGAAAAAAAGGCACAAGAAGCGCCGCGTGATGCAGGAATCGTTCCTCCGCGACATCGAACGGGTCCTCGAACCCGGCGGCGCTCTCCACTTCTGGACCGACGTCGAGGAGTACTTCCACACGACACTCGAACTGATCGCGCGACAGACGCGGCTTGAGGGTCCATTCGCCGTGCCGGAAACCACCGCCACGGACGATCTCGACTACCGCACCCACTTCGAGCGCCGCATGCGTCTCCACGGCGAACCGGTCTACCGGTCGCTCTTCCGCAAACGAATCCTCTGATCGCCATGCTTCAGTTCGCGCTTCCCAGCGTCGTCTGGAGCCCGCCCGTCAGAAGCATCCCTTCGATCGCGACGGTGCTGGTCCAGAACTGCTGGAGGCTTTCCAGATAATCCAGGTTGACATCGGCAAACGTCCGCTGCGACGTGAGCAACTCCAGATAGCTCAGTTCTCCCTGGCGATAGCCTTGGGCGACGAGTTCCATCGCCTGCTGGGCGCTGGGGAGGATTTCGGAGGTGTAGCGAGTGATCTGGGTCTGCGAGTTGCGATAGCGCTCAAACGCCTCAGCCAACCGGTTGTAGAGCTGTAGTTCCAGTCGGTCGACCTCGGCCTGCGCGGCAACCAGTTCGGACTGCGCCCGGTAGATGTTCCCTTGGTTGCGGTTGAACACCGGAAGCGGCATCCCGACTTGGACCGAAGCCAGCGTCTGTTGCTCGGCGTTGTCGTAGCGCACCGCCCCCAGAACTCCCACGTTGGGCACGCGGTCGGCACATTGGCGGGCCACTTCGCACCGGGCCCGGTCGACGCGCGCCTTCGCCGCCGCGAGTTCGGGGCTGGATGACAAGAGACGATCGAAGGATTCCTGCCACTCGAGTTGCGCCATGTCCGACTCTCGGACGGCGTCCAGCCGCGGCATCGGCATCCCCGGCGCTCCGAGCACCGCCGTCAACCGCCGCCATGCGGCCTCGAGGCGGTTGCGAGCGGTCGATCGCTTCAGCCTGGCCGATTCCGCTTCGACATTGGCCTGAAGAAGATCGACGCGGCTCACCTCCTTGGCTTCCAGCAATTGACGGGTCGTCTCCGCCCCCTTCTCCTGAATCCGGACGATTTCTTCGCTGACTTCGACCACCCGTTGGGCCGCAAGGACGTCGTAGTAGCCGCTGCGGACATCGTTCAGCACCCGCTGCCGCTGTGCGGCAAGGAGGGACTGCGCCTCCGCAACGGCATGCCCCGCCACGCGCCGTCGAAGACCGAGCTTGCCAGCGGTGACGATCTCCTGTTCCACGAACCCGCCCTGTTGGCCTGCCGTCCCCTGGTCGCCGATCTCTTCCGCCTGATAGCCGATCACGGGATTTGGGTGGAGTCCGGCCTGGAGGTACTCGCCTCGAAAGGCCTCGACCTGCATGGCCGCCTGCTGGAGCGTCGGGTTCCGCTCCAACGCGATCGCTTCCAACTCGGCCAGAGTCATTGGCGGGGAGCCATCGGCCGTTACGCCCGCGTCCGGCTTCTCGTGAACAAGGAATCCGGGGGGGGGTGTTTCTTGGGCAACCCAGCGCGCCGCGGCAGTCGCCTCCGGCATGGGGGCAACAGGCATCAGTTCGCTCCGTTGCGCCCAGGCCCGATCACCGGTCAGCCCTGCCAGCAGCACCAGCACCCGCCATCGTCGACCAAACCAGTCCATAGTATCCCCTTGGGTAAAGCTCTAACGTTTATGTCGGAAATAGCGGCGGTGCCAATTGAGCCCATCGCCCAAGGCCCTCAACGCTACAGGACGTAAGAGGCTCCAACTCCCTGCTCCTCCCCCGCTTCGGGAGAGGGACAGGGGTGAGGGCAACCGGGGTTCTTTCCAGACCTCGATACACGCCAGGCCGCCGGCCTTCGCCGCGGGCGGCAAATCGTTTGGGGGGGAACGTTAAGAACCGTGGCGACGGTTGGGGCAGTTCGGCTTGGCCGATTACCGCGGTCGAGCCGCACCCAGGCGATCAAGAGCCGGGGTTGAGCGGAGGAGGTCGGCCGCCATCCGAATCCCCAATTCCGGATCCCGAACCTTGAACCCCGAACTCTGAACCCTCCCCGTGTCGAACAAGCGCGCGGCTTGTGAACACCTCCGACAAACGCCCTAACCCCTTGTCGCGCAAGGGCGTTTGCGGTAGTCTCGCCTGAACGGCCAGCTTGCGCAGGCCAATACCGAAGCGGACTCAAGTCCGCTCTACATCGACTCGCAGCCATTCACGCTGGCGCACACAGCGAGAAAACCGCCGGCCCGGCCGGTTCGTCTTACCAATATAACAGCCCATGCAATCGCCCGATCCAGCCCGGCAGGTCCTCCGACCCGACGACCGGCAGCACGTTGAGCTGCTCGAGGGCGCGTTTGCGCGCTACCAGCCCGAGCTGCTTGGAATGCTGTTCTACGTCGTCGGAAACCGGGAAGATGCCCGCGATGCACTGCAGGAGGCCTTCGTCAAGTGCTGGCGGCGGCGGGATCGGCTGGCCCAGGTCGAGAACCTCCGCGCGTGGATTTTTCGCATTGCGCTGAACACGGGCCGCGATCTCCGCGCCACCGCGTGGCGACGGCGGTCTCGCCCCCTCTCGGACGAGGCATCGACCCTGGCCTCCGGCGATCGCCAACCCGGCGCGGAAGTCGAACAGCAAGAGCAGTTGCGTCGCATTCGCCAGGCACTGGCGGAGTTGCGTCACGAAGAACAGGAGGTCTTCCTGCTGAGGCAGAACGGACAGATGACCTACGAGGAAATCGCCCGCTCGATCAATATCCCGGTCGGAACGGTGAAAACGCGGATGCGGCTGGCGTTGAACAAGCTGCGCCAGGTGCTGCAGCCCGATGGGGAGGTGGCGAGGGAAACAACCTGATGGCAGTCGACCCGCAATTACGACAACAATTGCTCGAACTGGTCTACGAAGTCCTGCCCGAGGATGATGCGACCCCGCTGCGCGCACGGATCGGTTCGGAAGCGGAGATCGCCCAGGCTTATGCCGAGGCCCAGACTACCGCCGCCGTACTGGCATCCGCTGCCCGGCTTGAAGAGCCGGAGATCCGCTGGAAACGCCCCGATAGTATTGCCCCGGCCGCATCTCCCCGGTCCGTCCCCTCTGTCTCGCAAAAGGCGCTCACGCGGCCCGCCGCCCCACTTCGCCGGTACTGGGGCCGCATGACGAACTGGGTCGTCGGCCTGTCCGCTGCCGTCCTCTTGGCAATTTCCTTGGGCGGGTATTTCTTTCATCGCGGCCACCTGGCCGATATCGCGGCGGACCACCTGCGATTGCGCGTGGTGGGACCTTCGCAACTGTACCGGGGCGTCGCCAATCGCTACACCATGGCCACGACGTCGGTCACTGGCCGCCCTGTCTCTGCCCAGGTGGAGTTGGCCCTCTATTCGCCGACGGGCGACCAGTTGATGGTCCACAAGGAGAAGACCGACCAGGACGGCCAACTCCAAGTCGTCGTGCCCGCGGATTTCAATCTGCCCCGCGAAGCGCGGTTGCAGATCCTGGCCGTCCACGACGATAAGCAGGAGCGCGTCGACACGCGGCTTCTTGTCGAACCGGTCCGATACCGGACGCACCTCGCGCTCGATAGGCCGCAATACCGGCCGGGAGAGACCGTCCGTTGGCGTTCGCTGACGGTTTCGCGCTTCGGCGCGTCCATCGATCCCGCCCTTCCCATCCGTTTCGAGATCGTCGACTCGACGGACATGCCGCTACCGGGCTCGGCGCTGGAAGGCACGACCCGCCACGGTGTCGGATGCGGCGAGTTTCTCCTCCCGGCTTCCTTGCGCGCCGGTCGCTACGTGCTCGTCGCGCGGAGTCTTGACGAGGCGTTTCCCGAGGTGCGGAGCGGCTTCGCCGTCTCGCCTGAAGAGCGAAAACTGTCTGACGGTGCATCGGCCGCGACCGCCCAGCCCGCCGGCGCCCCACCGGCAACTGCCGGGCATGCTTCCGCGGATCTCGCGAAGCTCGACATCCGCTTCTACCCCGAGAGCGGAGAACTGGTGGCCGGGCTGGAAAACCGCGTCTACTTCTCCGCTCGCGACGGCCAGGGCCGGCCCGCGGAAATCCGCGGCATGGTCGTCGATAGCGAGGACCATCCCGTCGCCGCAGTGGAAACCGTGCACGCGGGGATGGGGATCTTTAGTCTGGAGCCGCGCGTCGGGCAGCGCTACCGGCTGAGCCTCAGTAGTCCCGAAGGCGTCAAGGAGCTGCCGAAGCTGCCGGTCGTCACCGATGGAAAAGTGATATTGACCACCGGACTGGGGGTCTTTGAGCCGGGACGGCCCCTCCAGTTCAATGTCCGATCGCGCGAGGAAGGAATCCCTCTGGTCGCCGCGGCCACGAGCCACGGGGTGGCGGTCGGCCAACAGGCCCTCGTCGCGAAAGCGGGGGCCAACTCAGTCGAAATCGCGCTAGACGACGCCGTCGCCGGGGTCGTCCGGCTCACGCTCTACGAGTACCGGAGCAGCCCGCCCGTGCCGGTCGCGGAGCGGTTGGTCTATCGCCGCCCCGCACGGAGACTCCAAGTTCGCATCGGCGATCCCCCGCAATCGCCTGTCGCCGGCGGCCGGATCCGACTGCCTGTGGAAGTCTCCGACGAAGAAGGCAAGCCCGCGGCTGCTGCGTTGGGCGTGGCGGTCGATCGCGCGGCGGGCCCGCCGGGCGCGGCCGAATTGCCTTCCGCCGCCGCGTATTTCCTCCTCGCCGAGGACATCGACAACCCGGCAGCTCTTGAAAGCACGGACTTCTTTCTCTCCGACCAGCCGAAAGCCGCCGTTGCCATCGACTTGGTCCTGGGCACCGAAGCTTCCCGGCGTTTCCTGAAGAGGACATCCGATCCGAAGGACGGTTCCGGAACCCAGCGGCCGGCGCTGGGCGCCCCAACGGCTCCTCCGGCCGTCTTCGACAACCTCACCGATCTCCAGCAGCGGTATCGCGAAAGCCTGGAGTCCTATCGCGCCAACCGGACTCGGCCGCAGAATTCCCTCACCATGCTCAGTCTCTTCGGCGGCCTGGGGCTCCTGCTCTTTGTAACGATGCTTGCGATCCTCAATATCCCGACCGGACTGCGGCTTTGGGTCCCTTCCCTGAGCGCCGCGGTGGCGTGCCTCGTGATCGGCGCGGTCTTGATGGACCCCGAGCGTCTGAACACGCTTCCGCCCGACGCGATCGCCTTTGCATCATTCCAGGCGGCTCCCGCGCCGCCGGCGCCCGACGTCCGCGCGGTCGCCGAAGC
>JABWBD010000031.1 GCA_013360685.1 Pirellulales bacterium
TCGCGCTGTCGCGCCGCCCGGCGCCCGAAGAAGTCGCGATCGTGCAATCGCTGCTCGACAAGGAGTTGGCTCGGTACCAACAGAACCCGGCGGCCGCCGCCAAGGCAATCCGCAACGGCGAGTCGCCTCCCAAGGCCGGCCTGCCCGAACCCGAACTCGCCGCCTACACCCTGGTGGCGAACCTGTTGCTGAACTTGGACGAAACCGTGACGAGGAATTAGCGATCCACATTCCCGGCATCGTGAATCGGCCGGGCTGACTGCAAATCGCTGACCGCTCCCCAAGGGATTCCCATGGACCCCATCTTGGAACATCACCTGCTGCAAACCCGACGGCATTTCTTCGGCGACGCCGGCCTGCGGCTCGGCGGCCTTGCGCTGGCCATGCTGATGGGCCCCTCGTCCTCCGGCAACCAGGCTCGAGCCGCAGACGATCCGCGCGCTCATCCGCCGCTGCCCGGCATGCCGCATTTCGCCGGCAAAGCCAAGGCCCTGATCTATCTGCACATGAACGGCGCTCCCAGCCAGTTGGACCTGTGGGACCATAAACCGAACCTGCAAGCGTTCTATGACAAGGACCTACCCGACAGCGTGCGGATGGGCCAGCGGATCACGACGATGACCAGCGGCCAGGCGCGCCTGCCGGTGGCGCCGTCCAAGTTCTCATTCGCCCAGCATGGGCAATGCGGCGCCTGGGTCAGCGAACTGCTGCCCCATACGGCCAAGATCGTCGACGACCTCTGCCTGATCAAGACCGTCCACACCAACGCCATCAACCATGACCCGGCCTGCACGTTTGTGATGACCGGCAGCGAAGTGCCCGGCAAGCCGAGCATCGGGTCGTGGCTGGCCTACGGGCTGGGCAGCGAAAACAACGACCTGCCGGCGTTCGTCGTGTTCACCCCCAAGTTTCCCGCCACGGGCAACGGCCAGGCGCTGTTTACGCGGATGTGGAGCAGCGGATTTCTGCCCTCGCGGTTCAACGGCGTCGCCTTGCGCGGGGCCGGCGATCCGGTCCTGTACGTCGAGAACCCGCCGGGCGTGGATGGCGTCGACCGCCGCAACATGCTGGACGCGCTGAACCGGTTGAACCAGCGCGGCTTCGAGCGCTTTGGCGACCCCGAGATCCAGACGCGGATCGCCCAATACGAGATGGCCTTCCGCATGCAGAGTTCCGTGCCGGAGTTGGTGGACCTGTCGAACGAGCCCCAGCACGTCCTGGATCTGTACGGCCCCGCCGCCAAGACGCCCGGCACGTTCAGCCACAGCGCGCTTCTGGCCCGGCGGCTGGTGGAACGCGGCGTGCGCGTCGTCCAGATCCTGCACCGCGGCTGGGACCAGCACGGCAACTTGCCGGTGGCCTTGAAGAACCAGTGTGAGGACACCGAGCAGGCCACGGCGGCGCTGGTCATGGATCTCAAGCAGCGCGGATTGCTCGCCAGCACGCTGGTCGTATGGGGCGGCGAGTTCGGCCGCACGGTCTACTCGCAAGGCACTTTGACCAAGGACGACTACGGCCGGGACCATCACCCGCGCAACTTCTGTATGTGGTTGGCCGGGGGCGGAATCCGCGGCGGCATGGTGCACGGCGAGACGGACGACTTCAGCTACAATATCGTCCGGGACCCGGTGAACGTGAACGACGTGAACGCCACGATCCTGTACTGCCTGGGCATCCAGCCCGAGAGGTTCACGTTCAAGTTCCAGGGCCTCGACCAGCGTCTGATCGGAGTCGAGGGCGCCCAGCCGGTGAGAGCGCTGCTGGCCTGACGCGGGGCATTAGGCACGTTGTTCCACTCGCCCGGTTCTTTCATTCCTCCCTCACCGTTTGCAGCGCATCCACCCGTGCGGCTCGCACCGCGGGATACAGCCCGCAGACGGCCGTCGCCGCCAGGATCAGGAGCGTCGACTGGAGGAGAAACGCCAGCGGCAGGTGGAACTGGATCGTCCAGCCAAACGATTGCACGTTGATCACATAGATGAGCACCACCGCCAGGACGATGCCCACGGCAATACCGACAAGCTGGCTCACGGCTCCGATCAACACCGCCTCAATCACGATCATCCGCCGCAACTGCCTTGCCGTGGCCCCGAGCAACGCAAGCAAAGCTACCTCGCGTTTGCGATCGTGGATCAGGGTGATCAACGTGGACACCACCCCTAGCCCCGCCACGAGAATCGCGATCAGCTCCAGGGCGTAGGTGATCGTGAACGTGCTGTCGAAAATCCGCAACGCTTCGCGGCGGACGTCGTCATTGGTGACGAAATAAAGCTCCTGCCCGTCGCCGACCGCGCGGATCAGCCGGCTGCGGACGGCTTCCGCATCGGCGCCGGGCCGCAGATAAATCGCCATGCTGCTCGGCGAAGGGGAAGGATCGCCGGCGAAATGGCGCGCGTAGGTCGACACGTCCATCAGGACCGTCCCCTGGTTGCTGGCGTAATCGTAATACACCGCGGCCACCGTGAACGGACGCAGGCCGCCGACGGTCGGCAGAAGGATCGTGTCGCCCGGCTCGTTCTTGAAGTACAGTGAAAAACTCTCCGAGACGAGCACCGCGTCCGCACCGATCCAGCGGCGGACGGCCGCCGGAGCATCGGCCGGCGATTTGAACAGTAGACGGCCGTACTGGAGTGTCTGTCCGATGTCGGTGGCCGCCAGCCGGATGTAGCGGTCGGCGTAGGGTATCTGTCTGGCAGTGAACCAGCCGGTCGCCGCCACGTCCGGATCGCTGCGGATGACCTCAACCGCCTCGGGCGCCATGCGCGCCTCGGCGATCGCCGAGTCGAGCATCGTCGGCTTTACCCATAGATCGGCACGAAGCGTCGTATCGAGCCAGTAGACGACCGTATCGCGGAAGCTGCCCACCATCACCGAGATCGCCACCATCATGGCAAGGCTGACCCCGAGCGCCGCTACCGAAATCGACACGCGAGGGATCGCTCCCAACAGGTTCGAGCCGGCCAGTTGCGATTCCACCCTCAGCGGCGGCAGCCATCGCGGCAGCAATCTCTTGACAACACCGCACATAAGCCATAACACCGCGGGCACGGTGAACGCGCCGCCCAGCATGAACAGCAGTTCCGCCAGGAAGCCGAAAACCGGACGGCCGTCCCAGGGCTCGAGCCGAGTGAGGCCCCAGCCCGCGGCCGTCAACACCGCCGCGACGAGCAGGTGCTTCCGCGGCGGACGAAAACCGCGGAGCAACTGCCCAGACCCGCGAATGACCTCGACCGGGCCGGCCGCCGCCGCTTCCCTGGCGGGCAGGGCTGCGGCCAAGAGGGCAAGGGGCAGCGCCAGGCCCACCGCCATGCCGATCTCCGGCCACGCCAGCGATAGCGAGCGCGCCGAGGTCTCGGCCGCCTCGGCAATATAGAAGGTCTCAACCGTCTCGGCAGTGGCCATCACCGTCCAGCCGGCAAACCAGCGGCCCAGGAACAAGCCGAAGACGGTGCCCACGGCGCCGATCAAGAGCGCCTCGCCCAGGAACAACGCCACCACCATCCGCCGGCCGCTGCCGACCGCCTGGAGCATCCCGATCTCCTCGCGACGGGCCCCGACCGAGATGGCGATCGTGTTGTAGATCAAAAACAGCCCCACCACCAAGGCGATCGCGCTGAGCGCCGTGAGGTTGAAATGAAAGGCCGCGATCATCGTCTCCGTACGGCCGTAGCGCTCGTTGGGCGATCGCACCGCGAGCCCCGCGCGCAGTCTCGCCGCGATCCGCCGCGCGGCGTCGTCCGGGTCGATCCCCGGCTTGAGTTTCACGTCGAGCCGGTCGAGCTGTCCCAGCCGGTCGCACGCCCACTGCGCGGCCGCGATGTCCATCAGGGCAAAATTGCCATCCAGCGCCTTGGCTGGCCCTTCATCGAGCAAGAGCCCGCGGATGCTGAGTTGCTTGCGCGTGGAACCGAAGGCCATCCGCACCCGGTCGCCGATCTCGAGATGATGCTTGCGCGCGAATCTCTCGGTGAGGACAATCGCCTCGGGATCCGCCAGGAGATTGAGAAACTCCAGGGCCGTCGGCTGGCGATCCTCGCGGCTGGTCCGCAGCAGCCGGTACTCGCGGATGGGCAGATCCTCCAGCACGTCGACTCCCAGCAGATGCAACAGCTCGCCGCGCGGCATCGCTTCGGTCCCGGCCCGAGCTTCCCGCCGGTCATCCACGAGCATGATGTACGATTCGATGACCGGGCTCACGCTGCCGTACTCGCGGAGCCAACCGAGTTCGCCGAGGAGCAATTCGTCGAACGGCCCGGCAGCGCCGGTCACCTGAAGCGAGGCGTCGCCCGCAAGCGATTCGACGGCCGTGCGGAAGGAGTGCGTGACGCTCTGGTTCGCCATGCGGATGGCGATCATTACGGCCACGCCCAGGGTGATCCCCAGCACGGCGACCGCGGTACGGGTTTTCTGCCTGACCAGGCTGCGGAGAATGAATTGCCTAAACAGGCGCGGATAGCCCGTCATGTTCCACCACGCGCTGGAGTCGTCCGTCGCGGAGTTCGAGAGTCCGCCGGGCGTAGCGAGCCGCCTCGGCGGAATGGGTCGCCAGCAGGATGGTCAGGCCCGACCGCTCATTCAAGTCGGCCAGCAGTTCCATCACCGCCTCGCCGTTGGTGCTGTCAAGGTTGCCGGTCGGCTCGTCGGCGAGCACCAAAGCGGGCTCCGCCGCAACGGCCCTGGCCACGGCCGCACGCTGCATCTCGCCGCCGGAGAGCTGCGCGGGCAAGTAGTCCGCCCGGTCGGCCAGCCCGACGCGATCCAGAAGCGCGCATGCGCGGCGTCGCGCTGCCGATTCAAGTTTGCCGTCCAACGTGAGGGGAAGGGCGACGTTCTCGGCCACCGTGAGCGTGGGCAGCAGGTTGAATGATTGAAAGACGAAACCGACATGCCGGCGCCGGAACGTGGCCAGTTCGTCCGGCGTCAAGGAGCTCAACTCCTGGCCGCGGAGCCGCACGCTGCCTTCACTTGGCCGGTCCATGGCCCCGAGAATGTGCAGCAAGGTCGACTTGCCGCATCCCGAGGGTCCGCGCACGGCCACAAAGTCCCCGGCCGGTACGGTGAAGCCTACGCCCTTCAGAGCCTCAAGCCCGCCCTGGGGTCCTTCGTATCTCTTGTGCAGGTTTTCAACAACCAGATAGCTCAATACCCTCTCCCCTCGCCGCCCAGCCCGCTCGTTCTGTTGAATCCTCTAGCATAGCGTGATTCTATCCGCGGCCGCGGACAACGGCCACAATGAGAGAAGCGGGGGGATGGAGCAGTGGGGTGATGGGAATTGGCTCTTCATCATTCCACAATAGGTTCGCTCGGAGGAGAAACTACCACGGAAATACCCACGGATGGAAGGCCAAGAAATCCGTGGACCGGCGCTGCCATCCGTGGGCCTTTGTGGACCGGTCCCTTCCCCTCGCGCCATGGAATTTCCCGATTCCCAGAAGCGGCGGCTTATCGGCCAGTCCGGTCGCAAAGCTGGTTCGGGCACCATGACCGAGCAGGGCGAGATCCCGCGACACCGGTTGGGTGTCGGGACTTGCTCTCGTGGGAGCCAATCGCGAGGCCGGAGTGGCGCCAGAACCACAAGTGTTTGTCTGCAAACCACTTGCGGGCTCGTCTCCCGTCTTTTCCAACCGGAACCGGGGCAGAGCCGGAGACCGATTTCGTCTGGTAAGAATGGCAGTATACGCTTCCACGGGTGGTTTTTCGCGGAATTGATTCACGGAACCAACATCCACGCCGAAGCCGAACGGGTAGAATGGAGTGTCTGACCGAGGCTTCCGGCCAGTCTGGTGCATCAGGGTGGTTCATGAAAATCGTTGCTGCAAAAAAGATCCTCAAGGCGAATGATCAGCTCGCCGAGGAAAACCGCGAACGGTTCACGAGCGCGGGCATCTTCGGTGTCAACATCGTCGGCTCGCCCGGCTCCGGGAAGACGACCCTCTTGGAGGCCCTCTTCGTCCGCCTCAAGGGCCGCGCTAAGCCGGCGGTCATCGAAGGCGATATCGCCGGCTCGATCGATGCCGAGCGGATCGACGCGATGGGGATTCCCGTCGTCCAGATCAACACGGAAGGGGCCTGCCACCTCGACGCCAACATGATCGCCGCCGCCGCACGCGATCTCGATCTGGAGGGAGTCGACCTGCTGGTGGTCGAGAACGTCGGCAATCTCGTCTGCACGGCGGGATTCGACCTGGGCGAGCACCTGCGGATTGTCGTGCTCAGCGTGCCCGAGGGCGATGACAAGCTGGCAAAGTATCCCGCGATCTTCCAGGGCTCCGATGCCTTGGTAATCACGAAGATCGATCTATTGCCCTACATCAAGTTCGACGTCGACCGGGTGATCGGCGACATGGTCCGGCTCGCCCCCCAAGCCGAGATCTTTCAGGTCGCCGCGATCAAGGGCGAGGGGATGGACTCGCTGGCCGAGTGGCTCGCGAGGAAGTGCCACGCGGGCAAGCGGACCGCGGACAACCCGGCGCCGGACCACTCTTGACCGGCGGACCCAATCATGCAAGAAGCGCCCGGCCAAACCACGACCCTTCGCCGCCTGGCGATCGCCGCGCGAGGCGTGGTGCAGGGCGTGGGATTCCGGCCGTTCGTCTATAACCTTGCCAGATCGCGGGGGCTGACCGGCTGGGTGCAAAACGAGGCCGACCAGGTACGGATTGAGGTGCAGGGGCCGGCGGCCGAATTGGATGCCTTCTGCGAGGCACTGCGGCTCCGCCATCCCCCGCAGGCCCGTGTCGACGCCTTGGAGATTCGCGAGACCGCCGGCCGCGACGACCAGACCGGTGGCTTCGAGATCCGGTCCAGTGAAGGACACGCTTCGCCTCAGCCGACGATCCCGGCCGATCTGGCCACCTGTGCCGAGTGTCTCGATGAAATCCGTACTCCAACCCAGCGGCGGCACCGCTACCCGTTCACCAACTGCACGAACTGCGGCCCACGATGGTCGATCATCGAGCAGTTGCCGTACGACCGGCCCCGGACGTCGATGGCCCGGTTTGTGATGTGCCCCGACTGCGAAGCCGAATACCGCAACCCGGCCGACCGGCGGTTCCACGCGCAGCCGATCGCCTGCCCGGCCTGCGGCCCCACGCTGCAACTGCTCGACCAGAACGGGCACGAGATTGCCTACGGTCCCGCGGCATTGGACAAGGCGGTCGACGCCGTGCAAGCAGGCGGCGTACTGGCCTTGAAGGGGCTTGGCGGATTTCAATTGGTCGTCGATGCCACCAAGGAAGAGGCCGTGTCGCTCCTTCGCCGGCGGAAGCGGCGGCCCGACCGGCCGCTGGCCTTGATGCTCGCGTCGCTCGACGAAGCCCGCCGACGGTGCGAAGTCTCCGATGAGGAGGCTTTCGTGCTTGCTTCGCACCAGGCCCCGATCCTGCTTCTGCGGCGGCGGACCGAT
Source organism: Pirellulales bacterium (assembly GCA_013360685.1). Classification (GTDB taxonomy): domain Bacteria; phylum Planctomycetota; class Planctomycetia; order Pirellulales; family Thermoguttaceae; genus JABWBD01. The sequence goes on from JABWBD010000031.1 coordinate 7,406, forward strand.
CCCGCTGCGGCGGCCGATTTGGCCCGTAGCGTTGCACCCGGCAATCCGTACCTGGGAGTCATGCTCCCCTATACGCCGCTGCACCACCTGCTGATGGAAGCCGTGGGCCGGCCAATCGTCTGCACCAGTGGCAACCTCTCCGAGGAGCCGATGGCGATCACAACGGAAGACGCCCTCGAGCGGCTCGGCTCGATCGCCGATGTTCTGCTGGTCCATGATCGGCCCATCGTTCGTCCGGTCGACGATTCCGTGGCCCGCATAACCCCCGATGGACTGCAGATCCACCGGCGTGCCCGCGGTTTCGCGCCGCTTCCCGTCGATCTCGGCGCGGCGGGTCCGGTCGTGCTGGCCGTCGGCGGCCACCTCAAGAACACGGTGGGACTTGCCCTGGGCCGGCAAGCGGTGCTCAGTCCGCACATCGGCGATTTGGAGAGCGTGCTCAGCGTGGAAGTCCACCGGCGCGCGGTCCGCGACCTGGTCGAGTTCTTCCAGGTCCGTCCCGCGGCAGTCGCCTGCGATCTCCACCCCGACTACGCCTCGACGCGCCACGCCGAGCTGTTGGCGGCCGAATGGGCGGTGCCGCTAGTCCGTGTCCAGCACCACCACGCGCACGTGGCCGCCGCCATGGCCGAGCACGGCCTCGAAGGACCAGTGTTGGGGTTGTCTTGGGACGGCACTGGTTACGGCAGCGACGGCACGGTCTGGGGCGGCGAGTTCCTCCAGTGCCAGGGAGCCGAGTTCCGCCGTGTCGCCCATCTTCGGACCTTCATGCTCCCCGGTGGCGACCGCGCGATGCGAGAGCCGAGGCGGTCGGCCCTGGGACTGCTTTTCGAGATCTTTGGGGAAGACGCGCGCCGGTGGGCTGCGACATGGTTCGCTCCGGACGAATTGAACACGCTCTTGGGAATACTCAAGCGAGGATTCAACTGCCCGCGAACGAGCAGCATGGGTCGGCTCTTCGACGCCGTGGCGGCCCTCTGCGGCCTGCCGCCGGTGATCACCTTCGAGGGGCATGCGGCCATGGCACTGGAGTTCGCCGCCGGCGCCGAACGGGTCCGTGCCGAGGGGGTCGGGAGTCTTTTTCCGTGTCGGCCGGAGGTGTCGCCCACGGATAGCCGCTCGTCCGACACGGAAAAAGACTCCCGACCCCTTGTGGCCGACTGGGAACCGATGCTACGGTCGATCTTGGCGGACCGTCAGTCGGGCGTCCCCATCAGCCGGATCAGCGCCCGGTTCCACGCCGCTTTGGCCGAGTTGGCCGTGGCTGTGGCGCGCCGCTGGGGCGGTCGGCAGGTCGTACTTTCCGGCGGATGTTTCCAGAACGCTCTGTTGGCCGGACTGGTCCGCCGGCGCCTCCTCGAGGGAAGCTTCGAGGTCTATACACATCGTCAGGTGCCGCCGGGCGACGGTGGCATCGCTTTAGGACAACTCAGCATCGCCGCCAGGCGAATGGAGCGATAGCCCGTGTGCCTTGGAATTCCCGGAAAGTTGATTGAGGTCTACCAGCAGGACGGTCTGCCGATGGGCAAGGTCGAGTTCGGTGGGATCCTCAAGGAAACGTGTCTTGCCTACACACCGGAGGCGAAGCCGGGCGATTACGTGATCGTCCACGTCGGGTTTGCCATCAGCCAGGTCGACGAAGCCGAGGCCCAGGAGATTTTTTCCTATCTCGAGCAGATCGGCGAGGTCGGCGAACTCGACGCCGGTGATGCTGCCGGCGCGGAGGCGGAGGTGTCGCCGTCGAGCGAGGAAAAGCCGTGAAATACGTCGATGAATATCGCGATGCCGAGCGCGTCCGCCAGGTTGCCGATCTGATCCGCAAGGCCGCGACCCGGCCGTGGAACATCATGGAAGTCTGCGGCGGGCAGACGCACTCCATCGTCCGTTTCGCGCTCGACGAACTCCTGCCCGACAAGATCACCCTCATTCACGGTCCCGGCTGCCCGGTCTGCGTGACGCCGATCGAGATGATCGACAAGGCCGTGGCGATCGCCTCGCGGCCCGAGGTGATCTTCTGCTCGTTCGGCGACATGCTTCGCGTGCCGGGTTCGCAAAAGAGTCTGCTCGAGGTAAAGTCCGAGGGTGGCGACGTGCGGATCGTCTACTCGCCGATGGACGCCCTGACGCTCGCTCGCAAGCATCCGGACCGGCAGGTGGTCTTCTTCGCCGTCGGATTCGAAACGACCGCCCCGGCCAATGCCATGGCGGTCGTCCAGGCCAAGCGGCTGGGACTGAAGACTTTCTCCGTGTTGGTGTCCCACGTCCTCGTTCCCCCGGCGATCCGGGCGGTGCTTGATTCTCCTTCGTGCTGCGTGCAGGGATTCCTGGCCGCGGGCCACGTCTGCGCGGTCATGGGCACCGAGGAGTACCGGCCGATCAGCCGGCAGTACCGGGTACCGATCGTCGTGACGGGCTTCGAGCCGTTGGACATCCTTCAGGGAGTCCACCTGTGCGTCCGGCAACTCGAAGAGCGTCGCGCCGAGGTGGAGAACCAGTATGCTCGCGCCGTCCGCGAGGAAGGCAATCAGCCCGCCGTGCGACAAATCCAGGAGGTATTCCAGCCGGTCGCGCGCAAGTGGCGAGGCATCGGCGAGATCCCTTCAAGCGGCATGGGGCTCCGCGAGCCTTACGCCGAGTTCGACGCCGAAAAACGGTTCGGCGTCGCCTGCCTTTCGGCCGACGAGCCGGCGGAGTGCATCGCGGGCGAGGTCCTCCAGGGGCACAAGAAGCCGCACGACTGCCCCGCCTTCGGACGCCACTGCACGCCCGACCATCCGCTCGGCGCCCCCATGGTATCTGCCGAAGGCGCCTGCTCGGCGTATTACCGATATCGGCGGCACGGGCTGCGGCAGTGTCCCTAAATCCGATTTAGCACATCGACTTCAGCGCACGGATTCGCTCGCGGCTGAAGGGCTCCCCGAATCACGGCACAGGTCGCGGACGGCCTTCGCGTCGGCTTCCACCGCGGGATCGAACTTGCTGCCGGCCATGTATGCCAGCAGGCTGTGGCGGAGTTGGCGCGCGACGGGTCGCCGATCGAGGTCGCTGGTGAGGTCCATGCTCCCGACCAGAGACTTGCCGGTCTCGACGCGGGCCTCGAACAAGAGCCCCAACCGGCGGGATTCAAACCAGGTGTCGATCGGCTGCACCAGCGGGCGCAGTTGTGGCGGAAGTCTGTCGAGAATCATGGCCGCCGATCCGTGGATCAACTCCCACCATTGCCAGTTCGTGTGCGCGTCGGTCGGGAACTCGCGAAATGGTCCTTGGTCAGCACGCTCTCCCGACATAGAAAACGTACCCGTAGCTGTCGCCGTGGTTTCGCCAGAGTTCGATTTCCCGCTCTTCCTCGTCGGCCAACGTCTGGGCATCCGGATCGGTGGCGTGTTCGGTCCGGAAATGCCGGAGCCGCTCCTCCAGGGGCCGATAGAAATTCTCGGACCAGTCTTCGGGCGGCAGTGTGAAATGACCGAGCGGGTCGAAGCCGCAGGAACGGAGCGTCGCCAGATTGCTCTGGATCGTCGTCATGGCCGGATAGCCCGCCGCCCAGTAGTCAGCCGCGGCGAGGGGTGGGTTGGTGCAAAGCCAGGTCACTTCACTCACGGCAACGCAGCCTCCCGGCCGCAGCAGCCGTCGCCATCGCTTCAATCCACTCTCGAAGCCCATGAGGTAGATCGCCCCTTCGGACCACACGAGGTTGAACGAACCATCGGGGAACGGCGGGGCTGCCATGTCGGCCCGGCAGGTCCTGATCCGTCCGGAAAACCCGGCGCGTGCGGCACGCCGCTTGAGATCGGCGAGGAACGACTGGTGAATGTCCACCGCCGTCACCGCTGTTTCGGTCGACGCGGCCAGCACCAGCGTCGCCGCACCGGACCCGCAGCCGAATTCGATGATCTTGGACGGACGCGGGCTGCCGGTCAGCAACAAGGCTTGACGCGTGGAACGGTCGCTGCCGGGCGCTTTCCGAAACAGCGGCTCGTACAGCGAAAACAAGAGCGACATTCTCCGCTGCGCGGCTGGGTCTTCCAACGAACTGGTTCCTTGCGGTGAAAGAGGTTCCGTTGTAGGACGCTCATCTCGGGCCGTCGCGACGACCTGGCAGAGCCGTCCCCCACGTGGCAACGTGGCGGCAGCGTCTGTCGGTCACGGACCTTAATCCTGCGCGATGCGGGGCAACTTGTCCACACTTCCTGTTCCCCGCTCTTCGGGGGAGTAGCAATCACGAGCACGCTCCGGTATGACGGTAGATGGGGCGCGCTGTTCAGGCACGCTCGGGAGACCGCGTCTCATTGCGAGGTCGCGGCCGGCTGGTTCCTCACACTTCGGGAGACCGCCTATGTCGATCACCATCAAGTGTCCTGGATGCGGCAAAGCATACCAGTTGAAGGACAATTTGGCGGGCAAGCGGGTGAAGTGCAAGTGCGGACAGCCGATCGTCATTCCGCCGCCGGTTGCCGCGGCCGAGTCGGAGGATTCGACCTACGGCCTCGCCGGGTCGGCTGATCTCGACCACCGGCCGTCGCTTGTCGAGGAGGAGTCGGCGTCACGAGGCGCCGGCCCGCCGGTGGGACCACAGGCAGGAGGCGGCGCGGCGCCGCCCCCGGCAGCCGAAGAGCACTTCGACGAGCCGAGGCGGCCCGCAAGGAAACGATTCCCCGCCCCGTTGATGAAGTCGCTGGCGATCGCGGGGTGCCTTGTCGGGCTGGCGGTGGGTGCGGTCGTGGGTTACCTCGCGGTAGCCTCGGTCCTCAAACCGGGTTTCAGGACGCCCGAAGAAGCCTTCCGAGCTTACCAGGAGGCTCTCTCCAAGAAGGACTGGAAAACGCAGATCCGCGTTCTCGACCGCGAATCGCAGGCGAAAGTGGTGGAATTCGCGGCACTCATGACCGTTTCCATTGCCGAGCCGGGTCCGGCCGTTCGCGAAGTGTTCAGGAAGCACGGTGTGGCCATTCCGGCCGCGGGCAAGGCGGCGGAACGCGTGGTCGATGATGTGAGCGATACGGAGGAAGAGGGGGAAAGCTCACGTTCGCAAGCACCGCCGCAGCGTCCGCCCCTGGCGGCTGCGGTCCAGGACAAACCGGCGTTCTACGCCGAGTTGATGGCGGCGCTGGAAGCGGAGGAAGAAAAACACCTGCCGCAGAACCCCGTGCTCAAACTGATGGCGAAGAAGGCGAAAAAGGAGGCGATGAAGCTCATCGCTACAGCCAAACTGACGAATGTTCGCATCGAGTCGGATACGGCGCAGGCCACGATGGTGTTCGCGGCCGACGACGAGGAGGTCGAGACGCCGGTCTTGTTCAAACGGTTCGGCGGCCGGTGGTTTCTCCATATGTCCAAGCCCGAGGATTTCGGCGGGTCCGGGGCCGGGAGCCTGTTGGACGGCATACCGATGCTGTAAACCGCGGTGGAGCGCCGGAAAATCAGGCAATGTAACGAAGATCACAACGTCTACTCTTGCAAGGAGAAAGCCATGAGAATGCCCTGTCGAGTCTCTCTACTGGTCGTCTGCCTTTGGCCCGGCCCGCTCCTTGGTGATGGGATGAGACAGGGACGGATCGATACCGTGGCCGGCAACGGCGACAAGTCCGATGTCGGGCAACCGTTCGGAGTGGAATTCGGTCCCGGCGGCGACCTGTATATTTGCGAGGTCGAAAACCACAGGATCCGCCGGCTGAATCTCAACTCCGGCGAGCTGCGACCCATCGCCGGAACCGGCCAGAAAGGCTATAGCGGCGATGGAGGCTCGGCGAGCCAGGCGAAGCTCAACGAGCCGTACGAAGTACGTTTCGATGCATCAGGCAACATGTTTTTCGTCGAAATGCAGAACCACATCGTCCGCCGGATCGATGGGAAGACCGGCGCGATTACCACAATCGCGGGCACCGGCCGACCGGGTTACAACGGCGACGAAGGACGGGCGACCGGCACGGAGCTCAGCAGCCCCCACAGCATCGCCTTGGACGGCGAAGGGTATCTTTACCTGGCCGATATCGGCAACCACCGCATTCGTCGAGTCGACCTCAACCGGGGCACGATCGAGACGATCGCCGGGACCGGTGAAACGAAGCTGCCCAAGGACGGCCAGGTTGCCCGCGGCAATCCGATTCTCGGCCCGCGCGCGCTGTTCATCGACGGCCGCACGCTCTGGATCGCGCTTCGCGAGGGACACAGCATCTGGAAGATGGACCTCGACCGGGGCATGCTCCGGCACGTGGCGGGCACCGGCCAGAAAGGCTACAGCGGCGACGGCGGACCGGCACTCGACGCAACCTTCAACGGGCCGAAAGGGATCGCCGTGGGTCCGGACGGCGATGTCGACGTGGTCGATACGGAGAACCAGGTGATCCGCCGTATCCATGTGCGAAGTGGGACCGTAACGACGATCGCCGGGGCCGGCCCCGATGCTCGCGGATACGGCGGCGACGGCGGACCGGCAACCGCCGCAAATCTGGACCGTCCCCACGGCGTCTGCGTCGCAAGCGATGGGGCTGTATACATCGGAGATACGAACAATCATCGCGTGCGGCGCGTGCGACCGGAGTGATTTACGCACGAAACCACTCGAACCGCTCCGCGAGCAGGATGTCGCCGATCCAGCGGGCCTCGCCATCCGTGAGCGCGTCGATGGTACAAACCTCCGTGTTGTCGAGGCCGACCAGCACAAGTTGCCGGTCGGCACCATTGGCATCTTCGCTCCATGTTGCCTGCCTGATCGAAAGGCGAAAGCCGGGGCGCTGATTCTCCCTGCTGCGGCGAAGTTCGATCCGGTCCGGCCGGTCGATCGGGTAGGTCCAACGCGGCCCAAATCCGAAATAGGTCCAGCGGTACTCCGCCACGCCCTCCGAAAACCGCCACGTCGCTCGGCGTACCGGTTCAAGAAGGACCGCCACGAGCCCCACAAACATGGCCAGTCCGATCACCTCGAACGGTATGAGGAAGACCACGAGCCCCCACCACATCGCGCCTTCCGGACCGTGCATCTCAGGCACGAAGAGGCTCGATATGAACACCGAAACGATCCCGTTCCAGAACAGGTTGACGAAGAGCATCCCGCCGACTGCGCCCCAGTCCATCCGCCCACGCTGCGCAAAGCCTGTTGCCCGGAATTCGTCGATTTGCTGCCAGCCGCAGTCGCTCGGCGGTCCAACGGGCGTGCCGGACGGCCGGAGCACTTCGACTTCCCCGTTGCCAAGCTCCGATTTCTTTGCCCTCCTTTTTTCGTCCTCCTTTTCAGCCGTCGCTGTCTCCCGGTCAGCTTTCCCGGGGGTGGATCCGAACTCCGCGCCATCATCCATCGGACCTTCGTCTCCGGGCACCGGCGGCTTCAGACCCGCCAGACAACGTTTGAGCTCGGCGATGAGCCATGCGCGTTCCTGTTCGGGCACTTCCTGGAAAACCCTCAGGGATCGGCCGCTAGCGACGATCTCAATCCCCCACGCCCGTCTGCCGCTCTCACGATCGGTCACGATCTCGTATTCCCTGAACGTGCGAACCTCGTCGAGCGGGATGTGTCTCCTGCGGACGGTTACGATCACGCGCTGCACGAAGTCCACCCCCGCGGCCCCCAGGCTCAACTCTTCTCGTTGAAGGAACGTGCGCAGCAGCACGAAGAAGACGAAGAACCACGACGCCCAAAACGGCACGGCGAACAGGACGATGAAGAACTTCGGCTCATTGATTGCCATGCCGGCCAGCCATACGCAGCCAACGGTCCAGCCAATGAGCCAGAGAACCATGAAACAGCCGCCGCCGTACTGCGGCGCATGGAATGAGAACCGCAGCCGATCGCCTTCATCGACGACTCGGACCTTCAGCCGGCGCGGTCGAACTGGCGGACGATTCTCGGACATTTCGTTGCCGACGATAGCCGTTTGGTGTGAAGCCGACGGTCCCCCGAACACGGTGAGGGTCTTGGAAGGCATCTGTTCCCCGTACTCCCGGCGTCGCTCCGCCGGAACTGGAATACCTCGCGGCACCCACTCCATTCCACACGGGAACCAAAGGCGAGTCAAGACCGGCGGACCGGCCAACCTGTGAAGCGTTTTGGTAGCCGAATTCGTGAGAAATCGGGTGTTTTGCGAGAGATCGGAAGTCTCGCAACTTCAGCTACGATCTATCTCCCGGCACATTCCACTCAGAAGAATGCTTCTCAGCGTTGCGGACCGGGGCGAGTCTCGGGATTGGCAAATCGTGCCTTTTGTCTTCCTCAGCTTGAGACGCCAGTCCCAAACATTAGGTTTCGCATCACAAATCCGCGTAATCGTGGCGGACGAAGTGTCTAGTTCGCCCCTGGCGCGCGATTGCCGCTTTCCACAATCGGCGGAGCGATGCCCCGGTTAGTGCAATTCTCTATTGCCGGGCTGGGACTTACGGCGAAGCGGTTCGCCAAGGCAGCGCCGCGGGCGCGGAATGCCGCGGGTCTCAGCGTTTCCCCGATGCCACTCGCGAGCGGTCCAACGTAGACTGCGCCGTTCCGGCATAAGGATATCCAGCCGTTTTGCCGGTTCGTGGGACTTCTCGAGTTCGTGGTGAGGCCGTTTTTTATCAGGAGGTTCTTATGAGGATGCCAAGAAAGTTTCGGCCGCAGTTTGAGAAGCTGGAAACGCGATGGTGCCCCGCACTGCTGTTGGGTTTCGACGATGTGGGCGACCTGGTTTCCATCGCGGAGGATTCCGCCGGGCAGGAAGCCGAGGTGTCGCTGCAAGTGGACGCCGACGGCCGCCTGCACGTTCAGGAAGGGGCTACCGACTACGGTGTACACGATGTTGGGGTGGCGCTTTCCGTTTCGCTGGGGCAGATCGTGCCCGGGTTCTCGAATCGCCTGGAGTTGAACGATCAGACCTTGAACACCGACCTCTCCGTTTCGCTCGGCGATCAGGGCGCATCGCCCGGTGCCACGACCTTCTTCGTCCTCGGCGGGACGCTGGGGAGCGAGGGGGAGGGCACGATCAATGGCGGCCTCAACGTGCAGGGCGGGAGCGGCGGCCAGGGCTTCGTCTTTGGAGAGACCGACCCCGTTCCGCACGTTGTGAACGTCACCGGTTTCGTGCATGCCGACATGGGGCTCGGCGGCAGCGGTGAGTCCTCCGACTTCATCGGCACCGGCAGCCCGGCAGCGAAACTCCGCACTCTGGATGACATGGAGGTGTTCAGGTCGGCGGGAGTTGCCCTGTCCGGCAGTATCGGCGGTGATCTTTTCATCCGCGCAGGGACGAAAGCGGTTTCCCAGGAGATCTATCTGGGCAACTTCGGCCGCCCGCTGGGCATCGGCGGCAACGTCTTCATCCTCACCGGCAACCTGGCGGATGTCATTGAGTTGGAGAACGCCACGATTGTCGGAAACCTGTCGATCCGCACCGGCAACGGCGCCGATCAGGTGCGTCTTGGAAATATCGATCCCGCGAACGATCCGGGGGATCTGGACCCCCGCTTCACCAACGCGCCCTCGGCGGTGTTCGGCAAGGTGTTCGCCGATCTCGGGGAAGGGGAGGACTTGCTGGAAGCGGGCGACGTCGTGTCGAGCGAGACGGCGCGTTTCACGATCGGGCAGACTCTGGAGGTCTACGGCGGGACCGGCAATGACACGGTGAACTTCAACAACCTGAGAGTCATCGGAGACACGATCTCCGTCTACACGAACGAGGGGAACGACCGGTTCTTCATGTACCGCGTCCAGGCTGCGAGGGCACGCGTTTTGGCGCTGCTCGGCGATGGGGACGACACATTCGAGGTGGATGCGGCGGCCCAGCTTCGCATGGTCGCGCTCACGGTGAACGGCCGCGGCGGCGCCGACACGAAGATCGAGGGCAACCTGGCCGATTTCACCTTCCCAGTCAACCTGTTCAACTTTGAACTGTGACCTGGAGCGGCTCGGCCGACACCGGGTAAAATGGAATTCATTCCGTTGACACTCGGTAAAACGGAATTCATTCCGTCCCTTGTGGACTGCAAATCCGGCCATAGCCTTGCCGCCTTCGGAACGGAATAAATTCCGTTCTACGTGCGGGGGAGTGGTGCTCCACTCTCAAGCTTGACGGGGTCTGCCTGCGGCCCGACAATGGACCGTATGGAGGACATCAGCAGCGTGATTGCCATTGCGGTTGGGGACTAAAGCAGCGAAGCAGCCGGGCGGCTTGCTCGGGTAAGACACCGCGAGGGCTTGCCACGGAACTTGACAGACCGCGACAATAGCAGTGTCGCAAGAGCGGCTGTCGCTCGCCGTCACCCCCGCACAAGAAAAACGTCATGACCGAACGGTTCATCCTCATTCCAGGCCGCACCAGCCGGCAGGGTTGCGGCATCAGCGAGGGAAAATCGACCGAGGGCTACCTGGGCGAGACCACGGTGCTCCAGGTCGCGCCGGAGGACCTTGCCCGGTTGGGAATTGCCGAGGGAGGTCGCGTACGGCTCCGCAGTGCCACGGGCCAAGTGGAATTGCCCGTCACCGGGGCCAAGGCAGGCGAACTGCCCCCCGGCGTGCTCTTCATCGCGTACGGAGATATTTCGAGCCGGCTGATGGGCTCCGACACGGAGGCTTCGGGCATGCCGACCAGCAAGGGAATCGACGTGGAATTGGAGAAGATCGCGTGAATCCAGCGGCCATCGAATCGGACGCCCCGGCCCAAAGCGAACTGAAAATCATCGAGGATGCCACCTGCACGTTCTGCGGCTGCGTGTGCGACGACATTGTGGTGAAGGTCGAGGGCCACCGCATCGTCGAGGCGAAAAACGCCTGCGTGCTGGGGAAGTCCTGGTTCTTGAACCACGAGATCGAAGACATTCCGGCGTGCCTCGTGGCGGGTCGGCCTGCGCCGGTGGAGGAAGGCATACGCCGGGCTGCCGAGATCCTCAGCAAGGCCCGGTATCCGGTCGTCTACGGCCTGAGCGACACGACCTGCGAGGCCCAGCGCGTGGCCGTGGGCATCGCCGACTGGATCGGCGGCAGCGTGGACACGACGACAAGCGTCTGCCACGGCCCCTCGGGCATGGCGTTCCAGGGCGTCGGCGAGGTGACTGCCTCGCTCGGCGAGATCCTCCACCGTGGCGATCTGATCATCTTCTGGGGTGGCAACCCGGCCGAGAGCCACCCCCGCCACTTCACCAAGTACAGCCTCATGCCCAAGGGGATCTGGACGCCGCGCGGCCGCAAGGACCGGACCTGCGTGGTGGTCGACGTCCGCAAGACCAAGAGCGCCAAGGCCGCCGACATCTTCCTCCAGATTAGGCCCCGCAAGGACTTCGAGGCCCTCTGGACCCTCCGGGCCCTGGCGAAGGGAGTCGAGTTGGACCCGCGGCAGGTCGAAGAGGAGACCGGCATCCCGCTGGCCGCCTGGCAGGATCTCATGGACCGCATGAAGCAGGCCCGCTACGGGGTGATCCTCTTCGGCATGGGCCTGACCATGACCCGCGGCAAGCACCTCAACAGCGAGGCCGTGCTCGCGCTGACGCGCGACATGAACGAGCACACCCGCTTCATCTGCAAGCCGATGCGCGGCCACGGCAACGTGACCGGTGCCGACAACGTGGTCACCTGGCGGACCGGCTATCCGTTCGGGGTGAATCTCTCGCGCGGCTATCCGCGGTTCAACCCGGGCGAGTACACCACGGCCGACCTTCTCTGCCGCCGCGAGGCCGACGCCGCGATGATCATCGCCTCCGACCCGATGGCCAACTTCCCCCAGGCCGCGCGCGAGCACCTGGCTTCCATCCCCTACATCGCCTTGGATCCGAAACAGACGCCGACCACGCGGCACGCAACCGTCGCCTTCCACGTGGCCACGTATGGGATCAACGTGCCGGGCACCGTCTACCGCATGGACGACGTCCCCATCCCGCTCCGCCCCGCTTTCGACTCGCCGCTGCCGAGCGACTTGGAGATCCTGCGAGGGATCGAAGAGGGCGTGAGGCGTGGAGCGTGAGGCGTGAGGCGTGGGGCGTGAGGCGTGAGGCGTGGGGCGTGAGGCGTGAGGCGTGAGGCGTGAGGCGTGAGGCGTGAGGCGTGGGGCGTGAGGCGTGGGGCGTGAGGCGTGAGGCGTGGGGCGTGAGGCGTGGGGCGTGGGGAGGTGAGGCGTGGGGCGTGGGGAGGTGAGGCGTGGGGCGTGGGGAGGTGAGGCGTGGGGCGTTCTTAGGTTTTCTGCTGAAGGGATTGGCGCAGGCGCGTGAGCATTTGGCTGATCCGATCGCACTTTGACATGAGGGCCTCCAGATCCTCTTCCTTGACAAGGCCGACCCGATGACTCAATAGGACGTGAGTCTCCAGCTCCTTGAGAGAACCTCTCGCGATGCTGAGATGATTCAGGAATTCTCGCGTATATTGTCGCCCTTGACCCTCAGCAATATTCGCCGGGACTGATGCCGCTGCCCGACGAATCTGATCCGTCATCCCAAACATCTCCTCTCTCGGGAATCCTTTCGTTACGCGATAGCACTGTTCTGCCAGGTCCATTGCCACCTGCCACACTTCCAAATCTCGATAACTCCGCACTGCCATATCGCTCCCCTTCACGCCCCACGTCCCCACGCCCCACGTCCCCACGCCCCACGCCTCACGCCTCACGCCTCACGCCCCACGTCTGACCAGCACCGCGAAGTGATCGCCCGGCATGCGGATCTCGTAGCAGCGGCGGCCGTTCCGCTCGATCTCCTGGGCCAACGGCTGCGCCACTCGCTTGCCCTGGCAGTCGATCACAAAGACCTCGGCCGCTGCGCCGTCTGGCCAGCCGAACTCGCCGGACCGTGCGGTGAGGATCCGCTCCTTGCCCAAGACGACCCCGTCGTGAAGCTCGACCGGCGTGATCGGGAACATCACCTCGGTGAAGTCCCAATCGGCCGGCTCGCGGTTGTACGTCCAGCCGTAATAGATGCCGCCGCGGCGGAGGATCTCGCGCGCGTTGCGCGCACTGTCGGCCTGGGTGTCCTCCGCATGGTGGTTGCCGAGTCCGACCGGGCAGCCCAGGTGTGTGTTGATTACCGCCGAATAGGAACCGGTCTCCACGAATCGCAGGACCTTTTGCCGGGTCATCGTGCGGGTGGTTGCTTGTGTGTTGGCCAAAAGAAAACTGCCGCGCTGGCGGAGATGGTTGATGATGTCGAGTACGAGAGGTTGCATGAGCAGCGTCACGCTGCTCCGCTTGCCCGTGACGGCATGGGTCTTTGGGTTGATGACGACCGTATGCCCGTCCCAAGGCGCGTCGTAGGCGAATTCGACAACGCTGTGCGACATCTCGTCCCAGTAGAGGCCGCTTGCCTCAATCGTATCGACGCACGTGCGGACGTAGCCCCACAGGGCTTTGCCGTAACCGTTCTCGCGCGTCGGCAGGTAGAGGGGCAGGCGGTAGCTGTAGGGATAGCCGAGATGGCGGCCCGCCGCGTCGAGAAGTCGTGAATCGGCGTATTTTTCTTCACCGCCGGGCTCGGTCGAGCACTGGGCATGGAAGTAGGTCAGCACCTTCACGTCCGGCGCGACGGCGAGCATTTTCTTGGTCCAGTCCTTGTTGAAATCGACCCACTCCGGCGCGTGCAGGATGCCCGTGCCGTGGGCGTACTTCTCGTCGGCATACTTGGCGATCGGCCCGGCCACGATCTTGAGGCCCCGCTCGCGCAGCCATAGGCCGTACCAATCGGCCGGTTTCTTCTCCCGAAACGCCATGGCGAACGAGAACGGGCCGGGAATCGTGAAGTTGGCGTCCCAGTTGCGGCGGACCGCGTTGATAAACTCCCAATAGTCGCCGCTGGGCGCGGGGTAAATGCTCCACTCGAGCGTCACGCTCTTGCCCGGCTCGATTCCGAGTTGCTCGTCCGCAAGGCCGATCGTGCCCGGCTCGGTGAACTGTCGCACGTGGACGCGGAAGACGTCGTCCTCCGCCACCAGTCCGACCCCGATTGGTCTCCACTTGCCGAACACGGACGGATGAGCGGAATTCAACAGCGCCCCGGTCTCGGCCATCGCTTCATTGCCCGCAAGGTAGGTCTTCTCCGGCTTGTCGGGTCCGCGGAGCCGGTGCTGGACCATGACTCCCGCAAGCTCCCCGCCCGTATTCGTGAAGGTGTCGGCGACCTCGACATAGTCGTCGCGGACGCTGACGCGGCGGACGATCCGGCAGGCGCTGGCGGTCCACGTCGCCTCCGCCGATCCGCCGGCCGCGATCGGGCTGCCTGCGGCGGCCTCGGTCGCGTGCCAGGCCCCTTGCGGCAGACTCGTGCGGGTCTCGATCGCGAAGGCTTCCTTGCCGAGCCCGACGATCATCGCCCCGGACGGCGCGAGCTTCGCCTCGATCGAAAGCGGAACGGGCGGCATCGCGACGAACCGCGGTAAGGGGCCGGCCGGGGCCGGTGCAACACGCTCATCGGCCGGAGGCGAGATGGGCCGCCCGATGTCGATCTTTACGTTCCGCAGCACCAGTTGGTCAGGATGCTCGAGGACCTTGAGATGCTCGATCCGCAGTTGGTTTTCGCCTGGGCGAACGTACCGGGTGATGTCCCACACAAAGCGATACGGATCCGCGTCGGGACAGGCATTGGGGTGGTCCTTGTCCCGGATCGCCTGTTCAAAATCGGGCGAATAGAGGACCCGCCAGCGGTCCCCTTTCGACCAGGTGAGGTCGGTGCCGCGGCGGAGCCGGAATTCGTCGCGCTTGTTTAAGAGATCGCCTTGCGTGAGATAACTCTCATTGACCGCCACGCGGATCCACGGATTCGAGCCTCCGAGGATCTTGGAATCGATCCGGGACTCCAAGTTCAACCGCACCTGGTGCTCGACGCCGAACGGTGGAACGACAAACGTCCGTTCGATCCTTTCCGGCGACATGGACTCCAGCGACGCGATAACAACCATCTCCGGCTCCGCAAGGGCAGCCGCCGGCAGCAGGCAAATCACCACCGTCGCAACGTCAAGCAACATCGTGCAATTCTCCAGTCTTCCGCAGCCGTGAGTACTCCCTCGTCGAGCGACCATACGCCCTCGGGCGCGACCGCATTCGAGAGATCCTTGGCGAGCAATTCCTGCCAGTTCGAACTGTCCGGGTGCGACTTGGGCGCGACGGTCTCGCCGGCGTAGATTGCCGCCGTTGATCCGAACAGAATGACCAAAATCATGGAAATCATTTTCATCGGGATTCCTTTCTGAAAAAAGCCTGTCAAGCCGAACCAGGCCGTTCACTGGCGGCGAGAGCTGCCAGCTCGCTCGCCCACGCCTCGTCGTCCGGGCGCAAGGCCGGTTGCGGCGAGCCTTCGTAAATGTAGCTCCCATAGCGCGCGGCATCATAAACATCGTGCAGCGCCGTCTGCAGGTCCAGGCGTGTATCCGGATCGGGCGCGCGCAAAGGAATGGGGATGACCGGCAGCGGATCGCGAAGTTGCAGCGGCCAGAAGTCCGCGCGCGGACGGGTCTCCATCCGGCTCACCATGATGCAGTAATCACATTCCGCAATTGGATCGGCGAACGGCATGCGAGGCCCACCGCGCAGCAAATCGATTTCGACCAGATGCACCGAGCTGGCCAAGAGCTCGCCGCGCTGGCCCAGGTACTGCTCACGGTCCGGTCCGCGGTACTTGTTCGCCGGACTGAGCAGTTCAATCACGGTTACGAGTCGGCGGTCTCGCCGGTCACGGATCTCGAGAAACGAAATCCGCTCCACATCCATCGTCGGCAGCGTGACCTGTGCCGGGGCCAGGGCCGCAACCGATGCCGGGGCGGCCCCTGAAGCGGGTTGGCGAGGCGCCACCAGCACGTCGGCGCGTCCGACGAAGACGCGCTGGTCGGCCGGCGGTTCGTGAATATAGATGTGCTGGTCGATCTTCACGAGATAGTCCTCTGAAAGCTGCCCGGCGATCATCTTCCGGGCCTGAGGCAGAAACGCCTCGTGAAAATCGTGCCAGACGTCTTCCTGCTCCAGGTAAGGATTCATTCCTGGAAAAGGCGAGGGCATCGGCCGTCCTCCGTTTCGCGAACGATGGATATCTTCATTCCAGTCATTGTACCGCCGCGCGCTGCCGAAGAGAATTGACCACGGACCGCTCCATTCCATGAGCCCTACGGATGAGCTACCGGGGCCCTTGTCGGCCTGTCCCCGTGCACGGTAAGCTTGACAGGCGGAAGTCCCCGTCTTTTCCGCGGGATTGCGCAGAGCCGCGTACGCACTACTTCGGGAGATCCCAAACATGGTTACTCTCCTCTCAATCGCATCCGTCCTGTCGGCCGTCTTCCTGGGCAACGTCGCTCCGGAGGACCGGCCCGCTCATGAGAACACATTCTGGACCACGGGCGACCGCCTCTTGCCGGCTTGGGGCTTCTATCCCAATGGCAGCCAGTACGGCGGCACGCCCCCTTCCGGCGCCGCCTCGGCGTGGACATGCAGCGGCGGCACGCACGTGCTCACCTGGGTCGCCGAGTTCCCCGCGTCCGGGACATACCACGCTTGGGCCCGGCAGTACGGCGGGTATGGCAAGGTCGGTTTGACCGTCGACGAACGGCCGCCTGCCGGAGCTCGCGGCGGGCCGGGCGGTGCCAAGTACGTCTGGCGGCACCTCGGCGCGCTGGACGTGAAAGCCGCCTGCCACCATGTCGATATTACGGTCGAAGGCGGCATGCTCGACGCCGTGCTGTTTACGCTCGACGCGGATTGGCGCCCCGAAACGGCCCAATTGCCTCCGCCGGTCGAAGAGCCGCGGCTCCGCGGTCTCCGCGTGTATCGCGACGACTCCCATCTGGCCGCGCCGGCCGGACCCCGAGGTTTTGTGACCGGCGCCGTACGCCCCTACGAAGAAATCCGCTACGATTGGCTTCCGCGGACCGAGGACCTCATCGAGCGGATTCGACTCTGGGGCGCGGCCGGTCAGTACGTCAGCGGAACTTTTGCCGTCCGCGCCTTGCGATCCTTCGACGCACTCAAAGCGGAGCTGGAACAATTGGACGGCCCGGATGGCGCGCGGCTGGGGCCCGACGCGATCGACCTGCGCGTCGTGCATCTGCGGAAACGGAACCTGGTGATGCCGGCCACGCGGACGGCCATCGAGGAGTGTCCGGATCTGCTTCTCCGCGACGACCGGACGGCGCTGCCGCCCAAGGGACCACAAGGCGGCTATGGCGGCGGATTGTGCGTAGCGGGAGTCCCCGCACACCAGGCCCGGCAGCTCTGGATCACCGTGCACGTTCCGCCCGGCTCCAGGCCGGGCATCTGGAAAGGGCGGCTCCGGCTGACGGGCGAGGGTCCGGACGCCTCCGCCGAACTGCCCGTGGAATTGGAGGTCATGGACCTCGACCTGCGGCCGGTCGAGGGCTATTACTCGATCTACTATCCCAACCAGCCGGTCAAGGAGGATCGGCCTTCTTACGTTCCACCCGAGCGGTTTGCGGCCGAACTGGCCGACCAGGTCCGCCACGGGCTCAATAGCACCACGCTTTATGGCGGCTTCGAAACGCTCCGGGCGGCATCCGAAGCGGGCATGAGGCGGGCCCCTTGCATCATGGGCTGGCCGGGAGGCGATGCTGCGGAACAAATCCGCCGGGCCAAGGAGTTGGGATTCGACGGGCTGTTGTACTACGGGGTGGACGAGCCCCGCACGCCCGAGCAAGTCGAGCGCTGCCTGAAGGAGTCGGCACGGCGGCGGAAGCTGGATCTTCCGATGATGGCGGCGATCAACAGCCGCGAGGCCCAGGAAGCCCTGCGAGACGCGGTCTCGCACCCGGTGTACAACATCAAGGTCTTCGATTCGCCGGGAAACGAGCAGGTGAAATACGCGCGCTTGAAGGGTTTCCAGCCGATCTCCTACTGGGCGGCTTCGCCGGCCTTTCCGCTCTACTATCGGCTGATGTCGGGGCTGTACAACACCGCCTGTGGCTACCTGGGCAGCGCGCCGTGGGCGTACCAGGACTTCCCCGACGACCGGCTCTACACCTCGCCCGCCCACGCCATGGCCTATCCCGACGCCTCGGGCCTGCCCATTCCCACGCTCCGTTGGGAAGCATTTCGCGACGGGATCGACGACGTGCGGTATCTTCAGGCCCTCGACCGGGCGATCGCCGCGGCAGAGGCGAGGCTCGGGCAACCGGATGCCGCCACCAAGTTGGCCGGCGCCCTGGAGGAAGCCCGTCGCGCGCGTGCCGAGCATTACCAGTCGATCTCCGGCCGCTGGTTCCAGTACACGTTTCGCCAGCAGCCCGGCGACCCCGACCGCGTCCGCTGGGCAATGGCAGAGGCAACGCACAGACTGAGGTCGGCCTGGTGAAGATGGACGGAAAGTGTCTTGGAGCGGCAGACCGCGAAGGGAGGGTTGAGGAAGAGCAGGCGGAGCCTGCAAGGCGGTGCGCTCCCACAAGACCAATGGTAGTGGGGCACGGCACTCCATGCCTTGATTCACGACGCCGAGCGTCGTGCCACACTCGACTGCGGCGCCTCACTCTTTTCTGCGAAGGCGGCTGACCATCTCCCTCATTTGAGGATACCTTGAAAAGATCTCCTCGTCGTTTTCTCTGCATAGTCCTTCGATCACTTGCAGACGCTGGATGTTTGTCTGCTGTGCCTCAACTGCGGGATACATCGCGGCAGCAGCTAGCTTCAGGTTCTGGAGCCCTGCGAAAAAATGCTCGTCGAAGGCCGTTCTGTACTTGACGGACCAAGCAGCCAACATGAACTCCGCCATGTATTGGTTCGGACTGGACTCGCGGACCCTGACGCAAATCGCATTGAGTGTCTCAAGGGCCCACCTCATCGGCAACGCCTTCTGAAGGCCGGAACCCTGTGCCGACCGTTTCGTAAGGCCCACAAACCACTCGAACATCTCATCGCTGACCGCGGGAAACAGGTCAAGGACCCGGACGCTTGAATCGAAAAGAAGCGATTGAAGTCCGGGGGCGTCATGACCGCTCGAATACCGCCGGAGACACTCCTTGATGTGCTCGACCGCGCGGTCCGATCTTCCGAATCCGGTCGGCATTTTGGAGGCTATTGACGTCAGATTGTGATCAATCGCCGCGACGAGTGCTTCATTCCGCTCGCCGGCGTAATGGTCGCGGGCAGTGCGGTACGCACTTTCGGCTTTGTCCCAATCCTGCAAGACGAGGCAACTTTGGGCAAGGCTAAGTTGAACTTCCGCCATCTTGTCTTTTCGGTTCAAACGAGCAAAACCATCGCTTGCCTTGGTGTACCACTCGATCGCTTCCTCGTGCCTGTTGACGCTCTGGCACAGATTCCCCGCGTTCTGCTGCAGCATGCCGGCGTTTAATTCGTCGCCGTTTGCAGCAAACAGGTCCATGGCTTCCTGGTAGCACGCCAGGGCTTCCTCCGTTCGTCCCAGGCGCCGGCAAGCGATGCCGAGGCTATTGATCGCCATTGGCAAAGCTTCGTTGTCCGTCTTGCGAAACTGGTCCGTCGCGCACTGCAGGTGCTCAACAGCTCCTCGAAGGTCGCCGAGGTCCAGCAGGATAGCACCTTCCATATTCTCGATGTGGCCGAGAAGATCCGCCAGTTCGTCGGGCGTCGGAGGGGCGTCTTCACCGATGTCCCGATTCATTTGTTCCAAGGCCTGGCGAGCAGCGCCAAGAGCCTCCCGAGCCGGCCCGACGGCGCCTCGGCGCAGGGCTGAGAAAGCTTCGGCCACACGCCTCTCGCATAGTGTCCGCGGAAATCGCATTGGTTACCTCACTTGCTCGTTGGTACGAAAACGGTCACTGGGACGGGGCCGGCCTGGTGCGGCGAAGCACGGCTGCGGGTCAGAGGAACTCGAGCCTGCCACGGCAATCCGGGCAACGCCCATCGCTTTTCGCAACGCACGTCTGGCAGAAGACGCCACCGCAGTCGGGGACCTGGCACTTCAGGGGCTTCTGGCGCTGGTACTTTTCAAAGAAGGCCGATTCGTCGTCTTGTTGCAGATCCAAGTGCAGGCCGGCAAGCACGTAGCCGACGTCTCCGCACGACGAGCAGACACCCTCTTGGACTTCGTACACTTCCTTGGGGACTTTGCAGAACCCAGGGATGACGTCGCCTGCCTTGTAGGCCATAACCTTTCTCCCATCAAGAGAGCTTGTCAAACGGAACCTCGCGTTACTGCCAATATTTCCACGCGGCCGGATTCCGTGCCCACGGCTAATGTTGTTTCATCCAGCCAGCAGAGGCAATTGCCGCGATCGGACAGAGGAAAGACGCCCTCGAAGGCGTTCGAGGAGACACCTTGCACCAGGACTGTCCCGTCCTGCCCCGTCGTTGCCAGCAGGTCGGCTTTCGGAGACAATGCGCAGGCGGCAATCCTGGACCGGTGGCGTGCGTGCAACTCCATTTGCCAGTTTTTGCCAAGTCTTCCCACGCCCGCGCTTCCGCCGGCAGTGCCCCACGCGAAAGAGCCGCCGGCCGACAGATCACACGCCGTGAATTGCTGCGAGCTTTCGACGATTCGCTCGACCGCCTGATCTTCCGCGTGCCAGATGCTGAGTCCCCCTTGTGCAGGCCCGAAGAGCACCGCAAGTTTGTCCGCGGTCCATCGACCGCGCGCACAGAGCAACGGCGCCGAGGAAAACGAACGCACCATTTTGAGTTCGGGACAGCGATAGCTTGCGATCTGGCCGTTTTGCTCAACAACGACAAGATAGGCTTCATCGGGCGAGAGCGATAGGTCCAGGACGTCACCGGATGCGCGCGATTCGGATTGAGAGATTTTCTCCCACGAATTGCGCCGGCAAAGGAGGATGGGACCGTCGCAGAGGGCGATCGCCCAATGGCCGCTCTTCCGGAGGTAAGCCATGCGGGCCGGGGGCGACCAGACCGCAGCGGGCTCCCGGCCGTCAGCTCCGGCAGGCCGCCTTTTGCCGACTAATAAGGCATTACGGTCGCCACCGGGCAGATCGGAAAGCGAAAACTCCTCCGTCGGCGCAGCCGTCCGGCCGAGCTCCCAAATCGTGATCCTGCCCGCGGCATCGATGGATGCGAACTCGTTTCGATGGAGCCTCTCGCAGTCGATCGTTCGATGCGACGCCAGATCCCAGACGACACCCGGCGGGTCCGAGGCGAATGCCGATTCGACGGCCGCGGTTTTCCAGCAGTGAGCCAGGCCGTTGGCCGTGCCACAGAGCATGACGCTCCCATCGGGCACGGCGGTCATGCATGTGAGTCGGCCTCCCTGGCAGCGTACTGCTCCGCTGGGTTCCCCTGTTTCGAGCGACCACGCCACGACGCCCGCATGACCGAGGAAGTCTTCGACGAGAACATGCGAGCCACCGAAGACAGCGAAAGCGAGGTTATCGGAGTGTGGGCTGAACTCGCCGAGTCTCACGCTCTGGACCTTCCGGACCCGCATCTCGTTGAGATCCCAGAACCAGATCTCACCGTTCGTGAATACGCCAACGAGTTCGTTGCGGTCTTCCAGCAGCGCGGCGCTCAGGGCCGAGGACTGAGGGCCTTTCAACCACTTCTTCGCGGCAGGCTCGTCGAGCGGAGTCAGCACGGCGCGGCAGTCTGCGTCGAGACTGACGGTGCGATTCCGCCGCTCATCCACGGCACACCAGATTATCTTGGATCGGTCCTTGTGCCGGTACGTCGCGACAGCGGTTGCGGTCGGCACGTCGAAGATCGCGACCTCACCATGCCTGGTGCCCACACATGCATAGCGTCCGCTGTCGGAGATGGCGCAGGCCGATGGGTCGCCCGGCGCGGTCCAAACGGAGCAGAGACGATATCCCGAGTCGCGGCGATACGCGCGCACGACGCGGTCTACCGAGCAGGCCAGTGCGAGAAATCCGTTTCGAGACAGGCTGCATGCCACGATGGCGCGCTGATCGGCTGTGACGGTGCCGGTAGTCCGGCCACTGGCCGTGTCGAACAAGAGAACCGTACCTTGTTTCGTTCCGAGCAATCCGCAGGTTCCCGTCTTGTCCAACGACACCGACAATACGGATGACCCATCCGCGCTGATTCGCGCGCTGGGGCTGTCGTGAACGGACACCGCAGGCGGGCGAAGACTGCGGAGCCATCCGAAAGCAGGAGTAGCTTGCTCTTTGCCGCTTGCCCAATCTCGCAGGCAGTCCAGGAGCATCTGCTCTCCGTCATCCCACGAGGAAAGATTCCAGATACACTGAAACAGCGCGGTCGGAAGGCGATCGATGAAGTGTACGTCGTTGCGAATGGCTCCTTCGATCAACGTGAGTATGCGGCGCCTTGGATGATCCTTGGGCATTACCGACACGGCAGACGCGAAGTCCTCAACAAGTTCGAATACCAGTTGCGCCTCGGCCTTCGCTTCGAGGAATTGCCAGTCGGAGAGCAGATCGGCCGCGACGTTCCACTCGCCTGCCTCGGGGGCGTTGCTTTCGGGGTCGGCATGCCGGGCGGCTTCCAACAACTGGTACGGAAGTTCGTCCGCCTTGCGGATGTTCGCGGGGCGCGCCGTCGGGGGAATCCGCTGCGATCGGGCGCGCTGGTCCTCGACGGGTTCCAGAAAATAGTCTTGCCTGCTGAAGAACCCGGCAAGGCGTGCGTGAGGATTCCAGCCGGCTGCGTCGAGGTAACAGGCTCTGACCCATTCGGAGATCTGCCGGTGATACAGTGTCAGCACATTACTCCCCGGGGCTGCCCGCTCGGTCAGGTAGGGCGCCAGGTCGGAACGAAGTCGGGACCAAATGGCGACGGGAATGCGGGGCGGTTCCGTCGGGAGAATGTGACGATTGCGCCGGCTCGCCTCATCGAGCTCACGTTTGTAGTCGGGATCAGCGAAGAGGATTTCGAGAATCTCCGTCTCGCTCAGCCCGCGGCGCGCGGCGGCAAGGTAGCCGAGCACAAGCCGCACGAGCAACTCGCCATGATTCTCGGGACCGCTCAGCCGCTGGCAGAGCTGCTCCAGCAGTTCAGGAACGCTGGTGCCAGGCGCGCGCGGCTCGTCCCAGGACCGCCAGAGTCTTGTTTCCTCAAAGAGCAGCTTCAGGTACAGCGGCTGACGGCATGCCGCGGCGGACTCCAATGTCTCTTCGACAAGACGGCGCTGGGCGTCGCGGGTCTTGCGGCCGGCTGCCGGCAACCAGCGGTCGAACAGCAGGGTCTTGGCGTCGTCGAGAGACAATGCATTCAGATTCAGCATATTCGCGCTGGGGAGGCTGCGCCGCTGGAGAGCAACATAGGGTTGTCCGCGCGGATCGTTCTCACCGGGATCCGACGCGCACGACACGACGATCTTCACGTGGCTCGGCAACTCACCCGAAGGAATCCAGAACAGTTGGCGGCTATCATCCGCTTCGGAGAGTTGATCGAGGGCATCGAGAAACAAGATGACGGGCTGCTCGACCGTAGCCGCGCCGAGATGGTACCGGAATTCGTCCGTCAACTCCCGGACATCCGAGGAGAGTGATTCCGCGATCGGGTGCCGCGCTCGCAATTCCTGGCAAAGGCTTCTCAACAGCGGGACGAGATCGCACGACCGGGGAGTCACGCCGAGAAAGCGGATAATGGGCTTTTTCTGGGGAGGAATTTCCTGGTAGGCTCGCGCTGCGAGAGCCGACTTGCCGCATCCGGAGTCGCCGTGAATGACCAGCGGCCATCGGGAGTCGTTCCCGAGATAGTCCAC
>JABWBD010000032.1 GCA_013360685.1 Pirellulales bacterium
GACCCGGGCCACTCCGGCGCGCCACTCGGCGGCGCCGGCCAGAGCGGAAAATAGCAGGATCCACGCGACACCAAGGACACGGCAGACTTTCATCGTTGAATCTCCGCGGTTGGGTCGGTGGGCTGATTGGACTTCAAGGCGGGGACCGCCGCCGGTCCGCCGCGACCGGAAAGCGCGGTCCTTGTTCCGGGCTGGCCACGCACACTCCACCAGGATACACGATTCGGAGGCGGCCGTGTCAAGATTGGACAAGGACCGGCTGCGCGCGGCCTGGCAGGAAGCGGTGTTTGCGCTCGATCTGGCCGAGGGGAAGATCGAGCCAGAAGTGGTCGAGAACATGCGGACCTGGCCGCACAGCAGCTTCAGCGTGGATCAGTCGGTGTTCTTGGCCGCGGGCGATCGCGCGGGGATCGAGCGGCTTGTGCAATACATGACGCGCTGCCCTTTCAGCCTGTCGGGACTGGTCGAAGTGACCAGCAGCGGGCAGGTGGTGTACAAGGCGGAGAAGGACGCTTGCCGACCGTTTCCCGATCCGGAAGACGAGGGGCTGGGGCGCGGGGTGAAGCGGAACTTCCAGATTCCCTCTCCGCTGGATTTCCTGGAAGTGTGGTGGCCGGATGAACGTGATTGCCTTGATCAAGCCGCCACAGCAGGAGGTGATCGAGAAGATCCGGCGACACTGCGGCTTGTGGGATCCGTCGCCGTCACGGGGGCCGCCGACCGGAGGGGGATCGGTCCACGACGACGAGCCCCAGGACTTGACGTAGGTGGACGAAGCGACGTTCTGATTTTGCCCGACGGGGGCGGACACAGGGACGTTGCGTGCCAATGCTTTGGCCGTTGATTCACCGAGGTTCTTGGTTCTTCTTGCATAGGTTAGCAACGTCCTGTAGAGGGGCGTTGCGGAATTCGTATGCGTACCGGGCCCTGGACGAAGGAAGTCGGTTGTCTCGTCCGAGATTTTGCGACCTGCTCACTTTGGCAATCGCGGAGCCCATTGCTTGCTCTGGGCGCGGCGGAGTGGATTGGGAGTGGATTGACAGTCTTCTCGTGGTATCGCGGGCCGAGCGCGTGGTTCGGTAGGTTTTGAATTATCTACGCATGTATACTATACCGGGTGGCCCAATTTCAACATTCTTAGGGCGGGCGGCGGAATTTCTGGGAGGGATACGGACCCTGGCGGGAATTTTCCTTTCCGCGCGATATAGTTTTCCGCAAACATCGCCTTTCCTGGAAGGGACGCCATGGCACTGGGACCTGAGGATCGGGATCCGTGGCTGGGAGGATCCCCGTGGGCATTTGCAGACGTCGGCTCATGTGTCATCCCCTGGGGGGGTGAAGTGTGAGAGAAGTTCGACGCGTCGGAGACGATTCGGTAGTCGATGGCGACGTCGCGCGGGCAGCGGCACCAGGAAGTCGGTGTTGCGCGGTCAATTGCTTTATGTGTGGAGGTGTGGCATGACTCTTCGAGATGGATTGGCAGCCGCCGGTTTCGTGGGAATCGTGGCCTTGGCATCTCTGGGCGCGGCTTCCGAGGTCCGGGGCCAACCGAGCAAGTCGCCGGACAAACAACCCTGGACTTTGAGTGAGGCGATTGAGCAACTCAGCCTCTACCCTCGCGACGTCTATTTGCAGTACGTCGCCCTGCAACTGTCGAAACGCGACCGTCCTACGCCGGAGCAGGAGGCCCAACTCCGGCAAGCGCTGGGCCGCGATCGGCGCTGGGGCGGCGAGCGTGTGGAAAGCGTTGATCTGTTCAGCATGCTCAGCGGGGCGCTGGCGGTCCAGGAAAGCCTCCAATTGGACACGATGCGGGGCGAACAACCCGGGGGCGGGCCACGCGCGCCGATCGATCCGCGCCGCGGTGGGGCCGCGGGAATTCGCCCTCCCGGAAACAAGACGCCGGATGCGGCCAAGGTGAGGATGGCCGACCTGGCCGGTCCGACAATCAAGAGCCATCCGTGGCGAGAGATGCTCGCCGGGCGGAGCCCCGACATTTCACCGCTGGCCCGCTGCGTGCCCGCAGACTTCTACTTCATCGAATTCCGGTCGCTCAACAAGCTCCTGGATCTCGGCGACACGGGCGATTTGTGGGCCAGACATCTTTTCAGCCAGGCCCGGCAGGAAGCCCGATCGCAACTCTCCGTCGAACACCTCAAACGCCAACTCGCCGTGGACACCACGGGCCTGCTGCGGCCGTTCTATGACCTGGCAGTCCGGGAGGCAGCGGTCACGGGCAGCGACCTGTTTTGGCGGGAGGGGAGCGACGTCACGTTGTTGTTCCGCCTGCACCAGCCTGAAGTTTTCAAGGCCCAGATGGATCTTTTCTTGATTCAGGCGGAGAAAACCATCTCCGGCGCCCACCGCAGCGACGAAGAGTACCTGGGCGCCCGCATCACCCACGTGACGTCGCCCGACCGCGAGGTGCACGTGTTCTCCGCGTATCCGGCGGCCGATCTCCACGTCCGCAGCAATTCACGCGTGGCGATACGGCGCGTGATCGAGGCGATTCGCGGCCAGGACGAACGGGGCGAAAAGGTAACGCGGCTGGGCGACACGGACGAGTTTGCTTATATCCGCACGCTGTTGCCGCGCGGAGCGGAGGAGGAGGACGGGTTGGTCTATCTGTCCGATCCGTTCATACGCCGCCTGGTCGGCCCGCAGCTCAAGCTGACGGAACGCCGCCGCATGCTCTGCTACAACCACCTGCGGATGATCGGGCACGCCGCCTTGCTGTACCGCACGCAAACCGGCCGGACCGCCGAGACTCTGCGCGGCTTGGCGCAGGCGGGCTGTTCGCCGGGCGAGTTCGGCGCCGAGGGCCTCACCTGCCCCGACGGCGGCCGCTACACGCTGTCTCCGGACGGCATCGCGGGCGTGTGCTCGCACCACGGGCGCGCGGAACGGCTCACGCCCTGCTGCGAGATCGCGCCGGCTGAAGTGTCGGCAGAGGAAGCCGAGGCGTACCGGGCCTTCCTCGACCGTTACAACCAGTACTGGCGCACCTTCTTCGACCCGATCGCCATCCGGATCCAGGCTGCCCCGCAGCGGTACCGGATCGAGACGATCGTGCTGCCGCTGATCGACAACTCGATCTACACCAACCTGGCAAGCGTGGCCGGCAGGCAACCGGAGCCCCTGGATGCCCTGCCGGTGCCCAATCGCAACATCTTCAGCGTCGCGGTCCGCCTCGACAAAGGGGCCTTGGTCCGATCGCTCGGCCTGGAATCGGCGCTTCAAGATCTGGAACCCGAGCCGGAACCATCGCCGGCGTCGCAGGACGATACCGCGGTGGCGGCCCTGGCCTTCAAGCAATTGGCCCTGGCCTGGCACAACTATCACGACACCTACCGGTATTTCCCCACCGCGGCGGGCTTGGACGCGGAAGGCAAGAAGACGCGGCTGAGTTGGCGAGTCCACCTGTTGCCCTTCCTTGAGGAACCGTCGTTGTACAACGAGTTCCGCCTGGACGAACCGTGGGACAGCGAGCACAACAAGAAGCTGATCGCACGGATGCCCGCGATCTTCCGTCCTGCCAACGACAAACTGGCTGCCGAAGGGAAGACGAGATTCGTGGCGCCCACGGGTGAGAAAACGATTGCGCCGATCCGGAAAAAACCGATCGCCATCAGCGAGGTAACGGACGGCACATCGAACACCATCATGCTGGTCGAAACCGACGACGAACATGCCGTGGTGTGGACCAGGCCGGACGACTTGGAACTCGACTTGACCAGGCCGCTCACCGGCCTGGCCGTCCATGCACCGGGCGGTTTCCTGGTCGCCATGTGCGACGGATCGGTCGCCTTCTTCCGCAACTCGATCGAGCGAGACAGGTTGGCGGCCCTGTTCACCCGAGCCGGCGGTGAGGCTGTCGAGCATCGGCCGGACGACCGAATCGCGCTGCGATTGCCAGACACTCGGCGGCGTTCCTTCGGTTTGCTGGAGCAGGAATTGCAGCAGTTGCGAGTCGGAGAATTCCTGGCCAAAGGCATCGGCAACCAGGTCGGAATGCACGTTTACGACACGGATCCGCTTTTCGCCTTCAGCCTGCCGAGTTTTCTTGGCATGTCGTTGGGATCGTTTACCGGCAGGCGAGGATTTCTGGATGACGAGGCGCTGCCGATTGCGCTGCTGGTGTCTGCCCTGAATTCACCGGTGTACCTTTCGGTTCCCGTGCAGGACCCGAACATGGTGGACGCCTTCCTGACACGGCTCGACGGCTTCCTGGCCCGCCTGGCGCGCCAAACCGACCCGGGCGGAATGCCGATGTTCCGTGTCGACCAGGACTATTACCAGCTTCCGCTCGGCGAGTCGACGGCCCGCGCGTACGGCTTTCAGGTCGGTCCGGTGAAGTGGCGGTTCTTCTGGGCCCGAATCGGCAATGGGCTTTACGTGGCCAGTAAACCGTTCATCCTGGAGGATCTCGCGGCAATCCGCACGGACGGCGCCGCAGCGGGCGGGCCGAGAAAGGACGCGGTGGCTCATGCCCTGGTGCGGATGCGGCCGCAGCACTGGGACCGAGTGCTGTCCAGCTACAAGTTGGGCTGGGCCGAGAACAACCGGGAAGCCTGTCTGCAGAATGTGGGGCCGCTATCGAGTCTGGCAAGGGTGATCGCGTCGCCAGGCAAGGAACCGCCGACCAACGCGCGCCACGCGGCACTGGTCGCTGCCGGCGAGCGCTATTTCGACAGCCACTTCTTCTGTCCCGACGGGGGACGGTATGCCTGGTCCGACGACGGCAAGGGCGCGAGCTGCACGGTCCACGGATCCGCGTCGGCGCCTCGCCAACCGGCGGCCCCCTCGCCCTCCAGCGACCTGGGCCGGTTGATCGGCGGCTTCTCCGACATGGTGCTCACACTGACGTTCCTGGAGGATGGCCTGCACGCGGTGGTGGAGATTGCCCGCAAGTGACGGCTTTGGGCGAACTGGGTACGGGCCGCGCGTCGGTGCAACATATGGGCAGGCTCTCGTGCCACGTCGTGAGAGATGGCACACCGCCTCTCATTCAACGCGCGGCCCGTTGGCCACAGTGGTTCAACCATGATTGCACAACGTCTTAGTACCTTTACTGGGGTGGCCGGAGCGATCTACCGGCGCAAAGCGGCGAGCGGGATGTTGCCGGAGAGGCGGTTGACCAGCACGACGACGCTTCCCGGCAGGGGCTGCCGGCCCAGGAGTTCTCGCATTTCCGCGCGGAACGAGGTCCACGTTTCACCCCCGTCGCGCCGGCAAGCCAGCGCGGCCATGACCACCGCATCCTCTCGCGCCAGACTGCCCGTGGCAACGAGCTTCGTGAGCTGCTCGCGGTCGATCTTGCCCGGTTCGTCCAGCAGGGAGCGGACGGCGAAGACGAGACCGGCGGGCTCGGCGCCGAGCGAGGTAAGGACCTGCTGTTTCAGGTCGGCCCCGTCCGAGGCCAGCGCGGCGTAGGCGGCCGCGAGGAGCGCTTCGGCGTCCTGGGGCTTCTCCTTGAGCAACGTGATAGCCTTTTCCAAAGCCGGGCGGCACTGGCGACGAACCGAGTCGGCCAGTGTGGCGAGCTCCTTTTCTCCGGGGAGCATCTGCCAGGCAAGGGTAATGGCCCAAGCGGATCGCAAGGCAAGTGCCTGGGCTTCGCCTTCGAGCAGCTCTTTCGTTGCG
This sequence comes from Pirellulales bacterium, assembly GCA_013360685.1. Classification (GTDB taxonomy): domain Bacteria; phylum Planctomycetota; class Planctomycetia; order Pirellulales; family Thermoguttaceae; genus JABWBD01. Next base: position 5,644 of record JABWBD010000032.1, read on the forward strand.
CCGGACTTCCACGCGATCTGCAGTTCGGTGAGGGCCTCCCGATCGAGTTCTCCGCCCAGGGCCGCGGCGAGCAGCTTCCATGCAAACTCGTCGTGGGCGCCGGCAGCCTCCAGGAGTCTGCTCAGCTCGGCAAGCTTCTGAATTTCCTCTTTCCGCTCCTTCGCTCGCCGGCTCGTCGTTTCGTGGAGAGTCGCCAGGTCGCTGGCCGGTTTTGCTTCGGGATTGGAGAGCACTGCAAGAAGGGCGGCTGCCTTTTCGTGGGTCCTGGGCATGCCGAAGACCAGGAGTTGGCCCGGGGCGAACCACATGACTTCCTTTTCGGACGCGTCGGCCGCGTTCCGCACGGCGCCGACGAATTGTCCGGCGCTCTGCTTCGCCTGGTCGGCAAGCTTCTGCGGGTCCTTGGCATCGCCGAGCTCTTTGGGAAGCGGCAGGGCGATAGCCGCGACGTCGTACACCCATCCCGAAACGTGCGGCAGCCGCCGATCGCTGCCGACCACGATCGCAGGGTCATCGCCGTCGGCCTTCGACCACGCCAGCCGCAACGGCTGCAGGAGCCAATCGAGCGCTTGCGCGGCCGTGGCGCCGCGGAGGTCGAGATACGTGGTCCGGGCACGGCGTCCGGCGAGCATTTCGCTTGCATCGTCCACACTGCCCGGGACCAGGCGGGCTTTCAGTCCCGCCGCCTTCGCGATCGCATCCAATGCCTCCTCAACCGGCAGGTCGCGGAGCACGAGGTCGAGTTTCGTCCCCAGTGCAGGCATCTCTTTTTTCCACGCGCTGACACGGTCGGCATGGAGCGACTCCAGATCGGACAGGGCCGCGTTGGACAGCGCCACGGCCTCGTAATTGCCGCGATTTACGGCTGCGGCAGCAAGGAAGCACGCGCGGAGCAGACTCGCGCGGGCTTCCGTCGGCTTCTTCGCCTGCATCGCCTTGCGGCCCGCTTCCAGGTATTCCTGAGACGCTTGCACGAGTGCCGGGGCGTCGGCCGAGACCGCGCCCGCCGTGTACTGGTCGGCGATTACCGCAAGTCGGTCGAGCTCACGCTCTCCGGCAAGCGACTCCCTGGCTGCTGCTCCGTAAGACGCAATCGGTAGGCCCAATACGAGCCCGGGTGGAGCGGGGCTTGCGTAGCGAGCATTGCGGTTAAGCTGGACATCTCCTCGTTGGCCGCGGAAATATCCTGGCATACCGCGGGAAAGCAAGTATTGCTGCCGCGGCGCGCCGTTGAGAGGGGCATTCATCGGCTTCGCCGCGAGAGGCGCCGGCGGTGGGGCCATCCCCGGCAGGGCCCCCGCGGCCGGTTGAGCCATCGGCATTCCCGGGGCCATTCGGCCTCTGATTCCGCCGCCGCCCATCCCCATCGCTAGCCCGGGACCGCTGGACGGAGCTGAGAAGGCGAAATCCCTCCGCTGGACCTTCCCCTTGGCTTCTGCCAGCTTCCTCGCCGGCGCCACCGCCAGGTCGAGTCCCTCGGCCGGGGTCTCGCCCAGCGGGCCGAAGAAGCCTTCCCACCGGGTCCCCTCGGGGAGCGGAACCGGCACGAGCATCCGCCGCGGCGGTTGTGCCGATCGCTCCCTGTCGATCTTCTCGGCGTCCTTGGCGTCCACCGCAACGAAACTCGTGTACTGGCTCATCAAGCGATAGTCGAGGGCAATTGCCGTCACTTCTTCCTCCACGGCCGGCGAGCCGGCGTAGAAGGTCTGCTGCATGAGGTCCTCGATTTTCTTGCGGGCCCAGACCTTGGCGAGCACGTCGTGGGCCGGCTGGTTCTCCGGCAAGGTGACCTTCAGTGGCCATTGGACCGGCTCGCCTTCGACAACGCCGGCAAGCCGGATCTCCGCCGGGCCTCCGCCGCGGTAGCGGCCGAAGAGGATCACCGGCCGGCCCGCCCAAAGCTCGGGGATTCTTGACGGATACGTTTCGGCCACGTCCAGGCCGCCCCAATCGATCCTGATCTTGGAGAGTTGAGCGCGTTGGATCCGCGAGATGACCTCTTCGGACAGACCGGCGGCCGGCTCCTCGAGCGCCAGGCGCTTACCCATGCCGCCGCCCTGCCGCGCGACGCCGTCGATCAGGAACATGTTGGGCGAGCTGCCGATGCCGATCGCCCAGAAGCGGATCTGGTCGCCGCAGCTCTTGCCCACGTGTTCGACGATCTCCGCCTCGTTGCCGATGTAGCCGTCGGTGAGCATGATGACGATCCGCACGCGCTCTTTATCGATCGGCTGATCGATCGCGCGCTTCACGCCTTCGAGCATGTAGGTGCCGCCGCTCCCCCGGATGCCCTCGGTGAAATTGAGCGCTTTGGTCACGTTTTCCTTGTTGATCGGCGCCGGCTTGTCGAAGAGTTGCTGGGTCTGGCTGGCGAACGTGATCACCTGGACCGTGTCGATCTCGCGGCAGAGCTTGAGCATTTCGCGCATCGCCTCTTTGACCTTCTCGGTGGGCTGGCCGCTCATCGACCCGCTGACGTCGAGCAGGAAGACAATCTCTCGCGGCGGGCTCTTCGTGAGCCGCTCGTCCTCTTTCGGCTGGACCATGAGCATGAAATAACCGCGGCCAAGCCGCTTCGCATCCGTGGAATTGCCGGTGTGGCTGAGCACCGCCATCTCGGGTTTCTTTCCAACCACGTAGTACCGCAGAAGGAAGTCTTTGTTGGGGATCGTGTCGTTCGGCAAGAGCTTCACCGTGGCGCGGGTTTCGCCGTCGCGTTCGGTCTTCGCCTCGTGGTTGACAACCTTGAAATCCTGAATCGGCACGCCCGCATCGAGCCGGAGCGAAAGCGAGATATCGTGGCCGTTGCGAAAGCCCGGCTTGAGGACCGGGGGGCTGATCCGCGAAGCATCGGGGACTCGGGGCGTGTCGGGCACGGGCGGTGAAACCTTGCCCTGCAATTCCGGCGGGGTCGGCGCCGGCGGGTTCACCGGCGAGCCGGGAATGAACCGCGGACCGACGACCATGGGGAAGTGGAACTCATAGGTGCCTTTGTCGTAGTTGAGCACGTCGACATAGTGGATCTCGATATTCACCTCCTGGCCCGGGTCGATATTGCCGACCGATTGGGTGAAGATGTTGGGCCGCTCCTGCTCCAGGAGTGCCGCCGTCTGGCCGGCGGCCAATGCCTCTTCATAAACCTGCCGAGCCTCCGCCCTTCGCTTGATCAGGCCCACGATCTTGCGGTCTCCGACGACCATGGTCATGTCGTCGATGGCGGCCTCGTGGGGGAGAGGGAAGACGTAAACCGCCTCGATTCGCTCGTCGGTGGGATTATAGAACGTCTGGGTAACTTTCACGCGAGCGATGAACCCGGAGATGTCGGCCCCGACGTCGGTGTGCCGTAGCGGGCACTCCACCATCCCACCGTCCTTCCGGGTCGCGCGGAGTGCGCCTTGGGTGACGTTTTCTTCAAGTGCCTTTGCCTTTTCGTCGGGGGAGAGCGGCTTTCCTGCCTCCGCGGCCCGCATCGAGGCACCCGCCGGCAGAAGCAGCAAAGCGATCGCAAGCATGAAAACGTCCAATTGGAGGAGTCTCCTGGCAGACATGATTCGGCTCCCTAGACTGGGTCAGGTGAATGGGACGTGCTCATTAGATAAGACGAGGCAGGGTGCGAATCGTTTCGATGGCCGGGAGGAAATAGGTGGCCGAATCAAGGTTGGCCGCACGCAGCCCGCCGCAAACGGCGGGCCTCCACCGCCCGCGGCGGAAAAACGGCCATGAATGGCCGTGCCACGCAAGTGTGACGGCATACAAGTTGTGAGTAAGGGCAAGGGTGTTGCGTGGACCACGACCTCGCCTGCAATGACCAATGACCAACAACCAATGACGATCCGCCGACATTTCGCACCGTGATCGCGGCAGGGGACGCCCCACACCCCAAACAAACTCGTGTGGGTTCCTCAGCGAGGAGATTGATCCTTGACAATTCGATCCAACAGGTCCCTGCCGGACTCCCGGCAGGGTCGCACCGTTTATAGACGGAGCCAATAACACCTGCGGCCCACACGACTCCGGACCTCGCAGAAAGCAAAACATCACACGGCAGCCGGGTTGCTGGTGATGGAGGCCCGCACCCCCCTCTGAAGAACGCGTCTACCCACGTGTTCCTTAACTCTCCAGGCGGCCGCGCTACAATACACCGAGGGCGCGGCCGGCGAGCGATTTTCGTCCGGCGGAAGCTGGACTGCCCGAACGGACTCTTGTAGGGGAAGACAACACCGATTTTATGGCAACCACAATCACCAGGCCCGCCACGCTACGCGAGTTGCGCCAGAGCGGCTGGGTCTCCAAGCCGGTCAAGCGGGAGATCTACGACAACTTCATGCGGATGCTCAGCCAGGACGAGGAGCTGTTTCCCGGCATCATCGGGTACGACGACACCGTGATTCCGGAGATCAACATCGCGCTGATCGCCGGGCACGACATGCTCTTTCTGGGCGAGAAGGGACAAGCCAAGAGCCGGCTCATGCGGCTTCTGGTCCGGTTTCTCGACGAGGAGGTGCCGTATCTGGATATCCCCGGCGTGGCGGTCCACGAGGATCCCTGCAAGCCGATCACCAGGGCCGGCCGCGATGCGGTGGTGGAGATGTCCGAGGACGAAATCCCGATCGCCTGGTGGCCTCGCGAGCAGCGGTATGCGGAGCGGCTGGCCCCGGGGACGAAATTCGCCGACGTCATCGGCGAGATCGACCCGGCCAAACTGGCCGGCGGCGTGAGCATGTCGGCGGAAGACGCGCTGCACTTCGGGCTGATCCCCCGGATGCACCGCGGTATTTTCGCGATCAATGAGCTTCCCGAGCTGGACGAACTGGTCCAGGTCGGCCTGTTCAACATTCTGGAAGAGCGCGACGTCCAGATCCGCGGCTATCCGGTGCGGTTCGATATCGACGTGATGATCCTTTTCTCGGCCAATCCGGCGACGTACAACCGCAGCGGCAAGGTGATCCCGCAACTCAAGGACCGCATCGGCTCGGCGATCCACACCCACTACCCGCGCGAGCGTCCGGTGGGCATCGAGATCATGGAGCAGGAAGCGGGGATCGACCTGGGCGGCGAGTACCCGGTGGTCGTTCCGTACTTCATGCGCGAGATCATCGAGCAGATGAGCGTGGTGGCGCGGAAGTCGAAATACATTGACCAGCAGTCGGGGGTGAGCGCGCGGTTCAGCATTGCCAACTACCGGGCGATGGTGGCCAGCGCGCGCCAGCGGGGAGCGGTGCTCGGCGAGCGGCCGTCCGTACCGCGGATCAGCGATCTGGGACACCTCTATTCCTCGTCGCTGGGCAAGCTGGAGCTGGACATGATGTCGAGCCATCAAATGTCGGAGCGGCAAGTCCTCGAGGCGATTATGGCCGAGGCAATCCGCGATGTGTTTCACGAGTACGTCGAACGCCACGGGCTGGCCGAAATCGCCGAGATCTTCTCTCGCGGCGTGAAGATCGAGGTCGGCGACCTGCTGCCGTCGGCCACCTACGCCGAACGGCTCAAACGCGTGCCTCCGGCCTGGGATAAGGCTTTTGAGGTCAACGCCTCCAACGATCCGGCGGTGCGGGCGTCATGCGTCGAATTCGTCCTGGCCGGTCTCTACGCCTCGGACCTCGTCTCCCGTTCGCAGCACCATGGAAGGATGGTTTATGAAGTCCCCTAGGCCGCTCGGCGGCATCATCCACACGTACCAGCGGTACGATCCCAAGAACATCCCCAGCCCGACGCAGCCGCCGCCCGACCTCGTTTCCGGCGCGTTCGACCATCTTCTGGCCTACGGCAGCATGCGCGAACTGACCGAAGAGGAACTGGCCCGCGCGGTGAAGATCGATCCCAGCCAGATCGCCGGGCTGGGGCCGAGCCTGGACATGCTCGCGGAAATGCTCCGCGAACGCAAGCGGAAGATCCTGGCGACCTACGAAACCGGGCAGGTCCAGAAGGAGGCAAAATCCCAGTATCGCGAACTGGGCCGGCAGATCAAACCGCCCAAGAACTTGAAAGAACGCTACGAGCGGGCCTTCGAGGAGGAGCAGCTCTACGACCTGGAGCGGCTTTGGTATCGCGTCGACAACGAGCGAGGCCCGTTCGCGCGGCAACTGATTCAGCTCGTGGACCGATTGGGCACGAATTACCAGATCGACGAACTGGCGGCGAAGTACGAATTCACCGGCCGCACTCCGATGACGATCCCGAAGGCCCTGGAAGTCAAGGAAGAGCTGGAAACAATCGACCGGTTGCTGAAACAGCTCGAAGAAGCGATGAAGACGGCGCAGATCGGGGTGATCGACCTGGAGGAGCTGGCGGAATTCGCCGAACCCGGCGACATCGAAAAGCTTCGCGAACTGGGACGCCAGATCGAGGAATATATCCGGCAGATGGCGGAACAGCAGGGGCTCGAAAAGACTGCCGGCGGCTACCAGCTCACTCCCAAGGCCTACCGGCTCTTCCAGGGGCGGCTGCTGGAGCGGATCTTCGCGAACCTGGAGGCCGCTCGCAGCGGCCGGCACCAGGGACCGATCGTCGGCGAGGGGGCGGTCGAAATGCAGAAGACGAAGCCCTACGAGTTCGGCGATTCCATGACGCACATGGACATCCCCGGGTCGTTCATCAACGCCATGATCCGCAGCGGCCCCGGCGTGCCGATCCGCATGAAGCCGGAGGACATCGAGATCCACCGCACTCGAAACACGCCCAAGTGCGCAACGGTCGTCTGCCTCGACATGAGCGGATCGATGCGCTACAACGGGCTGTATGTCGACGTGAAGCGGATGGGGCTGGCCCTGGAGGGGCTGATCCGCCGCGAGTATCCGGGAGATTATCTCCAGTTCGTGGAGATGTACACGTTTGCCAAGCCCCGGCACGTGAGCGAGCTTGCCGGGCTGATGCCCAAGCCGGTGACCGTGTATGACCCGGTGGTCCGGCTGCGCGCGGACATGAGCGACGAGCGGATCAGCGAGTTCGACATCCCGCCGCACTTCACGAACCTGCAGCATGGTCTCCAGCTCGCCCGGCGGTTTCTGGCGAGCCAGGACACGCCAAACCGGCAGATCGTCCTGATCACCGACGGTTTGCCGACAGCCCATTTTGAGGAGCAGTTCCTCTACCTGCTCTATCCGCCGCACCGGCAGACCGAGGAGGCGACGCTCCGCGAGGGGCAATTCTGCAAGCGGGAAGGGATCACGATCAACATCTTCCTGCTGCCGAGCTGGTCGCAGTCGAGCGAAGACGTCCAGTTTGCCTACCGGCTGGCGGAATCGACCGCGGGACGCGTGTTCTTTACGGCGGGCAAGGACCTGGACCGGTACGTCGTGTGGGACTACCTGAAGCGGCGGCGGGAAATCGTGGCGTGAGAAACGCGTGAGGAAAAGGGAAGGCGGAATTGAGTGAGTCGGCGGCGGGCGTGGCTCCTACGAGACGCCGGCTCGCGGAGAACAGGCCGCGGCCCGCGTCTACCGTACTGCTTGGGGTAGTGTTGTGCCGGGCGCCGTCTGGACCGGTACGGTGCCGGGGGGGCACACCGGCTGCGTGAGCGTCTGCGTCGGCTGACAGAGGGTTTGGGGAAGCGTTTGCGGTGCGTAGACCACCGGCTGCTGGGCCGCCGCATAGGTCGGCGGATAGTACTTCGGACCACAGCAGCAGCCCGGAAGCAACGCTCCGAGAAGCAAGACGCCGGCAGAGACAGCCAAGTATCGCATCGAGAGACTCCTCACGCGGACACAGCCCATGCAGTCGAATGTTCGTGTGCGGGGATGGAAACAAGCATCCCGCGATTCCGCGAGTTCAGACGGGCGGGCTACGGTAGCCCACGACGGGTCGCAGGTCAATGGCAGTTTGGGTCGTATGCGAGCCTGCAAGGTGCTGTTGTGCCACCCACGAGAATGAGGAATATGGGTGGCGCCTTGGACCTCGCCGGCCGCTTTGTTCTTTCGCCTTCAGCTTTCCGATGTTGCCGCGGCGTTTCGGCCGAAATGGCCGGTCGAAGCACGGGGGTGTTGCTTGAACCATGAAAAAAACTAACCGGTACAATTCGTCGGATGTCAAGAGGTAGACCACAGAGCGGCGACCGACTGCCTGGAAGCCTCGAAGTTGGCGGCTGGATTTGTCGAGGACCGTCAGTTCTCGCAGGGCCGATGACTCCAAGTTCAGAAGAGAGAGCGAATTCCGCTTGTCGTAGCTGCCGCCAAAGAGCACTCGGTTGGAAGCGACCGCGAACGCACCGGAACCGTTTACCGGGAGGTCGAGCCAAACCCCAGTTGGCTGGCCGTCCATCAGGCGAACCAGGGGGAAGTCTGTGTGCATGTAAAGCGACAACTACAGGCGGGATTCGGACCGGGTCTTGTTGTAGTCGATCCAGCCAGCGTGTGAGGGCAGCGCCAGAGCCAGGCGATCCACCTGACCGGGGCCGCGATTCGCATCTTCCATGTGCAACGTCACATCAGCGGCCCCGTCAGCTCGCACGGCACCCCGAGGTCAGTCGACTTCCGGCGGGATGTTGCCGTAGGTCCAAGCCTGCCGGAAGGGCGGCGCCTTCGCGCGCTGGGGCATCTCGCCCGGCTTCAGTCTGCCCGCCAATTCCAGGCCTGCCGCAACGATCTTCTCTCCGGCGCCAATCTCCAGGTTGCTGCAACTGGTCAGCCGGGTCTCGTAACCGCCGCCGCTGGAGCTGAAGGCCTCCTCGGTGGGCACGTAGCCGTTGAAACCGTTCGCCACACTCACGCAGAACGTGATGGGAAACGGGCTCTTGCGCTTCTGCTCCAACTGGTACTGGCAAAACATCTCGCCCGCACTGGTCAGAAAAACCGCCGGACCGACTTGGATTGCCTGCACTTCCACCTCCGCCTTGGGAGATTTCTCGAGCAGGGCGTTTAAGAGCACGATCTCTTTGGCGAAGGCCCACGTCGTCGCGTCGGTCGGTTTGGAATCGTCCACGGCGATCTTGTACGACTGCTGGACGCGGTCTTTTCCGGGCACGCGCCGCGGGATTTCCAGCACTTTCGACTGGGCATCCAGCGGCACGAGCGGGCCGGCCGCCATCGCCAACAGCGTCTTCACCGCCTCGGCGCCCAAACGCCCGCCGACGATCTGCGCCCAGCGGTCTCCATCCGGATTGGCGTGCGGACTGAGATTGTCGACTTGCGTGACGTCGCCGGAGTAGCCCGGCAAGAACACCACGATCACGTGCTCTCCATAGAATCCGCGGATCGCTTTCTCGAGATAGTAGATGTAGTTGGCGGAAATGCCTCGCGGGCTGGTCGTGGCGTGGCAGGCGAAATGAACCACGCAGCCGATCAGTTTGTCCTCCGCATTCCACGCGCCCAGCACGCCGACCTCCGGATCCGTCGGCCCGGCGTAGTCGAGCGTGTCGGGGTTGCCTTGACCGGGATGGGTGTAGGTCTGCCCTCCCTTCATCCGCAAGCGGCGGTTGAACGCCACCTTGTCCTCGAGGCCTTTTCCCACGCCGGCGCGGGCCGCTGCGCGGTTCTTGTCCGCCTCGCAGACCGCGGCCACGGTCTGCTCCAGGACCCGCGCGAGATACCCGGCATCCGCGCAGGACGACTTCTCGTAAGCCAGTTTCCGGACCTCCGGCGACGCATGGTCATACTCGCCCGGCTGCACGATTCCCAACGGCCCGGACGAATGGGAGTGGGTGGCGCCGATCAAGACCGCGTGGGGCGGAATGCCGCAGCGGGCCTGGATCTCCGCGCGGGCCTTCTGGACCTCCGGCCGAAAAACAAAGCCGCCGTCGACGCTCACCAACGCGACCCGCAACTTCCCGTCGTCGAACACCGCCGCGCGGACCTTGCAAGGATCGTGGATCTCCCGGCAGTACGCCTTCGAATAGCCGCCGGGCACCTCCATGCCGATCTGAGGAGTAATGTCGCGCTCGGCGAACCCGGCCTGAAACGTCCCGGCCGGCTCCGCGGCCAGGACGACGCCGGCGCCGAACAGAATTGCGGTGATGCCCACGGGGAGCAGGTTACGTCCAGTCATCAGCATGTCTCCTCCATTCGCACCAGCGGGACCGAAATCGTCCTCAATCTACCGAGTTTCGCCGTCCATGTCGAGCGGCGGCTGATCCGGAGTTGTTTCGCATCGCCTCCGGCAACTTCGCGGCTGAATTGTACGGACCCGGAGTCGGCAATATACTGAAGGCCCCGGTGACGCCTCGAGCCGGCAAGATGGAGACGCCATGACGACCACGGTTGTACGAAACAATCTCAGGACCAGCCGCCCTCACCCCCTGCCCCTCTCCCGCAAGCGGGCGAGGGGAGTTTTGAAGCAGAATCCAGCAAACTTGGTGCTATCGTTGACCGCAGGCGCCGCGGTCCTTCTCGTCGCAACGGCCTCCGCGCCGGCGGCGGATCAGCCTCAGTGGGGAGAGCGATACTCGCGGAACATGGTGTCCGCGGAGACCGGACTTCCCGAATCGTTCGATCCGGCCGCGGGCCGGAATGTGAAGTGGTCGATTCCGCTGGGCGGATCGTATTCGACGCCGGTGATCGCCGGCGGCAGGGTGTTGATCGGGTGCAACAACGACGAGCCGCGCGACCCGCGCCACCAGGGCGACCGGGGCGTGCTGGTTTGTCTGGAGGAGAAGACTGGCCGGCTCTGCTGGCAATTGGTCGTGCCGAAGCTCCAGGGCGACATTTTCCTGGACTGGCCCCGGGCCGGGATCTGCTCGCCGGCGACCGTGGAGGGGGACCGGGTTTACATCGTCAGCAATCGCGCGGAACTGATGTGTCTGGACATGAAGGGGCTGTCCGACGGCAACGACGGCCCCTATCGCGACGAGGGGCGGCACATGGGGCTGCCGGGCGAAACGCCGATGGAGCCGGGACAACTCGATGCCGACATCCTATGGGTGCTCGATCTCTGGGCCGACGTCGGCATCCACCCGCACGACTCGGCCCACAGCTCCGTCCTGGTCCACGGAGACTCCCTCTACCTCAACACGGGCAACGGCGTTGACAATACCCACCAGCGGATCCGCGCGCCCGAGGCCCCCAGCCTCATCGTCGTCGACAAGCAGACCGGCCGCCTCGTGGCCCGGGACGGCGAGCGGATCGGGCCGCGGATCTTCCACAGCACCTGGTCTTCGCCCGCGCTGGGCGAGCTGTCCGGCCGGCCGCTGGTCTTTTTCTGCGGCGGCGACGGCGTGGTCTACGCGTTTCAGGCTTTGACCGGCGCGGCGGCGTCCGGCCCCGCCGAGACCCTCCGCCGCGTCTGGCGATTCGACTGCGACCCGGCGGGCCCCAAAGAGGACGTGCATCGTTATCTTCGCAACCGCCGTGAAAGCCCGAGCAACATCAAGAGCATGCCGGTGTTTGCCGGCGGGCGCCTCTATGTCACCGTCGGAGGCGACATCTGGTGGGGCAAAGAGGAAGCGTGGCTGAAGTGCATCGACACAACCGGCACGGGCGACATCACCGATCGCGGCCAAGCGTGGTCCTATCCGCTCAAAAAGCACTGCTGCTCGACGCCCGCGGTCCACGGCGGCCTGGTATTCGTCGGCGACTGCGGGCGCGCGTTCCACGCCGTCGACGCACAGACCGGCCGGGCATGCTGGACACACGATCTGGACGGCGACGTCTGGAGTTCCGCCCTGGTGGCCGACGGCAAGGTCTACGTCGGCACGCGCCGCGGAAGCTTGTGGGTGTTCGCCGCCGGCAGGGAGAAACGGCTGCTGGCCACGATCGACCTGGGCGACCCGATCCACGGCACGCCCGTGGCCGCCAACGGCGTGCTCTACGTACCGACGCTGTCGCGGCTGTATGCCGTCGGCGATCGTGAATCATCCTCGGCAAAGGAGCAACCGCATGAATGACCATCCGCGCACGAAGACTGTTTTTCTGACACTGGCAGCGGCGCTCGCCATGGTCCGTCCCGCGTCGGCCGAAGGCGGCCCGTCGGCGGTTCGCGTTCTCGTCGCCTATCATTCGCGGTCCGGGAACACGGAGGTCATGGCCCGTGCGGTTGCCGAGGCGGCCGGCCGGGTGCCGGGCGTTGTGGTGGACTTGAAGCGGGTCGAGGAGGTGAGCAAGCAGGATCTCGAATCGGCCCGGGGCATCATTCTGGGCGCGCCGACCTACTATGCCAATATCCCCGGCGCGATGAAGGTGGTCATCGACGACTGGTCGTGGAAAATGAAGGTCGACTTCACGGACAAAGTCGGCGGCGCATTCGCCACCGGCGGCGGCCAGGCCGGCGGCAAGGAGCACGTTCTGGTCTCGCTCCTGTTGTTCATGGTCAACAATCGCATGGTCGTGGCCGGGCCCCTTTACGAAGACCCCGAAGGCGACGACAAGTGGGCCGAGATCGGCGCCGCGGCCATGACCGGGCCGCTGGATCCGAAAGTCGGCCCCGGCGAACTCGACGCCGCGCGCCGGCTCGGCGACCGGATTGCCCGGCTGGCTGTGACGATTGCCCGGCGGTGATAGGCCCGTCGGTTCCACGACGTCTGCCGACGGCGGCGGGACGGGCCGCCGCCCTGCCGTTTTCGGACGGACTCGTAGGGCCCACTTTCGAGCCTGGCCGGTTCGCACGCCCTCACCACCAGCACTTGACGTGCGCGGATGGAACCAGGAGGAAACCTTGTGCCTTGCACCCGCGGCCTGCACTTCGCCGGGATCGAACCGGCCGAAAGCCTACTTCGCAGGACCCTTTTCACCGCCCAGCAGGTCGCGCGCGGCCGAGGCCATGAGGCTGTACACCTGGGGCAGTTCTCCGACTTCGGCTGCTGAGAAGGCGACGCGAATATCGCGGTCGCCATCGGCAATCACGCCGACGCCGTACTTCTCCAGCAGGTGCTTGCGGAAAGCTTCCGCGTCGAGTCCCTTCAACTTCACGCACATGAAATAGCCCGAGTTGAAGGGGTACGGCTCCCACAGGTCGGCGAATTCGCCATTGCCGAGGATCTCGTGGACCTTCTTGGCACGGGCTTCGAGCGTGGCTCTTTTCTCCAGGCGTTCCGCTTGGATCTGGTCGGATTCCATGGCCTTGGCAAGGACCGATTGCGCCACGTGCGAGCAATTGGAAATGGCGCTGCGGATGGCGCCGGCGGCCTTCTTTTCCAACGCGCCGTAGAGCGCTTCCTGGCTCAGAAATGCCTTGGTGCTGAAGGTCAGCATGCCGGTCCGGAAACCCCAGACGAAGTCCTCCTTGGTCGGCCCGTCCACCTTGACGGCCAGGATCCGCTCGTGCAGTCCGGCCAGCCGGGTGAAGAGCGACTCCTGGGCCACGCTTTCATCGTAGAACAGGCCGAAATAGGCGTCGTCGGAGACCACGATCAAGTTGCGGCCGTCCTCGGCGGCCTCGCGGAGCACGCCGACGATCGCGTCGGCCTCGCTGTTGGTGATCGAGTAGCCGGTGGGGTTGTTGGGGAAGTTCATGATGAGGATGGTTTTCCAACTCCCGGCGCGCGTGGCCAGGGCCTGCCGCAGGGCTTCCACGTTGAAACCTCCGCTGGCATTGAACAGCGGGTACGTGGCGAGCTGCGCCAGGTAGCGGACCGCGAAGAGCAACTCGTAGTTCTCCCAGAACTTGTCGGGCAGGAGGACCATGTCGCCCTTGTCGACAAACAGGTCGGCCACCAGGCTCAACGCGTGCGTCACGCCGCTGGTGACGATCGGCATCGAGAAGCTCTTGCGCGCCAGTCCGGGATTCTTGCGCACCAGGCCCTCGCGCCATCGCTTGCGCAGGTCGGGCCGTCCGGTCGCCGGAGCGTAGCTGAGCGCGTCGGCGGGAGTCAGGCCCGGCAAGAACTTCATGATCGACGGCAGGAACATCGGTTTGCCGTTTTCACGCGCGATGCCGATCGTGGCGTCGCACTGCTTGGCCTTCTCCTTGGCCTCGGCGCTTTGCGCGAGGATGCCTTTGGGGAAGTAGAGGCGCTTGCCGAGTTCCGAGAGCATCGTGTAGACGTTGGGGTTCTCCCGCTCGATCACGTCGTTGAGCTCCGCGGCCAAGGGCCGGACTTCCGCGCCCGGCTTCATCAGCGACACCGGCGCCCGGAGCCTCAGCCGCAGTGATTCGAGCTGGTCCCAGAGCGCTTTCGGGAAACGCTGGCCGAACTGCTGGAAGAAGCTGGCCACGCCTTCGGTCTCGGAATACCAGTCGTCGCGGTTGACCGTGGCAAGTTTCTCGAGGGTCTCGTCGGCAATGTCCAGCCCGGTCAGGTCGAGGCTGGTCGGAGCGGGAACGTAGCCGATGGGAGTCTTCACCGCGTCGGCCTCGCCGCGGCAGCGGTCGAGGATCCACTCGATCACCCGCAGATTCTCGCCGAAGCCGGGCCAGAGATAATTGCCTTCGTCGTCGGTCCGGAACCAGTTTACGTGGAAAATCTTGGGCGGACTGCTCATCCGCTTGCCCATGTTGAGCCAGTGCTCGAAATAATCGCCCATGTGGTAGCCGCAGAAGGGAAGCATGGCCATTGGGTCGCGCCGGACCTCGCCGACCTTGCCGAACTGCGCCGCCGTCCGCTCGGAGGCCATCGTGGCCCCGACGAACACGCCGTGCTCCCAGTCGAACGATTCGTAGACCAGTGGAGCGAGCCGGGCACGCCGGCCGCCGAAGATAATCGCCGAGATCGGCACGCCGTGGTGGTGCTCCGTCCGGAACGAGGCCGACGGGCACTGCGAAAGCGGCGCGGTAAAACGGCTGTTCGCATGCGCGCCGACCACCGGGTTGCCTTTTTCGTCCTTTGTGCCGGGCTTCCAGGGCCGCCCCTGCCAGTCCCAACCCTCCTGGGGCGGTTCACCGTCGCCGCCTTCCCACCAGACGGTCCCATCCTTGGTCAACACCACGTTGGTGAAAATGGTGTTCTTCTGGATGGTCCGGATCATGTTGGGGTTGCTCTTCAGGTTCGTGCCCGGGGCCACGCCGAAGAACCCGGTCTCCGGATTGATGGCCCACAGCCTGCCGTCGGTGTCGATCCGCATCCAGGCGATGTCGTCGCCGACGGTCCAGATGCGGTAGCCTTTCGACCGCAGCCCCTCGGGCGGCACGAGCATGGCGAGATTCGTCTTGCCGCAGGCGCTCGGGAATGCCGCCGCCACGTACTCGATCCTTCCCTTGGGATCTTCCACGCCCATGATCAGCATATGCTCGGCCAACCAGCCCTCTCGTTGGCTCAGGTTGCTGGCGATCCGCAGGGCAAGACACTTCTTTCCCAGGAGCACGTTGCCGCCGTACCCGGAACCTACGCTCCAAATGGTGTTGTCCTCGGGGAAGTGCAGGATCAGCCGCCGCTTGATGTCCAGCTCCGCCTTGCTGTGCAGGCACTTGGTGAACTCGCCGGCAGTGCCGAGCTGCTTGAGCACCGGGCGGCCCACGTGGGTCATGATCCGCATGTTGAGGACCACGTAGATGCTGTCGGTCAGCTCAACGCCGATCTTGCTGAAGGGCGATCCGACCGGCCCCATCGAAAATGGGATAACGTACATCGTCCGGCCGCGCATCGACCCTTGGAAAATTCCCCTCGCCTGGCGGTAACCTTCCTCGGGCGACATCCAGTTGTTCGTGGGCCCAGCATCATCCCGGCGGGTGGTGCAGATGAAGGTCAACTCCTCCGTGCGCGCCACATCGTTGATTGCCGTGCGATGGTAGAGGCAGCCGGGGAGTTTCTTGCTGTTTAAGTGGACTACCTCTCCGGTGGAGGTCGCTTCCCCGGTCAGCCGGTCCTTCTCCTCTTCCGATCCGTCGATCCAGACAACCTGGTCGGGCTCGCACATGCGAGCCATTTCTTCTACCCATTCCTGCAGCTTGTGATGCTGGTTCACGTCAGTCCCCCGATGGCGAGAGCGTAGGTCAGCTAGTCAAACGATGGCGACAAACTTACACAGTTTGCACTCTGATTCGTGAATCCGCAAGGGCCGGGAAAGGACGGGACCGAAATTCCGTTCCGCCAGCGCGATCCGGATGATTGATTGGCGACCTTGCCCCTCTTGTGGAGGTCGCGGAAAGCAAGCCGTCGGTCAACGCGTCCCTCGGGTTGCAGGCGGAGCCTGCAAGATAGTGCGTGCCCAGGCTGGGCACGAGAGAAGATAGTCCAATTTCAGCGGCGAGTACCTCCTGCGGAAGTATTCCATGGTTTGCTGAGGTCTCAAACGGGGAGGCGGTCCCGCGGTCGCGATTCAGTTCACAACATTTCTTACCGCCAGCCCGGTCAGGGCACGCCGGCAGGCTGTGGCCGACTTGGTGCGGATATCCAGCAAGCCTTCTTCCGAATAGAAGGCCGCGTGCGGGTTGATGATGAGCCGTTCGTGGGCCGGATGCTTTGGATCGCGCCAGGCGACCATCAAGGGGTGGTCCGCCGAGGGCGGCTCCACCTCCAGTACATCGATACCCGCGCCGGCCAGGCGTCCGGACGCGATCGCATCGGGAATGGCCGCAATGTCCACAATGCCCCCGCGGGCCGTATTCACCAGGTACGACCGCGGTTGCATGCTCGCGATCGCCGCGGCGCCGATCATGTGATGGGTCTCCTCGGTCAAGGGGCAATGAACGCTGACCACCAGCGATTGCCCGAGCAACTCTTCCAGCGATTCCACGCGGCGAATGCCCAGGGCCTTGTCGTAGCCGTCGGGCTTATAGGGATCGTAGAAGATAACGTCCATGCCCAGGGCCTTGGCGCGAAGTGCCGCGGCCGATCCGATCCGCCCCAATCCGATCACGCCGAAGACCCGGCCGCGGAGGCGGACCAGCGGAACGGCGTGATGGTAGTGCCAGTCGCCATCCCCGGAGCGAAGACGGCTGTTCATGAGGTGGACGCCCCGCGCGAGCGCCAGCACCATGGCGATCGCCGTGTCGGCGACTTCTTCGGAACCGTAGTCGGGCACGTTGGCCACGGTGATGCCCCGCTCGCGTGCGAAGCGGTGATCGATATTGTCGATCCCCACCCCGCCGCGGACGATCAATCGGCAGCGCACGAGTCGCTGGAGCGTGCGGCGCGTGAGCGACACGTCGTGGTAGAGCATGATCACGTCGGCGTTGTCGATCTTGCCGACCAGGTCCTCCTCCGAGTGGGCGCCCAGAGCGACGACCTCGGCGATGTCGCCGAGGATCTCGCGCTCGGGCTTCAGGTCGTCGGTGATGAAATCAGGGATGACCGCGAGGAAGGGTTTGCTCATTGGGGCGTGCTCCATCGGTGGCGGTAGTGTCGGGCCGACGTGTGGGGCAGAGATCCTGGCGTGCGGTTTCGTAACGTTCAACTTCCTCGAGGGGGACGCGAAGTCGGTCCTCGATCACGACAAAGCCGAGGCGCTGCCCGGAGAGCATTCGGCGGATCTTCTTGCGGGACATTCTCCATCGCCGGGCGAGTTGGTCCAGCGACAGGGTTCCGGCAAGATAGGGATGAGGCGAACCGGGCCGTTTCATCGGCGCCATGTACACACCTCCTTGGGTCGGCGCAAACGGGCCGTGCTGGTCCTGGCGGATGCCGCCCGAGACCCCCGGAACCCGGCGGACCGGCCTCGATTTTACCTCCGTAAAGCCGAAAAATGAATGGCAGGCCCCTCGTTTCCGGTCGCGCACAGCGGGAGGGCGGCCACCCGGGGCTGTACTTTTCCCGTGCATCGGGTAGGATTTTCTTTGTCCAAGGGGTGCCGCAGGGCTGAGAACATACCCTTTGAACCTGACCTGGGTAATGCCAGCGTAGGGAGGACCTCTTGCCCGGGGCCGTCACGGGCCAGCAAGCGCCGGTCCTTCCTTCGCCGAAAGGGCCGGCGTTTTTTGTTGCCGCCCCTCCGGCAAGCGTACCAACTATCGGTCGAAGAATACGTTCCGCAATGGTTGCCTTTCGCTCCGCGAAAGTCGCGACTTTCGCGGAGCGGAAGACGACAATTATTGATCGTCCGTTGCTTCGGCAACCCGACTGCTCGCAGCCGGGCTGCCGCTGAGCACAGGAGGAAACGCGTGAACCCGATCGTCTCCGAATCCCACCCGACACAAGCCCCACCGCGCCAAAGCCGGGCAAGCGAGCCTTCGAGCGGCCGCTGTGAAACGGCGATACTCGCCGGCCCGAACGGCATCGAGGTGCCTGTCCGCCGGATCCATCTCTCCAACGGCGAGGAGCCGGTGACGGTCTACGAGACCAGCGGTCCGCAGGGTCACGACGTCCGCCGGGGCCTGCCCCCGCTGCGACGTCGCTGGATCGAAAGCCGCTGCGACGTCGAAGCGGTCGATCCGGCATACCGGGGCCCCGACGTCGACCGGATCCCGCCCGAGATGCGGCGGGCCAAGGTGCTTCGCGGCACGGGGCGTGTCACCCAGATGCACTATGCACGGCAGGGCATCGTCACGCCGGAAATGGAGTTCGTGGCGATCCGAGAAGCCATGGATCCCGAGTTCGTCCGCTCGGAGATTGCGCGCGGGCGGGCAATCCTGCCCGCCAACATCAACCATCCCGAAAGCGAGCCGATGGTGATCGGCCGCAATTTCCTCGTGAAAGTCAACGCGAACATCGGCAACTCAGCCGTGCGTTCCTCGATCGACGAAGAGGTGGAAAAACTCCAATGGGCGGCCCGGTGCGGCGCCGACACCGTGATGGACCTTTCCACCGGCGAGAACATACACGCCACGCGCGAATGGATCCTCCGCAACGCGCCGGTGCCGATCGGCACCGTGCCGATCTACCAGGCACTCGAGAAAGCCGGCGGCAAGCCCGAGGAACTCACGTTCGACCTCTTCTACGAAACGCTTCTCGAACAGGCCGAGCAGGGAGTCGATTACTTCACGATCCACTCCGGCGTCTTGCTGCGCTACATCCCGCTGACCGCGCGGCGGGTCACGGGCATCGTCTCGCGCGGCGGATCGATCATGGCCAAGTGGTGCCTGGCGCATCACAGGGAGAGCTTTCTCTACACGCGTTTCCGTGAAATCTGCGAGCTGTTGAGCCGCTACGACGTGGGGATCTCCCTGGGCGACGGCCTGCGCCCCGGCTCGATTGCCGACGCCAACGACGCGGCCCAGTTCGCCGAACTGGAAACCCTGGGGGAGCTGACCCGCATCGCCTGGGAGTATGATGTGCAGGTGATGATCGAAGGGCCGGGGCACATCCCCATGCATCTGATCAAGGAGAACGTCGACCGCCAGATGGAGTGTTGCCACGAGGCTCCGTTTTACACGCTCGGCCCGCTGACTACCGACATCGCCCCCGGTTACGACCACATCACCTCGGCGATCGGCGCGGCGATGATCGGCTGGTACGGCACGGCCATGCTCTGCTACGTGACGCCCAAGGAGCATCTCGGATTGCCCGACAAGAACGACGTGAAGGAGGGGATGATGGCCTACAAGATCGCCGCCCATGCCGCCGATCTCGCCAAGGGCCATCCCGGCGCGCAGGCCCGCGACGACGCCCTGTCGCGTGCCCGTTTCGAGTTCCGATGGGAGGACCAGTTCAACCTTTCGCTCGATCCGGAGCGTGCCCGCGCCTATCACGACGAGACACTGCCGGCCCCGGCGGCGAAGACGGCCCACTTCTGCAGCATGTGCGGCCCGCAGTTCTGCAGCATGAAGATCACCCAGGATGTCCGCAAGTACGCGGCCCAGAAGGGGCTCGAGGAGGAAGCCGCATTGACCGCCGGCATGCAGGAGAAGGCGGACGAGTTTCGCGAGAAGGGCGGCGAGGTGTATTCGTAGGGTTAGATCGCTGTGGCACGCCGCCGGAGTGGCACGTCGCTCCGCGACATGATTCTAGGCAGACTAATTAGTTTCCCATTCTTCCACAATCGAACCTGTCCCGCTTTTCGCTCCTCGGACGTCATTACCATCTCTTGGATTTCCGGTACCCGGAGACCTGCGACCCGCGACAGTGAAGGAGTGAAAGAATGATGGGGACGCAATCCGCACCTGTTAGCCTATTGCAGGCCAGTAATGCGCGCCATCATCGCCTTTTCGCTCCGCGAAAGTCAGGCAACTTTCGCGGAGCGAAAGGCAACTTTGGTGCACACCGGTGTTTCGGGCGTTACGAACCTGAGATGTTATAGCGAATTGCGTGGCCCAATTTCAACAAGATTCTTCCATTTGCGCAGGAAGAGCTTGTGGCGTTTCGACTTGCGACTAGCGCGGCACGAAAAAGGCGCCCGCGCCGTACGCCTCAATCTACTCCACCGGCCGTCAAAGGTCGATCTCCAGCCGACCTCCGTCCGGCTTTCCCATGTGAAGCAAGATGTTCCGCCGACAGCCCGTGTCAACAATTGGACTTCTCCCCTTTTGCCTCGCGCTGCATCAGCAAATCGCAATCGTCGTGGCATGGCGCCATCCTACCACCTGCCTCGCTGGCTGTCAACACAAAGACTCCCGACCCCTTTATTCCGCTCGACCCCTTTATTCCGCTCGTGCCCACCGTCACGATCAAGGAGATGGCTGGGGACATCGCCAAGGCGATCCGCTGGGTTCACGACCACGCCGGGCAGTACGGCGGCGACCCTGACAGGATCTTCGTCATGGGGCATTCTGCCGGGGTACAACTGGCGGCCCTGGTCTGCACGGACGACTGTTACCTGAAGCAAGAGGGCCTCTCGCTGTCAATAATCCGGGGGTGCGTGCCCGTGGACGGCGACACCTACGATGTGCCGATGCAGATTCGGACGGTCGAGCAGCGACGAGCCGACATCTACCGCAGGAAGTTTGGAGACGAAGCCAGCCAGATGGACTTGTCGCCGGTGACTCACGTTGCCAAGGGGAAGTTCATCCCACGCTTCCTGATCTTGCACGTTGCCCACCATCCTGAAACCAAGGCCCAGTCACAGCGGCTCGCCACAGCATTAGCGGAGGCAGGCATCTCGGCGAAAGCCTTTCCCGCTGAAGGGAAGAACCACACCACGATCAACGCCGACCTCGGGCTTCCCGGCGACGGAGCAACCGAGGCACTGTTTGAGTTTGTCAGAAGTTCGCTGAACCAGTAATGGCCTGGCGGGATGGTAACGCCAAGGGAAGGAGCACGCCGACCACGCCCGACAGCGGAGATGAGCGAAAGCCATGAAAGAGATTAAGGGTTTTCGGCTCTATGTCGCCCTCGGGGCTTCCAAAGTCCGGCGGCGGCTCAAAGGACACGGCTTCGGCGTGCGCAAGGTCTACAGCGACGGCAAAGACCGGGCTGTGATCATCCATACCGCCACTGGCGACCATCTCCGACAGCTTGAAGCCCTCTTTGCAGAAGTTCTCCCGCCGCCCGCTGAGAACGATCAGGCACGGCCCGACCACGAGGGGTAAGCCATCTGAAGTAGGAGTTACCATGGACCAGCAGCTATTCGAGCAAATGTATCAGGGCCATGCCCCGTGGGACACCGGGCGGCCCCAACCGGCGATCATTCAACTGGCCGAGGCGGGGAGGATTCATGGCAGCGTTCTCGACGTGGGCTGCGGCACGGGCGAGAACGTCCTGTATCTGGCAGCCAGAGGGCACGATTGCTGGGGCATCGATTTCGTGCCGGTCGCCATCGAACGAGCCAGGGCCAAAGCGGCGCAACGAGGAATGAACGCTCACTTCATCGTCGGGAATGCCCTTGAGCTTGCCAAGTTGGGAAGGCAGTTCGACACCGTTATCGATTGTGGGCTGTTCCACACCTTCACTGATGAGGAACGTCCGGTCTTCGCTACGGAGCTTGCCCAAGTTCTACGGCCAGAGGGACTGCTGCACATCCTGTGCTTTTCGGACGAGGAGCCGGGAACCGAAGGGCCTCGGCGGGTTTCCCAGCAGGAAATCCGAGATTCGTTCCACGACGGATGGAAGGTTCAGCACATCGAGCCAACCCAGTTCGACGCACTGAAGCGGCCGGATGGCCCGAGCTTCACGCCTGGCGGCCCCAAAGCGTGGCTGGCTACGGTCGGGCGGAAGTGATGGGAAGCGGCAACCGGCACCTGCCCGTGGCAGCCCGTACATGATTCGTGTGTGGACGGCTCCTCTCGTCAGCGGTCGCCATCATCCCCAGGAAGGCTTGTTCTGGCTCGCTGTCTATAATTCCAATACCAAGTCTTCGGGACGAAAGAGGAGGAACGGGCTTGAACGCCCGGACGACCAGATACGTCAACCAACGCTGCCCGGTCATACGTGCTATGACGCCAACTATAGAGGAGAACCGATTATGGCTCAGATACCGACTATCGTTCCTTGCCTTTGGTTCGACGGCCGAGCCTTGGAGGCGGCTGAATTCTACGTTTCGGTTTTCCCCGACTCGCACATTGATCGGATTCTTCGGTCGCCGATTGATACGCCTGGGGCCAAGGTGGGGGAACCGCTCTTGATCGAGTTCACCTTGGCAGGCAAGCAGCACCAAGCCCTAAACGGTGGGCCGCATGAGCCGTTCAACAATGCCATCTCCCTTTCCGTTCTGTGCGGGGATCAGGAGGAGGTTGACCGACTCTGGGATGCGCTGACGGCCGATGGCGGCAAGCCCATACAGTGCAGTTGGCTGAAGGACAAGTTCGGTGTTGCATGGCAAGTCGTCCCGGAAGTCCTGCCCCGGCTACTGCATGACAAAGATTCCGTGAAGGCGAGGCGGGTGATGGAAGCCATGATACAAATGGTCAAGATCGACGTTGCCAAGCTGCAAGCGGCGTACAACGGCACAGTAGCTTCGTGACCCTGGCGTGCTGCGGCCCCTACTGCAACGTGATGTTCGTGGACAATGATCTTCCAGTGGGGTCAGTGCTTCAACTCGTGGACACGCTGTCGGCGGGGCTATTCGCTGGAGCCGCCACCTACATCACCTTCGTGGAGCACCCGGCGAGGATGGAGTGCGGGACTCGGCTGGCTGTGACGGAATCCGGCCCGAGCTACAAATGGGCGGCAGTAATGCAGGCTTCGTTGGCGGCAGTCGGAAGCTCCTCGTTCGCTGGGGCAGGCCCCACGCCCTGCGAACGGCCTTGGGCGGCATCGGCTTCGTAATATATCTGATCTCGATGAGATGCTGAGCGACGAGCAATCGGCCCTGGCGGTCGGGGATATAATTGGATGGAGGCGGCTGCTGGCCTGCTCGATTCCCACGGAGACACGAAAGATGACGACCACCGAAATCCACGAACTGCTCGACACGGTTGCCAAGGTCCTGTTGCGATGCTTCGTGCTCGGCTTCCTGCTGCTTCTGCTCTGGTTCTTTGCCTACCTTGCCGGTGGCGATGTGATTTACCACCAGGGCACTTGGTTCGACCTGACGCCGCACGAGATCAACGTGATCCACTATTGTGGGATGGGGCTGGTGAAGGGCTGCATGCTGCTGTTCTTCCTCTTCCCCTACCTTGCGATACGGCTGGTGCTGAGGAATCGGCCAACATGAGCACGTACTCCCCAGAGGACGAGTCGTGACAGATCGTCTCCTCGGCATCTTGTTGGGTACGGCAGTTGGCGATGCCTTGGGCCTACCCGCAGAGGGTCTCAGCCCACGCAGACGCCGCCGGTTGCTCCCCGGCCCTTGGCGACATCGCTTTCTGCTCGGCCGAGGCATGGTTAGCGACGACACGGAACACGCTCTCTTCGTCGCCCAGTCCTTGCTGAAACACCCGGCCGACCCTTCAGCATTCCAGCGCAGTCTCGGCTGGCATCTTCGTTGGTGGTTTCTCGGACTGCCAGCAGGCATCGGCCTAGCGACTGCTCGGGCGTGCGCCAAACTGTGCCTGAGATTTCCGCCAAGTCGGAGCGGCGTGTTCTCGGCTGGTAACGGTCCAGCGATGCGAAGTGCCATCCTGGGAGGTTACTTTCACGATGACCCGCAAGCCGCAGAGGCTTTTGTGCGGGCCTCGACCGAGATCACCCACACGGACCCCAAAGCGATGATCGGGGCCTTGGCCGTTGCCCGAATGGCGGCGTGGGGCGTAGCACACGATCCCAGTCACCCACCGAGCATCGAGGAAATGAGTGCTCTGTTGATGGGGGCGGCCAACGGAGAGCCGCAGTGGAGTAGGCTGGTTTGTGAGGTCAAGGAGGCGTTTGCGGCTGACACTACCGTGTCAGAGTTCGCCGCCATACTGGGTCTGAAGAACGGCGTGACAGGTTACGTCTTCCACACCGTTCCCGTCGCCGCCTACGCCTGGTTGCGGCATTTCGGCGACTTCCGCAGCACGGTCGAGGCCGTCTTGGATTGCGGCGGAGACACCGATACCGTAGGAGCAATCGCCGGGGCTTTGGCCGGTGCGACGGTAGGAGCCATCGGCATCCCCCAGACTTGGCTGGAGGGGATCGTGGATTGGCCACGGTCGGTGGGGCTCTTGCAGCGAGTCGCAGAACGCCTCGCCCAGCAGCGAGAAGAGGGTCGGCCCTTGGGACCAGTTACTTACTGCTGGCCCGCCGTTCTCCCACGCAACCTGCTCTTCTTGGCCGCTGTTCTGGCTCACGGATTCCGTCGCCTTGCTCCCCCATATTGAATGGAGTGGGGTTTCTTTCTCCCGACTGTGGGATGCAGTATGATCGGATTGCTGCATTCTCCACGGTTCATTTTGTGCCGCCGCCGATGATCTTGCACTGTGACATGGACGCTTTCTACGCCTCGGTCGAGGAGCGAGACCGGCCGGAACTGGTCGGCCGTCCGGTGATCGTTGGCGGTTCGCCGGAAAGACGGGGGTGGCCTGGAAAAGGTCATCATCGAGTTGCAGAAGTGGGAACGGTTCGTTTAGGTCATGGGTTCACGAGGGAAAGCACTTGCCGAAAGCCAAGAGCAGTCTTGGTGAACCCTTTATGCGGAGTTTCCGACACAGCAGGCCCCAGAGCAGGCTTCGTTCTTTCGCCACGAAACCGAGCCACCACTGGCTGTCCACGGTGATGTGCAAGGCGGCGGTCCCGGCTTGGCCCTCACTGACTTCCACGGCCTCGCCCCGAATCACCACCGTGGCCTTCCGTGCCTCCGGGCCGGTGAAGGTGAAATGATAGGTGGCGTCCAAGCCGTCCGACTGGTCCCGCTGAAACGTCCGGGGCAGAGCAGCCAGGAAGTCTCCGATGGATCGGGGCCGGAGGCCATTGCCAACTCGTTTGATTCTCTTGCGAGGGAATCGACGGGCGACGTGCGCCTCGGCGTCAGAGCCGGGGACGACGTACACCGTCTCCTCCTTTTCCTGCAAGGGGCGGACAACCTCTTGCAGGTGGCCCGGTTTGTCCGTGAGATAGCGGCCGATGACATCCTCGCCCGCTGGGCAGACCGCCAGACAGTAGGCGGCCTTGTAGTTGGCC
>JABWBD010000407.1 GCA_013360685.1 Pirellulales bacterium
TCGCACCTCGAACATCGATTCGGCCCACTGCTGAGCAAGGCCGGGGGCTGTCCATGGCGAGAGGAGGAGGAGGACGGCAAGCGTAGCGATTCGCATCATGGATCGGTCTCCTGTTTGTATAGCCGTGGCCCGCGTTTGACGGCGCGGCGGCAAGGCAAAGCGTCGAGAGGTGGTCGTTTCCGAGGAATTCTTCGCGGGAGCGGCGATGGCGACAATGGCCAAACGCGCCGTTCTCCCGAATCGCCGTGCGAGGCGCTCGGGCGATCCCCTAAGCAAATTGCCGAAAAGCGCCGGCGCCCGACAACCGGGAGACACTTTGACCAGAGGATCAATCGAACGCCGGCAGGATGATCTCCGCCATCCAATAACGCCGAAGATGCCTCACCACCCGGATGAACTGCTCTATGTCGACGGGCTTGACCATGTAGCTCTCCACCTCCAGACCCTCCTCTCGAAGGATCTCCTCGTGGATTTCCGAAGCGGTCAAGACCACCACCGGGATCGAGCTTAGATCTTCGCTTGCCCGGATCTCTTCGAGCACCTGGCGGCCGCTTCGCTTGGGCAGCTTGAGGTCGAGCAGGACCAGGTCCGGTCGCGGCGCCCGGGCGTAAATGTCTCTGCGGTGCAGGAAGCGAAAAGCCTCGTCTCCGTCGCGGACGAGGCTCACGCGGCATTGCACTTGTCCCTGCTTCAACGCCTCCATCGTCATCCGCGCATCTTCGAGATTGTCCTCGACGAGGAGGATCTCCATGGGCCTGCCTACCGTATCTTGCCTCATGGCGCCTCATCTCCTACACGTTCGTGGTTTCGACCGGATTGGTTCGCCACCCCGCCTTCGTTTCCATTGTTCTCCTGCGTCTCTGCCGAGGGAAGGGTGAAGAGGAAAGTCGTCCCTCGGTCCAACTCCGACTCGAACCAGATTTTGCCTCCGTGCCGGTCGACGATCCGTTTGCAGACGGCCAGACCAATTCCCGTCCCCGGGTACTCGTCGCCGGAGTGGAGCCGTTGAAAGACCTCAAACACGGTCTCGGAGTGCTCGGACGGGATGCCGATGCCGTTGTCGCGGACCGCGATCGTCCATTGCTCGCGCGCCCGATCTGCCGACACGTGAACGCAGGGGGGGTGTTCGCTGCGGAACTTGATGGCGTTGCCGATCAGGTTCTGGAACAATTGGACCAACTGGGTGTAGTCGCCGATGACGGTCGGCAGGCGCCGGCTGGTGATCTGGGCGGAGCTTTCCTCGATGGCCAGCTTGAGGTTTTCCACGGCATGTTCGAACACTTCATTGCAGTCGACCGGCCGGAAACGGACCGGGCGCGTCTGCACGCGGGAGTAGGCCAGCAGGTCGTTGATCAACTGCTGCATTCGCCGGCCGGAGGCAAGGGAAAGGTCGACCAGCGACTGCGCATTCGGCGGGAGGTTTTCACGGTACTGCCGCGTCAGGGCCTGCAGGTAGGACGACATCATCCGCAACGGCTCCTGCAGGTCGTGTGAAGCGACGTAGGCGAACTGCTCCAGGTCGCGATTCGACTGCTCCAGCGCGGCGGCCATGCCCTTCAGACGCTCTTCGGCGAGTTTGCGGTCGGTCACGTCGATGTGGGAACCGACCATACGGATCGGGCGGCCCTCTGCGTCGCGGAGCAGTGTTCCGCGTGCCAGGATCCAGCGGTAGGAGCCGTCCTTGTGCCGCAGGCGGTGTTCCAGTTCATACTGGGGTGTTTCTCCGTTCTGGTACGCTCGCACCGCCTCGATCGCCCGGCCGTGGTCGTCGGGATGGAGCCGCCGCTCCCACTCCCAGTAGTTATCGGCGATTTCGTCCTCGGCATAGCCGAGCATGCTTTTCCAGCGGGGAGAGAAGTAGACACGGTCCGTCTCGAGGTTCCAGTCCCAGATTCCGGCGTCGGTGCCACGGACAGCCAGGTCGAATCGTTCCTCGCTCTTGGCGAGGGCCTCGGTGGCATCCCGGATCCGCTTTTCCAGGAGATCGGTGTGAATCAGCATGGTGCCGGTCAACGGTCTTAGCAAGAGATAAATGGCCATTGCGCCCAACAGCGCAAGGGCGCCGACGACCGCAAGCACCAGCACGAGTTGGCGGTTGACTGGGTAGTACAACTTGTTGGCCTCGATCGTGGCCAGGATGAACCAGTCGGTGCCCTGCACGGGTGCGTACGCCCGCAATACGGACGTTGCGGCGGCGGGATTGGGTTCCATCAGGCCGTCGGCTGCCCGGGAAGCCAGCCTGGCCACCTCTTCGAAATCCGCGCCGGGCGAGGTCAGGGCGACTCGCCGATGCCGCGCGTCCCAAACGAGCGCAGGCCGTCCTCTCTCTGCCGATCCGCGGAGGACCAGCCGTGCATCGATGTCCAATCCCGACCGGCCGGCCAGGATCCGTCCGATCTCCATGCATTGGACCAGCACCATGTCCGCGCCGATGCGGCGGTTGTCGCGATCGAGGACCGGCGCCGCCACGACGAGGTAGAGATCCCCGCAATGCACGACCGGACCGTTAACCACCGGCGCATCGATGTCGGGGATCTGCTGGGGCCAGAGCTCCCGGGGTACCGCCACCCCGACGTCCACCAACGGTTCGCCTCGACGGTCCAGCCGTGCAATGCCGCGGGCTTCACGGAAACCGGCGAGCGCGTCGTTGAGGATCGGCTTGCTCTGCGACACGAATTCCTCCCGGGAAAGCTCTCCCCGGCTGTAAGACTCCAGGAGCCGGCGGGCACGCGTGCGACTGGTGATCTGCAGCGCAACCGCTTCCACGCGCAACAGATACTGCTCGACGCCGTTCGCCTTGGACCTTGTCGCGTGCAACAGGAAGCTGTGCTGGGCCTCGCGGAGCTGGTCGTAGATCGGCAGGACCGCCAACAGCGCACTGACCACCGTCATCAGCAGCATGCCGAACGTCGTATAGATGATAATGGAGTTCCGCAGGTCCCGGACCTGGACCTCTCCGCGCCAGCGTTGTCGCCAGCCGAAGTCGGTGATCCCCACTCCGACGGCCATGAATCCGCAGGCGGCGTGCAGAGCGATCTTCGGCAACCGGATCCAGGCATCCGTGGAGTGGAAAGGCGCCGCCGCGCCGACGAAGCCCGTGATGCCGAGTCCAAAGATCATCGCCCCCAGAAGGATCAATAGGAGCGGGCGTTGCTTGAACGTGCGCCGTTGGGGCATGATCCCAACCGCCGCGCCGGTAAGCACGAGGCAGAGAGCCACTTCCGTCGCCATCCGGCCGGGATGGCCGGTCACGTCGGGATTTCCGTCGGGAACCACAAGCTGGTCGATTCCCAGATCGATCCGAAACGCATACTCGGCGAGCGTGGCCAGCCCAAGCACGCCGATGCCCGCCCCACACAGCACGGCTGGCCAACGCCGGTCGAAGACCGCCAGCAACATGCCTGCCCCGGAAAGGAGCAGTGCCAGGGCCGCGTTGTACTGGAGGACTGGGAAGCGGGGCAGAATCCGCGTCAGTACGTCCAGGCCAAAATGCCAACCCGCGAGGACCGCGACTCCCAGCAGAACGGCCGCCGATGCCGAGAGCACGGTTACCGCACTGGTGGGCACTTTCCGTTCGTTCGCTCGCTCAATCCCCGATTCAGGCATTGGGGGTCCTCTCGGACAGCCGCGGCGCGCTAAATCCTTGCCGCCGGGCGAGAAGCCATCCGCAGCCGCCGATCGGGAGGCGAAACCCAATCAAGACCTCCCCTGATTAGCGGCGTTGATCTGCCCAAAAGAGCAGACTACCTGAATTCTACATCAAGACCGGCACGGAGGAAGGGGACGGGCGACGTTCCGGAATCTGGCGCGGGTCAAGAACGGGGACTGGCTTCGAGCCATGCACCGGCAAGCCATCCGAATAACCCACTGTGGTCGCGTGAACCACTGTCCCCTTTTTCACCAGACCAGCATCGCACTGGGTGCTTTGATATCGAAACCGTAGCGAGACAACTCGACGGCCAGAACGGCAATGGCAACGAGGATCGCCAGAAGCGCGATCATGAGCATTACCGAGTACACATCGGGGAACTGCCGGCCGAAGAATTTCGCAAGACCACCCGCTTCCGACGGCTCTTTGGGAGCTTTCGGTTTTTTTTCCTTCTTGGCCTTCTTGGCTTTCTTGGTCTTCTTGCCTTTTTTCGGCTCTTCTTCAGCCGTTTCCGCCGGCTCTGCCTCTGCCTCTATTTCTTCTGCCGGTGGCGCCGATTCCGGCGCGACCTCTTCCTCCGGACTCGGTTGGTATTCGGCCGTCTCAAGGTCGTCGAAATCGTGCGGGTCTCTGCTCATGAGTGGCGCCGAGGGGAAGCGGTTGACGGCAATCGGAGGCCAACAGGGCCACGGGAACGACAGGCCCTATAGCTTACTTTAGTTGCACATCCTCCCGTGTCAACCAAAGCGGCCGTGAGTGTGGCAATCGCGGCCAGATTCCCCGCTAGGTGGGGGTTTGTGAACGAAGGGCGAGGCGAGGCCATCGGATCCGGAACAGGATGGCCGGAATGCCGCGTTCTCGCGTCCGTCTCGATTTCCGATCAGATCGCGCGAAACCACGTTTCTCGGATCGCCCGGACGCCAGCTTACCGACAAGAGCCAGATCCGCTTGTCACCAGGGAGGCAGCGCCAGGGTGCCGCCCTCCAGGTGGACAACACTGCCGTTGATGAAGCCGGCATCGTCGCTGACCAGGAAGGCCACGGTGCGTGCGACATCGATCGGCTGCCCCATCCGCTGGATCGGGATCTTGCGCGCGACGTCGGCGTAGAGTTCTTCCTTCGGCTTGTCCCATCCTGCGCAGGAGGCGGCCAGCATTGGAGTGTCGATCGTTCCGGGGCTCACGGCCACGAAGCGAACGCCCTTGGGGCTGTGGTCGGTGGTGAGGCTCCGCATCAATGCCACCAGCGCCGCTTTCGACGCGCAATAGACGGCATGCTCCGGAAAACCGATATCGGCCGCCACCGACGTCGTGAAGCAGATCACTCCCTTGCCTTGCCGCTCCATCACTGGGATTGCGTGCTTTGCCAGCAGGACCGGTCCGAGCAAGTTTACGTTGATCACCAGGTGGAAATCTTCGAGGGTGATGTTGGTGATCTTCTGGTTCCGCAGTACGCCCGCGTTGGAGTGGGCGACGTCGAGCCGGCCGAACTTCTCGACGGCGAGGTCCACGGCCGCCTTGACGTCGGCCTCTTTGCTGACGTCCCCGTGGAAGAAGACGCACGTGTGCCCTTCGCCGGTGAGCCGCTCGGCCAAGGCCGCGCCCTCTTTCGGCTGGATCGACATGGCAACGACCTTGGCGCCGGATCGGGCGAACAGTTCCGTGCAGGCTTCGCCAATCCCGGAGGTGCCGCCCGTGATGAGAACCGTTCTTCCGGAAAGGTGATTCATAGTTTCACTCCTTGAGAAGATGTCGTTGGTCATTCGCCATTGGTCATTTGCTGTTGGTTCATGCGGCTGACAACGAATGACGAAGGACAAATCGCGAATGACCGTTACCCTTTGAACCCCGATCGGGGGCGACGCGACCGACCGACCTGCCGGAACTCGACGGCGCTGTCGATCAAACTGTAGATATCGTGTTTCGGCCGGTAGCCCAGCAGGTAACGTGACTTGGTCGTGTCGACGCAAAAATCCTTGCCGACGGGGTCGACCAGGTCGAGCGTTTCGATTCCCAGCCGGTTCGCGGCGTACGCGGCCGCGTCCACGTAGTCGAACGGGTCGTTCATGGCGATCATGAACGTGTGACCCTCAATCCCGTCGCGCTTTAGCGCCAGCAGGAACGCCTGCACGCAGTCCTCCACGGCGACGATGTGCCGGCGCATGGGGCGGCCGTCCGGATGGCGCAGCGCCACGGCGGCATCGCCCCCGCTCGCGAACCGGGCCCGCTGCTGGTCGGTCATCAGCTCGGACCAGACCGGCACGCCGAACGAGTCGCCCGCCACGGTCAGGTGGGTGAGAATGTCGTCTTCGGCTTGGATCCACGACATCCGCAGGACTACGGCGGGCACGCCCGCCTGGTAGTAGTACTGCTGGAACATCGTCTCTTCGATGACCTTCGAGAAGGCGTAATAACCGGGATACGCCACCATGGGAATGGCCTCGGTGATCGGGACCGGCTGTTCGTTGAAATAGATCCCATTGACGGCATCGCCGCTGGCGAGGACCACGCGCTTGGGGGTTTTCGTCCGCATCGCGGCGTCCAGCAAGTTAAAGGTCCCCTGGGCGCTGACCTTGATGACCGCTTCGCGATCCTCCTTGCAGGAGGCGAGGTGGATCACGGCGTCGCTGCGGGAAACCGCCTCTTCCACGGCTGCGGTGTCCGCGACGTCGAGTTGGACTTCTTCGACCCCTGCGACGCCCACGGGCAGACGCCGGTCGGCGCCGATGACGTGATATCCCTCGGACAAAAGGGCCTCGCACAACGGCCCGCCCAGTTTGCCGCTGGCCCCGGTGACCATGACTCGCTTGATGTTCAACATATTGGGGTACTCCTCCTTCTTGTCATTCGTCATTCGTCATTTGTCATTTGTCGCTGGTGCTTCGTTTTCGGTGGCTCTTGCCTTCTTGGGGCCGATGGATTTGAGGTAGGCGTTCAGTTTGGGGCCGAGTTCGTCAATCAGTGGCTTGATGGCGCTGACTTGGTCAGTCGTCACGAGACGACGCCTGAAAGCTCGGCGCAGCCAGTGCCGGGTCTCGTAAAGTGAGCCGCGAGCGGTGCGGACGAAGCGGCGGTTGTCTTGATACGTTCCCCGTCCAACTCCTTCAGCAATATTGGCTCCGATGCTGTCCGCGGACCGGATCATTTGCTTGCCGACCGGGTCTCTTGCCAAGACCTGCCGGGTCTGCACGACTTCCCACGCCGTATCCGCCAACTTCTCTGCCAGTTGGTATACCCGCAAACTCTCGAATCCCGCCGATCCCACTAGATGTCTCCCCGATCTTCCATCCGGCAAGTCCCCCCGGCAGCCGCAGCACTGGGTTCCGTTATCCCACAAATCCCGCCCCTCGGCAACCAGCCAACCCGCTCCACCATCCCACATCCCGCAAATGACCAATGACAAATGACTAATGACCAATAACTAGAGCTCAACCACCTTCCCGGTGCGCGAGGATTCTTCCGCGGCATTGATCAACTGGACGACGAGCCGCGATTCCTCAGGCGTAATGCGGTCGGGCTTGCGGCCTTCTGCGACGCAATCGGTGAAGTACC
>JABWBD010000408.1 GCA_013360685.1 Pirellulales bacterium
GACCCGGCAGCGCATCACCAGCCGCGCGTAGCCCGCGAAGTCCCGTTTCCTGCCCGGATCGAATCGCTCCACCGCCTCGATGAGCCCCTCCGCCGCCGCTGACTCGATCGCGTGCGCGTCGGCGCCTCGCGGCAGACGCCGCAGCATTCCGGCCGCCATCGGCCTGACCAGGGCGAAATAGTGCTCCACGATCTCGTCGCGGATCCGCTCGCCCCTCCCCCCGTTCCGATAGGCCTCCCATAGCACATCCGCCGTCTCTCGCTCTTCTGAACCAGCCATGCGTCGACTCCTCGTTTCCTGTTGATTGTGCCCGCCCGGCCGTTGCGACCCAGCGGCGTGGCGGCATCCACCTCCCTCGGTCCACAAAAAAAAGAGCCCGCCGCCGGCAACGCGTTCCGCGTCCGGCGGCGGGCTCTTGGGATACCTCGTGGGCTCTTCTGGATACCCGCCAACGAATCTATTCACTTGTACACTATCCTATCCGGCCGCGCCGACCCTGTCAAGCAAGAATTCCCGCCGCCTCCCTCCTGGTTCCCAGGCTCTGCCTGGGAACCCGCTATCTTGCAGGCTCCGCCTGCCCTATGGCCAAAGAGCCAGAGCCTCTCTCGCTCGCATACGGTCCCCCGCTCGCCCGCTGCCCCGACCGCACGCATTCCCCTTTTTCCCCCACATTTTTCGGTCATCCGTCTTCTTCTCCATTCGCCCTGCAAACTTCCTTCACTGGCCGGCCGCCCCTTGTTCCACCAGCCATTGGCGCCGGCGGTCGTTGTGGATCGAGGCCCAGCCGAAGTTCTTCATCCGGGCGCGGACGATTCCGTCGCCGCGGCGCGCGGCGAGGTACCAGTGATAGGTGTCTTGGCTGGGCACGGGAAGCCGCTGCGGGCTGTAGCTGGCCGCCAGGCGGCTCCAGGCGGTATTCACGAAGCACAACCAACTGGCGAGGCGCCGATGGCGGACCGCTCCGGCGCCCGACGCCACGCGCAGCCCCAAGGGTTCAAAGAGCCCAAGCTGCGCGTGACGGTCCGCCCAAGCCTCCAGTTGGTCGATCCAAACGCCCGGCCTGGTATAACCCCACGGCGAAGCGACCAACGCCGGGGCCTCGGCGAACCAGGCCGGGTCGTACCAGGGTCCAGCGGCGGTGGCCACCGTATCGGTGTCGATCTTCAGCCAATAAGGCGTGTCAACGTACTTGCAGGGCGCGTGGACGAAGGCTGTGAGCATCCGTTCGCGCTGCGTCACTGCCTCGCGCCCGATTCCCTCGCCGCGCGGCCAGTCCCAAAGCACGATCCGCCGGTCGGCATGATCCAGCCAATCCAGCCTCCGACGCCACCACGCTTCGCCGCCCGCGCGGGCGTCGCAGACCAGAAGCAGCGGCGATGCCGCGATTTCCGGCTTGCACCTTCTCCAGGTCGGCCACACCATCGCCAATTGGTCGCAATGGCGGACGTCGCAAGCGACCACGGTAGTGAACGAAAAAGACATGCGTAAGCTCCTTGAACCGGAAGATACCACAACCACTGCTCTAAAGGTCGTTTAACCGCAGTGCCCAACGGGCCGCGCGTCGGTGGAACGTACAGGAAGGTACCATCGTGGCGCCGAGGCCGATGGTAACGCTTCCTTTGGCTGGGGCGCGCGGCCCGTTGGGCACTGCGGTTAAACGAGCATTGCGCAATACGTTAGCACCTTGATATGCGCGGTTCATGCGACTCCACCGCCGCGCGTGTGCCGGACCCGATAAACGTTGGGCAAATCAATGGGCGTCCCCTTCGTGCCCAACGACCGGCGAAAAGTCACGTCTTCCCGTGGTTCTTGCCAACGCGAGCTGTTGCGATGTTGGAAAGCGGAATCTCTGCAGTACCCCAGGCGTCGCACCACGTCGCCCCGCGCGATTTGCACGCCGCCGATCGCTCGCGAAAACCGCATGGGCGCGAAATCCTCCGCCGGCAAGTCCAGCACGCGCGGCGGACCCGACGCCGC
This sequence comes from Pirellulales bacterium, assembly GCA_013360685.1. GTDB lineage: Bacteria > Planctomycetota > Planctomycetia > Pirellulales > Thermoguttaceae > JABWBD01. Next base: position 1,978 of record JABWBD010000408.1, read on the forward strand.
GGCAATCGCCAGGTCTCCCACCGCCGGCGACCGGCTCCCCAGCACCGACCGCGGGTACACCAACACCGCGTCGGTCTGGCTGGTCCGCTGCCCCAAGGCGTCCAATGCCCCAGCTCCGAAGAAGAAGTCGCAGTCGGCGAACCATACCCAGTCCGCCTCCGTCGCCAAGCCGGCCAGGTTCCTGCCGATTCCCCGGATGAACAGCCGACCCTCCGGCAAGCTCCACCGCCGCAACCGCACCCGTTCGCTGCAAAGAAGCGGCGAAAAATACTCCACGACGTCCACCGTCTCGCAATCCGCCTCCGCAAGAAAGACCGTCATCAGCACATCGACCTCCGCGGGCGGATAGAGCACCAGCGAACTCAACTGGTACTTCAAGAGCCGGCTGTACCGCCAGCAATGCGACACAATCTCCAGTTTCATCACCTCACCTCCCGACCCTCGTCCCTCATCCCTCCCCCACGCCGCTCCCACGCCGCCAGCCGCCGGTCCTCCCCCGGGGTCCACCGGGCCAGGCCCGCCACGTCCTCGCCGAGACATGCCTGGTACGCCGGCAGCCAGATCTTCCGGCACCTTGCGTCGCGGACGTGGCGCTCCCCGTGGAAGTGCCAGATCCTCGCGTCGTCTTGACGGATGCCGTAGACCGGCGAGCAGTTGTACCGGCAGTCCAACAGCTTGTGCGGATAGTGCGGAAGCAGCAGTTGCAGCGCGATCTCGTCGCAAATGAACGTGCTCCGCCCCAATTCCGCCAGGTCCTGCCAGCGCCCCACGATTTCCGCTCCCCGGCGGTAGGCGAATACGCCGCTGTTGACCGCCGGCTGTCCCTCGAGCGCCGCATCGACCAGCCCATTCACGTGCTTCCGCTCCGCCTTGTCCCGCCCGACCTTCCGCCACGATTCCAACCGGCGGCGAATGACCCGTTTTCGCGTGTCCCAGTCCGCGAACTGCGTCGCGCAGAACCCCTCAGTCTCCGCCAAGGAAAACAGGGCCGACACATCGCCGCTCACCAGCGTGTCGGCATCCACCAGCGCCGTGATCTCGTAGGGCGAATGCGGCAGGATCGCCACCTTCGTCAGAAAATCCGCGTTCCTTCCCGTCGGCGCGTTCTCGAACACGCGATGTTCCACCCTCAGCCGTCGATCCGCCGCACACCGCGCTGCGATAACGTGAGACGCCCGCCGCGTCGTGAACAGCGTCACCGGCCCCCGGTAGTGCTGCCGCAGGCTCCAAAGCGAAACCACCAGCCGCACCCCATGCGCCGCCCCGGTGAGCAGGTAGATGATGCCGTTTGCCATGGTCGTCCTCAGCCGTCAAACTCCAGCGGATCGCCCCGAAAAACACCCCCGGCGTCCTGCCGCACGATATCGCCGGCGCGAATGAATTGGTCCGTCGTCGCCCGATAGATTTCATAGGCCACGGCGTCGTCCAGGGCCACGAAGCGGTGATCCACGCCCGCCGGCACGCTCAGAACCGCTCCGGGCTCGAGGATTTCCTTCATTGGCCCCTGCGGCCCGTACGACACGATCAACAGACGTCCCTTCGTCACGAGAAAAACGTTGTCCTTCTTGCGGTGATAATGTCGCGACGAGTAACCGCCGCGCCACGCCCGAATCCAGACCACCTCGATCTCATCGTTCTGGAATAGGGGAAGGCTGAACCCCCAGCGTTTCCAGCTCCCGCCGATCGCACGGATCGTCCGTTCCAGCGACGCGCCTCCCTTGGCCGCCAAGTATTCCAACATGGTTTCTCTCCTCAACTCCTACGACCTTCCCCTGGTTCCCAGGCTCTGCCTGGGAACCGGCCATCTCGCAGGCTCTGCCTGTCCCAACACCCACGCGCGAAAGACACACAGCCTCAAACCAGCGAGTCCCTTCGCCCCCGGCTTCCTCGCCGACCGCCGTTACCCGGCGATTTCCGGCGGTTTGTCCCCGCTCCGCGTTCCCGGCCAAGCCGTCTCCACGTCTGACTCGCGCCCGCTTGGCGCCGCCTCCGGCGCTTCCGCTTCCCGTGCCTCCTGCGATTCTCTCGCCTTCTTCTCCCGCCGAAGCCGCTCGTACATCCCCTCGGTCACCACCTTCGCCGGCATCCTCCCGCGGATCTCCGCAAGGGCGTCCTCGTAGCTCAGGAAAGGAAACACCGTCAGCCCGCTCCCCGGCGTGCAGTTGTAAACCTCGTACCCCTCGTGGTCGAAATACGGCTTGAGATGCGCCAACCGCACGTTCAGGATCCGGTAGCTCTCGTTGTTGCCGCGGACCGACGCCCGCGTCCGCCCTTGCTCGAAGGCGTAGTTCTGCTTGCCGTACTCCATGCGGAAGTCGCACCCCAAGAGATACAGCCGCCGCACGCCCAGGTAGAACAACAGCCGCAGCGCCACGTACATCACCGACCGCGATCCTTTGTTCCCGTAGGCATCCACCACCTCCGAGTGGTTGCCCCAGTTCAGCGTGCTCTCATAGAGCCAGCGCTCGGCGGCAAACACCTCGTTCCTCCGGAAGCCGAACACGCCCGGCATGTCGCCCACCACCTCCTCCGACGCCATCAGCTCGTCCTGCTCGTTGCGCACCGCGAAGTGCTTCTCCATGTGGCAGAGCGGGACGAATTTCACGATCCCCGGATCGCGCCAGATCACGTCGCAGAAGTTCCCCGGGTCATCCACCGAAACCCAAAGCCGCGGACGCACCACGCTGCCCGCATTGTTCAATGCGCAAGTCAAGACGCCCGGCTCCTCAAGTCTCCCCAGGTCGTGCGATCTCAGCGACGGCCCCCCGGCGATGAGAAACGCGGCGGCCCCCCGGTACATGTCGCCCAGGAAAACGTTGTGCCCGTCGCGCGTAAACAGCATCGGTGGAGGTTGCAGGTACCGGCCCACGGCGAAGCCCACATGGTGCTCCCGCGCATGCCGCAGCCGCCGCTGGTCATCCCCGTGCTCTCCACGCTGGTCATCCATGTTTGTCTTGCCAAGAGGCGTGTCCATGGCGATACGTCCGCTAACAATCAACAGAGAGACTGGATCGGTACCCACTTCTCCAGAGGGCAGTGGAAGGCTCGTCCGCGCGCCTTGAGCGATAATCGGCAGCCGCACTTCATGCAGCGGTTGCCGCGGCGCTCGTCGCATGCGTCGCACATCTCCAGGCGCCCGCGATACTCCTCCGCCGTGACGGTGCGGCAGCCGTCCGCCACGAACTCCGCCAGCGCCCGGGCAAGGTTCCACGCTTGCCGCGGCAGGCTCGGCGGCCGGCTTGTCTGCACTTGATTCCGCCCTTCGTTTCCCTTCCCGTTCATCGCGGTTCCTGTCCTTTCAATCGCTGGCATTGGGGTGGAGCCTCACCAGTTCGCCGCCCGCGCGGTATCTCTCTAAGCAGCCGTGACTCTTCAAATCACAACCGTCCTGCTGCCACTCCGCGAACCGCCGCTTCGCTTCCTCGCGGCTGAACTGCTCGTGCGGTTGAAGCCTGCTTGACATCGAACTGCTCAGGCTGTCCTCGTGCAGCCGCCGCCACCCCACGATCTGGTGCGACACGAAGATCCTCGCCCCAGCCGCATGGGCCCGACTGATGAATTCGCAGTCGCCACCGCAGACGAATGCGCCGTAGCCGCCCAGCCGCTCGAAGCAAGCTTTGCGGCACGTCATGCCGCCGTGAATGATGGCCCCACGCGGCGTCTTCCGCCAACGTGCCCCCGGTATCTGGTACGGCGTCCTGGCCAGCGCGGCGAGCATCCGCTCGCGAGGTTGGTGGTAGTCCACGAACTGCTCCATCGCGCCGCCGAAGATGTCGTACCCGTCGTCCTCCAGCACCCGCACCGAGCGCCACAGGCGGTTCGGCGCCGACAGGTCGTCCGCGTCCTGCACGGCGAAGTAATCGGTCTCCAGATACTCGAACAGATTGTTCGTGATGCGATACGGCCCCAACCGCTTGCGCGTCCGGTACCAGCGGCAGCAGTCCACGCCTGACAGGGCCTCTTTCAGCGCTCGATCCTCGATTCGTGCGCCGCCGTCGGCGATCAGGTGCACCACCGGCTCGGCAAACGCCTGGTTGAGGATGCTCTCCGCGGCCGCCAAGGCCCAGCGCGCGTTCGTCGCGCAATACGGCAGGATCACGTCGCAGCGGACCACCTGCCGTTCTCCCGGCAAAATCGGGGCAAAGCGATACTGCTCGGCCCGCGCCGGCGCAACAGCGCCGCCCCGCGTCAGAAAAGCCGGCAGCACGCTGCCCCAATGCACTTTGCTCGTCATCGCAGATCCCCCACGAACCAATTCCCTTCCCGAAGACTGAACCCTGCTCGTTTCCTCGCCTCGCCACTCGCCGAGAAGCATCGCAAACCCGCGCCGCATTCCGCTCGAACGGTGCGCGAGAAATCGACGCGGTCGCCGCGTGGCTCCGCCTCTACCCATCAATACGCTCAGGCCGTAAGTCCCGGGCGACTTTCCCCGGAATGGACCGCTGTCGCGCGTGGCTGATTCCAGGGAGTTCCGCGATCGATGGTCACCGGAGCTTCCCGAAATAACTTAAGCCGCTGCTACCGCTCGACCCGCTCCACCGTTCGGATGATCTGCTGGATCGTGCCGTCCTGCACCTTCACGCCGATGCAAACTTTCCCATGGAAACCCCGCCGGGTCGCCTCCGCCAGGATCTCCGCAAGCGCCTGCTTCAACTCCGCCAGCTTCTTCGCGTTGCCCGCCGTCGCACGACTGTTCGTCATCGCCTTGACCCTCCTCATCGAATGAAGCCTTCATCAACATGGTCCGCTCAAGAAATCCCGCAAGAGAATCCATCGCGCCAGCCGAATCGGCATCAGCACGGCTGCTCGCAGCAGCCGGGCTGGCCCAAGCAGCCGGCCTGATCAAGGTCCCGACGAGCATTTGGCCGCACCGACCAGCACGGATCCCCGCACCGCGCAATCCCGACATGGCATGCGCCCAGGGCATCTCGCACAGCGCACTCGCGGCAGATCGTCGAGCGCCTAGAGCCTGTCGCACGCCCGACCCATTGGGTCGAGGCGTTTACCCCGGCAGCGAGTTGGAAAGAGAGAAGTCCTCACCTGATCTGGGCGGCCTTGAAACGGGGTGGGCCGCAGCGTTCCCCGGAGCCCGGCAGTCCCGGCACCGGAAAACCTCCACCTCGGAGGATAGTGGACGTATGTTTAGAAACCTGCCCCGATGATAGCACGCCGCTGGCAAA
>JABWBD010000409.1 GCA_013360685.1 Pirellulales bacterium
ACGGCGCCCGCAAGGGCCTGGCCGACACGGCCCTGAAAACGGCCGACTCGGGCTACCTTACCCGCAAGCTCGCCGACGTGGCCCAGAACGTCGTCGTCACCCAACACGATTGCGGCACCACCCAGGGCATCACCAAGGGGGTGATCTACCGCGGCGAAAAGGTCGAGGTTAGCCTGGCCGACTCGATCCGCGGCCGCGTCAGCCGCGCCAACATCGTCAACCCCATCACCGACGAAGTGATCGTCCGCGAAAACGAACTGATTACCGCCGAGATCGGCCGCAAAATCGAGGAGCTCGGCCTGGAGAAGATCCAGGTCCGCAGTCCGCTCACCTGCGACGCCGGCCTCGGCGTCTGCGCGTTGTGCTACGGCATGGATCTCTCCACCGGCGCTCTGGTGGAAGAGGGAATGGCCGTCGGCATCATCGCCGCGCAGAGCATCGGCGAGCCGGGCACGCAGTTGACCATGCGCACGTTCCACATCGGCGGCACTGCCGCCCGCGCCGTCGAGGAAAGCGAAATTCGCGCCAAGAAACTGGGCATGGTAAAGTTCACCCGGCTGAAGGTGGTCCGCAACGACGCCGGACAGCAGGTCGTGCTCACCCGCAACGGAGAGATCCTGCTCTTGGACCCCAAGGGTCGCGAACTGGAAAAACACGACATCCCGGCCGGCGCCCATCTGCTGGTCGACGAAAACCAGGAGGTGCAGCCCGGAACCCCGCTCTGCCAGTGGGACCCGCACAGCATCCCGATCCTCGCCGAAGTCGGCGGAAAGGTCCGCTTCGAAGACGTCATCGAGGGTGAGACCATGCGACTGGAAAAGGACGCCAGCGGCACGGAGCGGCGATTCATTATGGAGCACAAAGGCGACCTGCACCCGCAGATCGTCTTGGAAGACCCCACGGGCAAAATCCTCGATTTCTACTATCTCCCCGAAAAGGCCCATATCGAAGTCGATGAGGGTTCCCAGATCTCCGCCGGCACCCTCATTGCGAAGACACCGCGCGAGGTCGCCGGCACCCAGGACATCACCGGCGGTCTGCCTCGCGTCACCGAAATCTTCGAGGCCCGCAAGCCCAAGGAGCCGGCCGTCATCGCCGAAATCGACGGTACGGTCGAACTGCTCGGCGAGAAACGCCGCGGCAAGCGGACGATCATCGTCCGCAGCGAAACCGGCATCGAACGCGAGCACCTCGTCTCCCACGGCAAGCACCTCCGCGTCCACGCCAGCGACTTCGTCCGCGCGGGCGAGGCCCTCGTCGACGGCCCGCTGGTCCCCCACGACATCTTGCGGATCTCCGGCGAAGAGGCCGTCCAGCAGTACCTCACCCGCGAAATCCAGAACGTCTACCGCAGCCAGCGCGTCGAGATCAACGACAAGCACATCGAGATCATCGTCTCGCAGATGCTCCGCAAGGTCCGCGTGGAATCCGGAGGAGACAGCGGCTTGCTCGAAGGCAGCGTGATGGACAAGTTCGAGTTCCGGGCCGTCAACCGCCAGTTGGCCGGCTGCGTGAAAATCACCGATCCCGGCGACACGAAGTTCCAGGAAGCCGACATCGTGCCCAAGGAGATCTTCGATCAGCAGAACGCCCAGTTCGAGGCGGGGGGCGGCAGGCCCGCAAAGTCCGCCAGGCCGACCCCGGCGACCGCCAGCACCCAGCTCTTGGGAATCACCAAGGCCGCTGTGCAAAGCTCGAGCTTCATTTCCGCCGCCAGTTTCCAGGAGACAACCAAAGTCCTCACCGAAGCCGCCCTGGCCGGCAAGATCGACAACCTCGTCGGCCTGAAAGAGAACGTCATCCTCGGCCACTTGATCCCGGCCGGCACCGGGTTCCGCACCTACCGCGATTCCGAGGTGCGGCTCCAACCGCACGCGCTCAGCGAGTTGGCTGCCCGCAAGGAACCGGCCCCGCGCCCCTCCTTCCCGTTGCTCGACTTGGGCGACGAAGGGCCCCGCCAGCAGCAGGTCTCCGCTGCGGCTGCCTCCGGCGAGACGATCTCCGAGAAGGATCTGGCGATGAGCGCGGAACTGGACAAATTGTTCCGCGCAGCCGACGAAGACGAACTGAGCGAGGAAGAGTAAACCGGGGTGGACTGGGCTGCTGCCCATCATACGGGCCCCTATCGCGACGGCAGCGGTTGGCGATTCGTGCCGGTCCGCTTGACCGTCAGCGGCAAAGCAGAGGTGACGCTGAGCAGTCCGAAGATTGTGGTGAGATCGCTCTCGGCACCCCTTTGTACAGGTGGCCGCCCCCTCGCATGGACAGCCTGGCAGTGATCGGGCTTCAGACCGGAAGACCAGAAAACGAGGAAGACCGGAATAGGACAGGCAATGTGGCTTGCTCTGATACGAACTCCCTGAGCAAGCCGCCAGAGGCGGCTCCTCTACTTGCGGGCCGGGCAGTTGTACTTGATGTCCATCACAGCCTATGCCGTGTTGCGGCTGCCGTATATTTACCGCAAAGCCCTGCACAGCAGCCGTCGCTTGAATCGCGTCCGCCGGAAACGAGCGGAACTGGATTCGGCGGTCCGAAAAGCGCGGGCGGAAATCCGGCAGGCGAAGTTGTTTGCCGATTCCAGTGCGCCCGCGGTATCCAAAGGGCCCGGCGAGTGAGAGGCCGACTCGCTCTCGCCGCTCTATCCCGATTTGCGGCAACAGGTTGCGATCAGGGCAGCGACTCTCTCTCTTCGAAACTGTTTGCCATCACGCTGGGCGGCTCGCGCTGACGGCGGCTGCTCGATCCGCTATGCTAGGGACTGCGTGGAAAACGTTGCGCGCCTCGGCGCGCTGAATGAATCCGCCTGCGAAACTGGGGAGGGCCAACCATGAGGGATCGTTGTGAAGGGTATCGAGAGTCCGCACGCCGCGCCGCGCGGTGGATCGCCGGCCGGCAGAAACCGGACGGATCGCTGTTCGACGTGGAGGCGGGAATCGGCGGCTACTACAAAGTCCCCTATGCCCTGGGGCTTCTGGGGTTTTCGACCGAGGCAGCGAGATTGTTGCGGTGGGTCCGCCGTCACCACTTCACGGCTGACGGCGATTTCCGCGGCCCGTCGCGAAAGGCGACGCTCAGCGTTCACGACGACTGGCCGACCTACGCCAACGCCTGGCTGGTCCAGGGGGCGCACCGCCTGGGACAGTTCGACCTTTCCTTCCAGGGCGCGAAGTACCTGCTGGGCCACCAGGTCCCTTGCGGCGGGTTTCGGGCTTTCAGCGCCGGACAACCGTACGTGGAATGCGTGGGCACGAGCTGGGCCGGGTTGGCCGAGCTGACGGTCGGCAATCTCCCGTCGGCCGCGGCGGCCGCGGAGTGTCTCGGCCGGCTGGTCGCCCAGCAGCCGGACCCGGCGCGGTTCTATTTCCGCATGACCACCGGCGGCGATCTGATCACCGACGTGACCGAGGGCGGGAGCCTGGGCTGCTACGTCGATGCGTGCCGCCCCGAGCAGATCTACTTCCATCCGGGCATCGCCATGGCCTTCCTCTGCCGCTGGCACCTGGCCACCGGCGATGCGCCTGCGCTGGCGGTGGCGCAGACCATCTTCGACTTCACCCAACGCTGCCGGGAGGACGTCTATTGCTTCCCTCCCAGCGGAAAAGTGGGGCTTGGCTGCGCGCTGTTGGCCTCGATCACCGGTGAGACGAAGGCGCGGCAAGCCGCCGAGGCCGTCGGCGATTACCTGGTGAGAACGCAGCGAGCCGACGGGTGTTGGATCCTGCCCGACGTGGAGATGTACCGCATCGTCGGCGACAAAGAAGCACCCGAACTGGTGACCGACGTGACCGCCGAGTTTGCCATCTTCCTCGGCGAGATCGCCGCTTTGCTGTGACGTCCCCCCGATGAATTACAGGCTGAGCGTTCCGCAATCTTGACCACGGTGATATGCCGCGAGGGGGACAATCGTGCGATTCTTTGAACGCAGTCTCCTGATCATCGGTTCCTTGGCCCTTGGAGCAGCCTCGGGCGCACTCGGCCTTGCCTATCTTGCAGTTCTAACCGTATTTCGCCTGCGACCGGGCGAAGAGCCGGGCCTCGCATGGGGCGCCTTCATCGGCGTAATGATCTGCATGCTCCTTGGAGGCACACTCGGCGCCATCGTCGGTCTTGTTGGCGCCATTGCCCGGATCGCCCAGGGAGAGACGAAATCCTGGAGTGCTATCACTTGGATCGGAGTTGTGTTGGGGCTCGCCGCAGGTTTGGTGGTTCGATCCTCCGTGCCGCTGGACCAGTGGGGCGTCTTCGGCGAGGCAGTCAAATGGTGGCCCGGCACTGCGATCTGCATCACAGCTTTGGCTACCCTCGGTGGATTGGCTGGAAGTGCCGTTGGGGGCGCTGTGGCGAGATCATGCCGCAAATGACAGCACGAAATCACGATTCTACTGCTTGGAGCCCTGGCCAGACGGTGCGATAAGTGCGGCAGCAGAAGCTCGGATCGGTTTCCGGCCTGCACGACGTGGATACTATCAGCCAACCTTCTCGAGTGGGAGACATCGCATGCACACGTGGATGACCTTCTTGGCATGGGCCGGGCTCGCGCTGTCGGGCGTGGCCGCCGATCGCTGGAACACGAACTACGCCGCGGCGAGCACGACGTGACCGACTACGACTGGGAACAGTGGATGAACTTCGCCGACAAGCACTGGAATCGGTAGCGCAGTCCGTCCCCCGTCCCAGTAGCCGGCGATGCATGGGGACTGGGAATGGTCCCGACCTCCCGCGACGATTGACACCGCCCCCTGCTTGTGCCAAACTCCAGCGGTGGGGCGGCTGCGCTGCCCGCAACGGCGAAGCCGGGCCCGCCCGCCTTCGCCCCAGGCGATGGTGTCGAAATCGTTGGTGTCTTCCGACCATTTACAGCCAGGAGGATCTCATGTCGGAATTTCATGTCCCCCGCCGGCCTGCCACTGCTTCCCGCCGCGAGTTCCTCGGCCGATCGGCCTCGGTCGCCGGCCTGGCCGCGATCGGTTCATTGAGCCTTGCCCGCGGCGCCCATGCCGCCGGCAGCGATGTCATCAAGATCGGCCTGATCGGCTGCGGCGGGCGCGGGTCGGGCGCGGCGGTCAATGCCATGAACGCTGGGCCCGACATCCGCCTGGTGGCCATGGCTGACCTGTTCGAGGACCGGGCACGCGGCTCGCTCGAACGGCTCAAGAAGCTCAAGCCGGACCAGGTGCAGGTTGCCGAGGACCACGTCTTCTCCGGTTTCGACGGCTACAAGAAAGTGTTGGCCAGTGATATCGACGTCGTGCTGATCGCCTGCGCATCGCACTTCCATCCCGCATATCTCACGGCGGCTGTCGAGGCCGGCAAGCACGTCTTCTGCGAGAAGCCGAACGGGCTGGACGTGCCGGGGGCGAACATGACCAAGGCGGCCGCGGAAGAGGCGAAGAAACGCAACCTGTGTGTCGTTTCGGGCCTTTGCTGGCGGTACGACAAGGGGGTTCAAGAGACGATCCAGCGGATTCAGGACGGCCAGATCGGCGACATCATTGCGATGCAGGCGACGCGCGTCGGCGGTCCCTATGTTCTGCGAGAGCGTCAGCCTGAATGGACGGAAGTGCAATACCAATTCCAAAACTGGTACCATTTCGACTGGCTTGCCGGCAGCGCGCCCACGCAAACGTTGATCCACCAGATCGACAAGGCCTCCTGGGCAATGCGCGACGTCGCCCCCGCAACGGCATGGGGCCTGGGCGGGCGGCAGGTATGCACCGAGCCGAAATACGGCGACCTGTACGACCATCAATCGATCGTCTACGAGTATGCCAACGGCGTGCGGCTGTACGCCTTTTCCCGAAATATCCCCGGATGCTTCGGTGAAGCGACCACGGTCGTCCTTGGCAGCAAGGGCCGCGCCTTCATGCCCAGCCGACCGGCCATCGAGGGCGAGAAGCCCTGGCAATACGAGAAGCCCGAAAAACCCGTGAGCATGACCGACGCGGAGCACGTAGCTCTGTTTGACGCCATCCGCGCCGGCAAAACGATCAACAACGGTCACTACATGTACCTGACGACCATGCTCGCGACCATGGGCGAAATGGTGTGCGACACGGGCCAACAGATGACGTGGGAGCAACTCCTCGCATCGACCCACAGCTTCAGCCTGCCGGAATACAACTGGGACATTACGCCCCCCGTCCAACCCGGCCCCGACGGCATCTACCCCACCCCCATGCCCGGCATCATGAAGTATGCCTGACGAACATTGCTCTCCAGGAACGGGGGAAAAACGTCAGAACCGGTGCCAATTGGAGACGCGCGATGTCCTTGGAATAGATGCGGACGCGAACACCGCCGTCTCCTCCGTCTTTTACGAAGTCGTCCCACGCGCCTGATTGTCGGTTATAGCGGCACGGCGCGAGCCGTCCGGTTTGTCTTGACGGCTTGACGGTTCTGTAATCTACTCACGAGGGTAGGACCGGTGGGCTTCCGGCTTCCGGTTCCGCCCTTCCGCTTGCTTTCGTCGTTGCTAGTGATTTGCTTTTGAGCCGCCGCCATCCTGTGCTTCAAGGGTGTATAGGATCGCCGCATCGAGCGACTCTTCGTCGAACAAACAACGTACACTCCCCTTTCGCGTCCACCAATGCTCACGAAGACTTGCCTCGGCGACACCTTGGGACCGCTGTTGGTCTTTCAACTTGCGTGTGCTCCACGACTTCAGTTGATCTCGAACTTGCTCCCCGCGGTGGCTAGCCGCCGTAACCACGGCGTGGCAATGGTTCGAGCGGCAGTTCACTGCGTGCAGGTGCCATGCACGAAGTTCGCAATGCCGGGAGTTCGTTTCATTGACAATCGCACGTTGCGTTTCATTAAGAACGACCGGTTTCTCTACCATTTGCTCACGGCACCAGTCCGCCAGCAACGGTTGTGGAACCTGGTCACCTTTGTGCCACTTCGTCCAGCCTCGTTCATCACCTGGCATCCAGGTTCCGTAGCAAGTCCACGTCAAGAAATATGCGAGAGGATCGTTGTTCATGCCGGTCGGAAATCTCCTGGCTGGAGTTCTAGCGGCACGGCGCAAGCCGTCCGGTTTCTAGTGAGTTCGTGAGTAAGTTCACCGGACGGCTTGCGCCGTGCCGCTCCGGTTGTCTATTCTTCAT
>JABWBD010000410.1 GCA_013360685.1 Pirellulales bacterium
GCGAGGTGAGGACGGCATCGCCGAGCGGAACGGCCCCGACGAGCCCGAGCGGCAGGGCAAGCCGCCGCTGCGGCACATCACCCGACCGGCGCGCGTCGCCCTTCCATTGCGGCCAGTCTTCGGCCGCGGCGGCCAGGCAGGATGCAATGCCGAATGTGAAAACAAACCAGGTCAACTTCCTCGTGGCGGACATGTCTCGGTCTCCGGCGTGCCGAACGTTCGGAAGGGCGGGGCTCTCTCGCCAGCCCGTGTGCCGGCTATTGTAGACCATCCGGAGGTGAGAAGACACCGTTCCGAAGCGATTGCGGCGAAGAAACATCGTCCCGATGCGACGGCCTGGGGACCGCGCGTCCGGCTATTTCGTCCCGGGTGGAGCTGTCGGAGAATCCTCGCGTGACGGCTTGTCCAGCAGCCGCGCCTGCACCTCGGTAAACCAGGAGTTGCCTCCGGAAGTGGACAGCCCAGGATAGCCCTTGGTATGCGTCGAGTCCTGGACTTCCAGGATCGGTTGGCCGTTCATGAATGCCCGCAGTGTTTGGTCGACGGCGGAAAAGGTGAACACGAAGACCTCGGGCGGGTCGTTGGGCGGGCCTCCGGACTTAAGATCCTGCCATACGCCGTCGAGTTCGCGTCCGATGCCAAAGGCCGTGCCGCCGTTGTACCAGGCGGCGTAGTGGCCGTTCGGGCCGATTCGCAACCGGAGAGTCAGGTTCTGTGCCGAGCCCTTCCTCACTCTCGCCTGAATCTCGATGTTGGCGGCTTCCAGCGGATAAGCAATGCCGCTGTTGCGGAGATCCAGGACATCGTTCTTGTACTCGAAATCGGCGCCTTCGGTTTTCCAGCCAAGGAGTTCCTTGGACGAGGTGAACAGCGGCGCCCAGCGGTTGAAAGGGAGCTTTCGCGCTCTGGGCGTCGTGGCGGAGGCTTCGCGGGACTGCGGTTTCGCCTGCGGCAGGTCGGCAATCTCTTTCAGCCGGATCTCGATTCTCCGTTTCACGATCCCGTCGGGCAGAAGGACCTGAGACCGGGAGTACCACGTTCCGGCGTGCCGGAGCAGTGCGGCCCGCTGGGGATCTTGCCGAGTTTGCGCCAGATCCCACCAGGCGTCGCCCAAAGCAGCCTGATCTTCGGGCGAAGCCGCCCCGCGAAGCTCCTTCTCGGCGGCCCGCTTCAGTTCCACATCCGTGCCCGCGGCAAGATGCTGCAGCGCTTTTTCCCAGTTGTTCTTGAGAACGTAATACTGCCCGACCGCCGCGTTGGCGCCAGCGTCGTTGGGGTCGGCCGTGAGGGCGTCCAACGAGACTTTCACCTCGTCGTAGCGTTTCTTGTGCCCCTCGGCGGCATCCATCCGCTCGGTGGCCTCCTTGGCCACCAGGTTCTCTCTGGCGCGCCGCGCGGCATCTTCCGCCATCTCTCCAATCCATTTGACCATGTCGTAACGGTCTTCGGCAATGGCCTCGTCGATCAGCGGCAGTGCGGCTTTCGCCACCGCCGCGCGGTCGCCGGATTTCTTGGCGGTGCGCAGCGATGCCTCCAGGCACTCCAGCTTCATCTCCAGGAGATCGACCTCGTAGCGGTCGCCGATTTTTTCCGCGATTTCCACGGCTCGGGCCGGGTTGGACGCCTCCGCCGCCAACTCACGAGCCATCGACAATACCATAAACCGGGCAGCGGCATCGTCGTCGGACTTGTCGGCCTGATCCACGAGCTTTTGGACGAGCGCCAGCTTCTGCACCGGCGACTCCGCGGCGGCCTTTTCCCGACCAAACAGTTCCTCCAGAAGCTTCCGGGCCTTTTCTTGATCGGCCGCGTCGGGAACTGGCAGCCGCAATCGACCGCGCTGTTTGGCGGTGATGTCGTCGGAGAGAAGATCTGCCAGGCTGCGAATCGGCGGCTCGGCGGTGCGAGCGCCGCCGGGCTCGCTGGTCGCCATGGACATCGGCGAGGGTTCTTGAGGCTTGACCGCCGGCTTCGCCCGCGTCTCCCGCGGCATGGGTGGTTCGAGGTCGGTGGGAGGCTCCAGACGGGGATCGCCCACCAGCCGCATCGGATCCATCGGCACGGGCGAGGCCTCTCGGTTCGTCTCGGGTTTGTTCTTTTCAGGCCGTGGCTCACGAACGGGGGTGTCTTTTTCGGCGGGTGGGGACGGGCGCGATGTCTGTACGGCTTTCAGCGGCCCGTTTGGCTGAGGCGGCCGTCCCGACGAAAACAGCCACGTGCCCGCCGCTGCCAGCAGCAAGGCGGCGACCGCGACACCGGCATAGGCCAGGACGGATTTCTGCTTACGCGAGTGCCGCCAGGATTCCAGGCGAGGCGGGGGCACGGGCATCGGCGCCAGTGGTTCCGACTGCGCGGTTTGCGTCGCCTTAAGCGACTGAACAAAGCCGTACATCGCCGTCGAGAGTTGCGCCTCGGCCGCCGCGCTCTGCCTGCCGGCTTCCGCCAAGTCTTGCTGCTGACGGAGCCAGGCGTCGTATTCCGTTTTCTTAGCTGGATTCAGCAGACATACCCTGGCGCCCGCGACCTCGTTGAGCAGCTTCTGCGACATGGCCGAGCGTTTGCCCGTCTGAAACGACCGCAGGTGCGCCATGCGCTGGTTCGCGGCGTTTTCGATCACCTCGGGATTGTCCTCGAAGGGCCGTAACCCCAAGAGCCGGTAATGGTTCGGTGGCTGCTCCTCCGGCGGAATGGCAAGCCAGGTGTAGTAAGGATCGAACGCTTCCGACATGGACTTCTTCCTTGGGCCGACGGTCGTACGACCAAAGGCCGTGTGGAGTTCCCGAACAGGTTCCTGCCCGATTTCCGGCTTGGTTCACTGCCTACCGGAGCTTGCAGAAAGATCGATTTTACGACATTTGCAGCCGCTTCGGTATCGTCGCGGGACCAAAAGGGGGATTTCCCAGGCGGATTTTCACCTTACAGCCATTACATAGAGGGGGGCGCAGAGAGGTCGAGTTGTCTACACGCCGGAGAATTGCCGCGATGGCGATCAGTCCCAGACGGTCTCTTCGTCGATCAAGGGAAGCCGCACCGGTTCGCCCAAGCGGGCTGAGCGGTACATTGCCAGGGAGATTTCCAGGGCAGGCCGTACACTCTGGCAGGGGATGGCGACCTCACGTCCGCTCTGGATCGCATCGACGCAATCGTCGATCACCATTTGGTGGTCGATGCTCGGCAGCGCGGTGGCGGAGCCGGCGGCGGTGGCGACGGCGGCATTGCCGCAGTGGCGAATCGCCTCGTCTTCGGGCCGCTCCTCGCGGAACTTCCACAGCGCCATGGCCGTGCCCTGCATGATGGCAGCGCCCGCCTCGCCGAAGACTTCAATACGGACATCGGCACCCGGCCAAAGCGCCGTGCTGGCCGCAATCGAACCGATCACGCCGTTCTGGAATTCGATCATCGCGTCGACGGTGTCCTCGATCGGGATGTCGGGATGCCCGAGGTTGGTCATCCGCGCGTGGACCGAGTCGGCCGGGCCGGCAAGGTACTGCAAGAGATCGATGTAGTGGAAGGCGTGCTGGATGGTGACACCGGCGCCGCTGCGGCGGTCGGACCGCCAGGCGTCGCTGCGGTAATACTCGGTGGTGCGGTACCACTTCATCGCGGCGTCGACGCGGAGCAGTCGGCCGAAGCGCCCCTCGTCCAACGCGCGCCGGATCTGCCGGATTGGCTCGCGGAGGCGGCACTGGACGAAGACCCCCAGTTTACGATCGGCCTGCCGGCACGCCTCGATCATGCGATCGGTGTCGGCCAGCGACATGGCCGGCGGTTTTTCGCAGAGGACGTGTTTTCCGGCCTTGGCGGCGGCCACCACGGCGTCGGTATGCAGGGCGTTGGGCGTGACGATATTGACGACCTCGACGGCCGGGTCGGCCAGCAGGGCGTCGAGATCGGTATAGGCTTTGGCCTCGGGGGCGAACTCGCGCACGAGTTTCTCGGCCCTTTCGCGCGCGACGTCGCAAACCGCGACAAGGCGGGCCTTCGGGGAGTTTCGCAGCGCATCGGCGTGTAAGCTGGAGATCATCCCCGCGCCCAAAATTCCGAATCCCATTGCCATGGTTCGTCTCCTTGAGGAATTGCCTACGGATGCAGGATCACTTTAAGTGCGCGTTGGGCCTCGATTTCCGCGAACGCCGTCTCCCATTGTTCGAGGGGCAAGCGATGGGTGACGATCCGCGCGGCCGGGATCTGGCCGCCAGCGATCAAGTGGATGGCCCGGTCCCAACTGGTGTAGCTTGTCGATAGGCAGAAGTGGATGTCAAGGACCTTGAAGGCGGCTTTTTCCCAAGGGAAGTCGACATTCTTTCCGGCGGTCAGCCCGATCGCGCAGATACGGCCTTTCTTGCGGACGAGGTCTACCGTGCCGGCGATGGCCGCCGGGGCGCCCGAGCACTCGATAACCAGGTCGGCCCCGAATCCGCCGGTAAGTTCCAGCACGGTCTCCGGCACGGGGTCTCTTCCGGCATTGAGCACGGTCTGGAAGCCGAGTTGTCGCGCTTTGTCCAGGCGCAAGCCTTCGTCCTGCCCAGCGCCGACCATGACAACGTACCGGGCCCCGGCCGCCCGTGCTGCCAACCCTGACAAGAGTCCGATTGGTCCCGGGCCGAGAACGACGACGAAGTCGCCCGGGGTGACCCCCGCGCGCTCCAGGACGTCGTGCACGGCGTTGGCCGTCGGTTCCACCAGGGCGGCGGTATCGAAATCCATGCTGTCGGGGACCCGGTGCAAGAGTTTTTCCGGCATGACCAGCCAGGGGGCCATGGAGCCGTGGATACCCCAGCCCGGGCTCCGCTTGTTGGGGCAGATCTGCACGTTTCCGGTGCGGCAGACGGGGCACTGCCCGCAATGGCGCGTGTGCGGTTCGCCCACCACGCGGTCGCCGACCGCCGAGTATCGGCAATCCGGCCCCAGTTCGGCAACGATTCCCGAGAACTCGTGGCCGAGGATCACCGGCGGCCAATAAGGGAAGCGATCGTGCTTGACGTGCACATCGGTGCCGCAAATGCCGCTGGCTCGGACTTCGATAAGCACCTCCCCGGCGCCGGGCTTCGGCTCGGGCATGTCCAAGAGGGCGAGATGCCCGACGCCTTTTGCAGTCTTGACTAAAGCCTTCATAGGAGGGTCTTGATACCTCACCGGTGTGCGTTTTTCGAGTGCTTTCCGAGGTTTGGCTCGCAGCCAACCCCCCTTTCTTGAACCACGCGAACACGTGCCATGATACCGCGGACTCGCGTGTTTAGGAACCGAGGCGATTGCCGCGTCTGTCTTAGCTTGGGTTGCCCTTTGCTCTCGCCCCCTGACTTTCGACATTTCCAGGTTTGCCGGACAACTTGGCGGTTTTCCATTGCATCGCCGGAATTGGGCTCGTATCCGCCCGTCACCAAAGGTCCCCCAATCGCCACCGGAGCTTCACTATCCCGCCCCGTGGCTCTGGGGACTCGGTCGATAGAATCGGGTGGGCAGATAGAGTCTGGATTGGCTTACACCCGTCCATCCGTTGTATCCGAGATTGGCGTGCCGGCAAGGGTGTTGGGGTGTGGCGGAAACGGGGGTCGTATCTTGTCGAGAGAATCCGAGCCGAGGGCGAAGCGGCTGGCTTTCGAGCCTCTGGAGAAGCGGGAAGTCCTGAGCGGCGGAATCTGGATCACGCCCGAGGAAATCATGGACCTGCCGGCATCCGGGGCTGAGTGGGACTCGGTGGTGAGCTGGGCACAACGGGACACCTCTTTGCCGAATCTCTCCGATCAGGAGGACGACACCGACCAGGCCGTCCTGGCCAAGGCCCTGGTGGGGACCAGGCTGGGCGACGCAGGGATGTTGAACGAGGTGCGTGCGGCCGTGATGGCTGCCATCGAGACGGAGAACGGCGGCAGGACGCTGGCGCTGGCCCGGAACCTGGGGGCGTATGTGGTTGCCGCGGATCTCGCAGGGCTTTCCGCGCCGGACGACGCGGTGTTCCGCGCGTGGCTGGAGGGGGTCCGCTACGAGGCGATGAGCGACGGGCGGAACCTGATCGAGACGCACGACACGGTGCCGAACAATTGGGGAAACCATGCCGGATTCGCGCGCAGCGCCGCGGACTTGTACCTCGGCGACCGGACCGATCTGGCGCTTTCGATCCGGACGTTCATCCGCTGGCTCGGCGAAGACACATGGTACGACGTGGGACACCAGTGGGAACACGTCGACTGGTGGCAGGGCGATGCGGACGTTCCGGTGGGGATCAACAAGGCGGGAGCGACCAAGGACGGCTACAACATCGACGGCGCGCTGCCCGAGGAGTTGCACCGTGGCGGCGACTTCCAATGGCCGCCCGTGCCCACGAATTATGCTTGGGGAGGGCTGCAGGGCGCCGCGGCCCACGCCGAGATCCTCCATCGCGCGGGCTACCCGGCGTGGCAGTGGGGCGACGCGGCGATCCGGCGTGCCGTCGTGTGGCTGTACGACGTGGCGGGGTGGCCTGCATATGACTACGGGGACGAGTGGACCGTTCACCTTGTCAACGCGCGCACCGGGACACGCTACGCCCTTCAGCCCACGGCCAATCCCGGCAAGAACATGGGATTCACGCAATGGACCCATCGCGGGATCCAGCCGGGCGAACCGCAGTCGCCGATCCAACGGCCGGTGGTGGATGCGGGCGCGGACCAGGTGTTCTTCATCGACGCGGTCCCTGGCGCCGGAGGCGTCATCGACATTTCCGCGGCGGGAAAGCCGGCGGAACCGTTCGTCGTGACGCCCTCGGTCGTATCCGACCGCATCAAGGCCGGATCTGCGGATGATCCGGCGATCTGGATCCATCCCTCCGATCCGCAGCAGTCGCTCTTGATCGGCACCGCCGTGGATACCGGTCTGCGGGTCTACGATCTGAACGGCAGCGAGATCCAGCAGATCGCCGGGGGAGTGCTGAACAACGTCGACGTGCGGTACGGATTCAATTCCAACGGCGAAACGATCGACCTGGTCACGGTGAGCAACCGCACAACCAACACCATCGACGCTTACCGAGTCGATGCTGGCAGTCGCAGCCTCGTTCCGATCGGCAGCATTCAGGCGGGTATGTCGGTGTACGGCTACGCCGCTGCTCACGACCTGCAG
>JABWBD010000411.1 GCA_013360685.1 Pirellulales bacterium
CGACGAGGCATTGCGTCAGTTCTGCGGCGAGTTGGCTCGGTCGCCGTGGATCGCCTTCGACACGGAGTTTATCGCCGAGCGGACCTATCGCCCCGCGCTTTGCCTGGTGCAGGTCGCCACACCCGGCGGGCTGGCGATCATCGATCCGCTGGGCATCGCGGACATGAAACCGTTCTGGGAGGTGGTTGCGGAACCGGGGCACGAGACGATCGTGCACGCCGGGCGCGTGGAGCTGGAATTCTGCCTGCATGCGACCGGACGCCGCCCTACAGGGCTGCTCGACGTGCAGATCGCCGCCGGACTGGTCGGCATTGAATACCCGGCCGGCTACGGCACGCTGGTCAACAAGGTGCTCGGCGAATCGCCCAAAAACGCGGAAACCCGCACGGATTGGCGGCGGCGGCCGCTCTCGGACCGCCAGATCCAGTATGCCCTGGACGACGTGCGCTATCTGCCGTCGATCCGCGACCGGCTGCGGGCGCGGCTGGCCGAGTTAGGGCGGACCGCGTGGCTGGAAGAAGAAATCTGCGGCTGGCAGAGCGAGGTCGAGCAGTCGATTTCCCAGGAGCGATGGCGCCGCGTGTCGGGCAATTCGGGCCTGGACCGGCGGAGTCTGGCGATCGTGCGGGAACTCTGGCGATGGCGCGACGCCGAGGCCCAGCGGCGCGACTGCCCGCCCCGCCGCGTGCTCCGCGACGACTTGATCATCGAACTGGCCCGGCGTCAATCGTCCGAGGTCAAACGCATCCAGGCCGTGCGGGGCATGGAGCGGGGCGACCTGAAGCGGCAACTCCCCAGGCTTGCCGAATGCATCGAGCGGGCGCTCACTTTGGCCGAGCGAGAATGTCCCGCGCCAGCGCGGCGCGAGAGCACGCCGCGGCTCTCCGTGCTCGGGCAGTTCCTCTTCTCGGCGCTCGGGAGTATCTGCCGCCAGCGCGAACTGGCCCCGGGATTGGTCGGAACACCGACCGATGTTCGCGAGCTGATCGCTTTTCGCACCGGCGAACGCGCCAAAGAGCCGCCGCTCTTGGCCCGGGGATGGCGTGCGGAAATCGTCGGCCATGTTTTCGACGATCTACTGGCGGGCAAGCTCTCGATTCGCATTGCCGATCCGACGTCGGAATACCCGCTCGTCTTTGAGCCGTTCCAGCAATCGTGAAAACGATCCGATCGAGCTGTCCTCTCCCGGTTCCCCGATCTTCGTCCGCATTTTCCCTCGGTCCTTTTTCCCTCCCCAAGAGAAAGGCGTTGTCTCGTCCCGTGACCTATGGTTCCAATGGCAGAAGCCGTCGCTGCCGGGGATGCGATCGACGGCGCGGATTTTGACGGTTTTTCCGGATGAACGCCCTTGCTGGAAGCGGCCTGCCGCCGGCCGAGGTGCTGGTCGAGCGGCTGTTCAAGCGGATCAGCGAAATCTCCTCGCTGCCGGCGGTCGCGGTCCGGATCATCGAAATTGCCAACGATTCCAAGACCGGGGCCGAAGATCTTCTGGAAGCCGTGCAGTTCGACACCGCCATGGCCGCGCGGATCATGCGGACCGTCAATTCCTCCTACTACTCCATGCAGAACAAGGTGGCCGATCTCAAGCTGGCGATCACCCTGTTGGGCTTCAAGGAGATCCGCAATCTGGCCGTGACGGCCTACATCGCACAGCTTTTCAAAGGCAGCGCGGGCCACGGGAAATACACGCGCGCCGGCTTATGGAACCACATGATCGGAGTAGCGAGCGTCGCGAAATTGATTGCGGAAACATGCCGGAAAGCGCCGCCCCGCGAGGCGTACCTGGCCGGGCTCTTGCACGATCTCGGCCTGATCCTCATGGACCAGTACCTCCACAAACCGTTCTGCGAGGTTGTCGATACGCTGACGGAGGACGCGTCGGTCTGCCAGATCGAGCAGGAAGTGCTCGGGTTCCATCACGCGGAGCTGGGCGCGTTTGTCACGTCGCGGTGGAATCTGCCCGAGCAACTGTCCACGGCCATCCGCTGGCACCACCAGCCGGAGGAGTACGAGGGCGAGCACCGCGAGATGGTCTACGTGGTTTCGCTGGCCAATTTCTTCTGCAACCTGAAACACCTCAGCTCGCTGGGCACTCCTTCGATGCGGATGCCTCCCTCGCGCGTGATCACAGGTCTGGGACTTCAGAAGCCGCAGGTAGCAGGGATCTGGGAACAGCTCGACGACGTGCTGCGGACGGCCGACATCGCCGAACTGGCCCAGGCGGGGTGAGCGGGCTGTGCAGCAATACCGATTCAACCAATCTCAAGAAACAACTGCGGACCGTCCAGAAGTAAGCGGTGCGAATTCAAGAGGTCACGGCCGAGCAGCACCCAGGCTTCACCGGCGCTGGCGACGGCTTCAATGACTTGCGGAGGCAGGTTGTGAACAGCCACTTGCACCGGGTAAGAGGGCATCGTCTGTGTGATGCCACCTACTCCTCCAATAGGGACAGTCCCAATCTGGGCAAGGGCCAGGCTGCGTACCAGAGTATCGGGCAAGAGTGTCCTATCCGCCGCGGTATCCAGTTGAGCCGGCACAAGTTGCTCTTCAGCACCGGTCACTGGATTTCGGAGCGTGACATGAACAAACGGGGCAGGCGGTTGCAGTTGAGTTAGATAGTGGTAACGAATCACAGCTTACCTCCGCGATGCCATACCTCGCGTCGAACGCCTGAACGGGAAACCGGCTCCGGCTCCTCGGTGACGAGGCCGACGTGAATCGGCACATTGCCGACCTTTGCCAACACTCGCAGAGCCACGGCGAGCTTCTCGTCGCCACTGTCCACGACCTGCCCATTATGGATTGCGACATACCGATTCCTGTGGGTGGTCAATAACTGCGGCAACAGGCTCAGGAACGCCTGGTATTCATATTCCCACGTATTGCGCGGGGGAGCCGGGTCAATGACCGGAGCCGGTAGACCGACAGCTTCGCTCATGGCACTTGCTCGTTGGCAGGGAATTGTCGCAGTTCGAGGGAATGCTTGGGAAACTCCTCTTGATTATACCGGCGCGTCATGGCCTTGTGAAAGCAGGTTCTCGGACTCTGGCAAGAGCTAAGGCCAGGCGGCGGGAGCCTATGAGTCGTTCCGGCTACCGGTCCAGGCCGTCGAGGATCTGCTGGGCGGCGGTGTCGAATGGGAAGGAGGCATAGTGGACGATCTGGCGGCGATCGACGCGGAGTTTCGAGAGGGTGGCGGCGTCGGCGGCGGCAGTAATTTTCTTGTCGAATTCCTCCATGACAAGGCGAGCCGACGAACGCCCCTGGTTGTACTGCTCCGCCGCCTCGTTTCCCAGGGCGGCGACCGTGCTATCGAGTTGGGCCAGGACAGGTTCGGACGCCCGGCGTCCTTCTTCCGCGGCATCGGCTGCGAACTCGCGGAGTTGGCCCGCCCAGCGGAAGATCTCGCGAACATCGTCGGGATAGGGCTCGGCCGGCTTCTTCGGCCGCGGGAGGCGTTTCATCAGTTCCGCGAGCTCTGCCACCCCGTCCGGATAGCTCCGCCGGTCGAAATCAAGCCAGACAATCGCTTGCGCAGGGAGTAGCAGCGCCGGGTGCTCGAGCTTGAGCGGTTCGAAATGGCGGATCGCTTCCGTGCGCTCGCGGGCTTTCAAGAGGACCAATCCATAGAGCAATTGGGATTCGATCTCCTTGCCGGATAGCTGCCTGGCGGTTTCGTAATCGGTCTTGGCCGCACCGAGGTCGATCCGGTCTTGCCGGAGATACGCCGCCAGTTTGCGGATCGCTGCTTTGGCCTCGTCGGTCAACCGAAGGGCGCTCGCGTCGGGCAGGAAAAGCTTGGGAGTCTGCGGCTTCTGGATCGCGGCGCCGGCCGAGGCCATCGTCTGAGTGAGGAACGTGTACAGTTCCGTGGGCTCCATTCGGTTGTCGCGATTCACGTCGCCGCGCCCCGAGAACGCGTCGGCCAGGCTGAGAGCAAACAGCCCGTGTTGCCGATCGGGGACGACCTGGCCGCGCTGGCCGGGCGAAGTGCCGGCAATTGCGACTACGCTCCGAAACGGAACACGGCCGGGCGGCGCATCGAGCGTCTGGACCATTTCGGCCGCGGACGGCTGCCTGGCCAGATCCTCGCCCGTGCCGGCATGGCTCGTGTCCAAGAGCAGGAGCTTCTCTTTGGCAGGGCATTGTTCTAACTGGTCCACGAGCTTCTGCAGCGGCATCCCGGTGTCGGAAATCCGTTTCAGATCGAAGTTCTTGGGGGCGAGGAAGGTCTTGCCTTCGTCGTTCTTGTACGCGTGCCCGGCGAAGTAGAGAACCACATGGTCGTCCGCCTCGACACGGGCCAACAGGTTCGCGATCCCCTGCTCCAAGCGAACCAGGCTGGGATCGGTCAGGAGCAGGGCCTGGTCTTTCGGCACGCGGTGCCGCTTCACGAGCATGTCTTCCACCAGGTTGGCGTCGGCGACGGTATGCTTCAGCGGGCTGAGCGTCTGGTCTTCGTAGTCCTGCACCCCGACAACAATCGCCCACCGGTTCGGGTCGGCCGTCCGGCGCGCGGCAATACTCAGCACCTGGGGGTTCTTGGCGTCGGGCGAGTCGTGGGTCACGTCGATCTGATCGCCGGGCCGCAGATCGGCGAGTTCCGCCGGTTCTCCAGCCAAAGTGATCTTGGCGGCCGGGCCGGCAACGAACGCGGCCGAAGTCTGCCCGTTCTCGAGTTGCACCTGGAGCGTTCGCGCCGCCGCATCAACCGACTGCACCACGCCGGCCTGGCCAAGCACACGATACGCATCGACCCGGACGATCTGGGTGTCGTGTGCAATGGTCACCCGGTCGCCCGGCTTCAGATCGCCCGGCTTGAGCATCTTCTGATCGAGAAACCTGAGATCGTTGATCGTCACCTCGCAGTTGGGGGCCAGCGGCAATGAGACGACCTGGGCGGCACTTCCCTCTCCCCGAGCGACCGTCAGCAATCCCTTGCTTGCGTTGAGGTCTCGAACGACGCCTTCAAGACGGACCACGCGCTGGACTTCCAGCGCGGTGGCTGCGCGGCCTGTCTCTTCGCCGAGATGGGAGACGACCACGCGATCATCGGGCCGAAGATCCGCCAGCGCGATCGGCTTTCCGTCAAGTTGGTCCTTGCCGTTGAAGGTGATCTTCGCAGCCGCCGGCACGCGGACCACCAGCGGCTGCTCCTGCTGGTCGACGGCGACCGTCAGGGCGCCGGCATCCGCATCGACTGCCTGGATCCGTCCGCGTGCCGCTTCGGGACGCGTCGCCCGGAGAATGGTGATCTTGCCGCCGGCCTGGTCGCGGAGGATTTCGAGTTGGGCGCGGTCGCCCGGCTGAAGGTCCCGAAGCAGGGCCTTCTTGTCGTTCACAAAGAACTCATCGCCGGGCTTGAAAAGGATTTCTTTGGGGTTGCCGTCCTCGCCCGATTCCAAGACCAGCGACCGTTCGTCGGGATAGATGGTGCGAATGGTGCCCCAGGCGGGTTGTTGTCCGCCGGCGTCGGCCGGCGGCGGGGTCCTGCTCGGCAGCAGCATGGCCGCGCTCAACAGCAGGGAGCACGTCATGGCAACGACCGCGACGATCCGCATCCGTTTTTTCTTGCGGGCCTGTTTGGCCGCGGCAGGGTCGGTTTCTTGGTCCGGCTTCGGCGGGGCCAGCACGGCGGGTGGGGCGTGCAGTTCGTGAAGCACTTCCTGGGCCGAGCGGTACCGCCGGCTTTGGTCTTTCGCCACCAAGCGCTGGATCACGTGGGTCAGGTCCGGCGGAACGCCCTGGAGCACCTTGTGGATTTCGGGCAGTGTGCGGTCGGGGGCCGCGTGCCACATGAGCCAGGCAATCTGGCGGTCGCGCCCATAAGTGGCCAGTCCCGGAAAGAGCGACTCGAACTGCGGCCCGCAAAGCAGTTCGTAGGCGGAAAACCCGAGGGAATAGAGGTCGCTGGCCGGGCCGATGGGGCCGAACTGGTTGGTGACCAGTTCCGGGGCCATGTACTTCGTGGTGCCTTTGAGCAGGCTTCCCTGCTCGCTGCTGGCGCGGCGGGCAAGACCGAAGTCGCCGAGCTTCACGATATTCTGCGGGTTGACCAGGATGTTGCTGGGCTTGACGTCGCCGTGGATGATGCCGTTCGTGTGGAGGAAGTGGAGGGCGCCCAGGCAGCTTGAGAGCACGATGCGGAGGTAGTCGAGGTCGATCGGGCCGGTCTCGGCGGTCCGATGGAGGTTGCCTTGCATCAGTTCCAGGACCAGCCAGCCTCGGGGCCGCACGATATCGTAGATGGTCAGGATGTTGGGGTGTTGCAGCGAGGCGAGGAGTTGGGCCTCGCGCCAGTATCGTTCCAGTTGCCGGGGATCGCCGAGGAACTGCTGGTGGATCTGCTTGATCGCGACCTCGCGGCCCAGCTCGCGATCGCGGGCACGGTAGACGGTGGCGAAATCGCCCGTGGCGACCGTGCCGACGATTTCATAGCGCGTGGCGGACATCAACTCCCCCGACTCTTACAACTGGCTGAGTATGATCGTGATCTGCCGCTGGAGCTCCTTGTCTCGCGTGAGGCTGCCGGTCAGCCCCCGCTCGAATTTCCCTCGCTCGGCCCGGAGCATCGCCAGGACCTTGCGATATTGCTGGGCTTCGGTCTCGCGATCGCCCACGGAGTGGGCCCGCTGGGCCTCTCGGAGATCGACTTGATACGGGGCCAAGGGCTGGTTCGGATCGAGATTGGCGAAGTATTGCTCTTCGATCACGGCGCGGGCCCGGTCGGCGAGCTCGACTCGCGTGGCATCCTGCGGATCGAAGTCGATGAACACAAGCACCGTCGACATGATGACGCTCGTACACAGAAGCAGCAGAAGCAACAGAGGATTTGCCGATCGCTCGGTCTTCTCTTCCGCTTCTTCGCGGCCGGGCTCCTTAAGTCTCAGTTCCGGGAGTTTGCCGTCTTCGGCCAGTTTGAGCGTCGATTCGGTCGATTCGGCCGTGATGAACCTTGCCACTCTTCTCGGCGGAGGAACGGTCGGAGACTGCGGGGGCGGACCGTGCGCCGCCGGCGCCACGGCTGCATCGCCGGTTGAAGGGACCGGGATTGCCGCGGCGGGCGCGGGCGGTCCGCCGGTGCTTTGCCAGAACC
>JABWBD010000412.1 GCA_013360685.1 Pirellulales bacterium
TACGTGTCGGCGAGCGATGTGAGCTCCTATCTCAATTTGCCGGCGGAGCCGATGCCCGACGGCCTCGACTGGGATCTCTGGCTCGGCCCTTGCCCCTGGCACCCCTACAACTACCACTACCATCATGTCGGGGAACCCAAAAACGTGGTGCCCTGGAGCTGCAACCGGGCCTTCGGCGCCGGAGGATTCACTTCGGGGCTGGTTCACAACCTCGACTCGGCCCACGCGGGACTCGGCAAGGACGGCGACGGCCCCGTCCGGATCACGCCCGCCGGAATCGACGGCGCGCCGTCGCTCACGTTCACCTACGGCGACGGCACGCGGATCGTATGCGCCACGCACCTGGAAAAGGGCAAGCACCACGTCCCGGAAGGTTGGGACACCCGGACGCCGATTGCCAATTTCGGCGTCCTCTTTGTCGGCGACCAGGGGTGGATCCACGTCGAACGGTTTGGGCTGTTGAACTGCTATCCGCAGAACCTCCTGGACACGGAGGTCTCCAAAGCCCACAGCGTGGAGCAGAACCACCGCGACTGGCTCGACTGCATCCGGAGCCGTCGCCGACCGCGCGCGGACGTCGAGATCGGCGCCTGCTCGACAATCCTTTCCCACTTGGGCTGCATCGCCTTGTGGACCGGCAGATCCCTGAAATGGGATCCCGTCAAAGAAGAATTCCAGGACGACCGCGAGGCAAACTCGCTGCGGTCCAGAGCGGCAAGGGAACCGTGGAGTGTTTGAGGACCGAGCAGGTCTTGAGGTTCAGGGTTCAGAACGCAGCATGGTAAGGAGCAGACGAATGAACTTCCCACGTGTTGCCTCTCTCGCCGCGGCTTTCCTATTCGCCTGCACACCGGCGGCGTTGGCCCAAGGTCCGAATCGACAGCTCTCGGACGAGGCAAAAGCGAAACTGGATTCCGTGCTCCCCGCCAAATCGCCCGCACGTGCCAATCAGCCCCGCAAGCTCCTGATCTACGACGGCAACGTGGGCTACGGTGGACACGGATCGATCCCGTATGCGAACTATGCCTTCTCGCGGATGGGCGAGAAGACGGGGGCCTATGCCGCGGTGATTTCGAGAGACCCCGCGGTTTTCCAGCGTGATAGCCTCAAACAATTCGGCGCGGTTTGCCTCAACAACACGGTCGGCAATCTCTTCACCGATCCGGTGCTCCGGCAGAACCTGCTGGAATTCGTCCTCGGCGGTGGCGGCCTTTTGGGAATCCACGGCACAACCGTGGCCTTCACCGATTTCCAGCAGGGCGCCAAGGAAACCTGGCCCGAGTTCGGCCGGATGATCGGCGCGCGAGGCGCAGCCCATCTGGCCCAGGACGAACGCGTGGTCGTCAAGCTCGATTCCCCAGACCACCCGCTCAACCGGCCGTTTGGCGGAAGCGGTTTCGAGCACACCGGCGAGTTCTTTCGGGTTCATGGCCCCTACTCGCGCGACCGAGTTCATGTGCTCTTCAGTATCGATACCGCCACGACCCAGCTTCCGCCCAAGGGCACTCAACCAGGAGTCGAGCGGGACGACGGCGACTACGCCCTGGCCTGGACCCGCAATTACGGGCGCGGCCGGGTCGTCTATTCGACGATCGGCCACAGCCCCAACGACTTCATGGACCCCAGGATTCTGGCGTTCTACCTGGGAGCCATTCAGTTCATCTTGGGCGACGTCGACGGGACAACGACTCCAAGCAATCGTCTGACCTCGTCCGTCCTCGCCCGGGAAAGGCTCGGTTGGAGGCTCGCGATCACCGCTTGGGGGCTGCACAAGTTCACGCTTTTCGAGACGATCGACAAGACGCGGCAGCTCGGTCTGCCGTACATCGAGGGACTGAGCTTCCAGAAAGTGAGCAACGACATCCCAAAGAATTTCGATGCCGGCCTTTCCGACGATGAGCTCCAGCAAATCCGGCTGAAAATGGACGACGCCGGCGTGCGGATGCCGTGCTGTTTCTATGCGGCGATTCCCGGGGATGAGGCGGGCTGCCGGAAGGTGTTTGAGTTCGGCCGCAAGATGGGGATCGAGACCATGATCTCCGAGCCGCCCCCGGAGTCGCTGGACACCATCGAACGGTTCTGCGATGAGTACGGCATCAACCTTGCCATCCACAATCACGGCCCGGCTCAATCGCCCCGTTACTGGAGGCCCGGCGGGATCCTCGAAGCCTGCAAAGGCCGGAGTAAGCGGATCGGCGCGTGCCCCGACACGGGCTACTGGATCCGGTCCGGGATCGACCCGATCGAAGGCATCCGCGAACTGGGAAGCCGCTTGATCACCATCCAGCCCCACGATGTGAATGAGAGGTCGCCGGAGGCGCACGATGTCCCTTGGGGCACGGGCAAGGCGGAGTTCGAGGCCATGCTTCAGGAAATCCGCCGTCTGGGCATCCAGCCCACGGTCTTCGGCGTGGAATACTCCTACGACTTCCTCGACAACATGCCGGAAATGGCCGAATGCATCGAGTTCTTTGACCGGGTTGCGCGTGATCTGGCAGAATAGCGCGGGCAGAGGCCAACCTGCACGCGGCGGGTCGTCTTCCGTGTCGGCGGGGCGTGTTTCACGACGAGTAACCGTCCACAAACTGCCGAAGTCGCCTGTTCGCTCCGCGAAAGGATCGCTACTTTCGCGGAGCGAAAGGCGACTGTGCACTCCAGGTCCCAGGTATTCCGGCAGCGGTCCGTGAACCGTTACCTCGTCGCCGGTCAAACCAAGCCAAGGGTCATCGGAGTCCGATCCGCGAAGTATCGCCCTGCCTCGCGCCATCGGCGGCTTCCTCGAAGCGCGCCGGTTCCCCCTTCCGCCGCAGGAGGATCTCCTGGCCTTTCGCCAGGTCGGCGACAAGGTCTTCGCCCTCGCTCCGCGCGTTGCCGCCGGTGATCTCGATCTCCTGCTGGCCGAATGGGTTGCGGAGCCGGCGATCTACCCCCGCCACAACCTTCACCCAGCGAGCGCCGCCTTCGCCGTAGACGGCGGAAACGCGAAAGGCGCCTTCGGTGAGCAGGTCGCGAAAGGCAGCCGAGGGCCAATGCCGAGGCATGGCGGGAAAGACCCGCAGCCGGTCGTTCCAGCCTTGGAGGAGCATGTCGCTGATTCCGGCCGACGCGCCGCAGTTGGCCTCCATGGTGAACTGGAGGCTGTCGCCGCGAAAGCAGGTGACGCCCGTGTTGCGAAAATCGCGGTTGAAATGGAGTCCGTTGGGGCCGAGCCAGTATTCGGACAGGTGGAGCAGACAATCGTACGCGAACTCGCCGCGTCCCAGCACGGCGCCGAAGCTCGCCATCTGGGCGTAGGTGTGCCCCGCCCAACGATACTGGCCGAGCGAAAAGAACTGGTCGAGGCTGGCCTGGATGATCGCGAGCGAATCGGGGCCGCCTTCCACGGTGAGGTCCATTGCCGGATGGATCGCCATCAGGTGCGACGGGTGGCGGTGCGACTCGTCGAGCGGTTTCCCCGCCCAGAGGCAGAGCTCTTTGCTGCCGGTCAAGTGATAGGGGACCAACTTCGCGCGGAGTTGCTCCGCGGAAGCGGTGAGTTCCTTCTTGCCGAGGGCCCGTTCCATCTCGACCACCCAGTCGCAGCAGCGGCGGATCAGCGCGATGTCGATGTTGGGATCCTTGCACCAGGCTTCCGGCCTGTTCTCGCGATATTCGGGGCTGCTGGAAACAGGGATATGCAGGCGCCCGTCGCTCTCCTCTTTGAGGTTCGCGCGATAGAACTTGAAAACCTCGGCAACCAGCGGATATCCGGTGTCCTCGAGCCATTGCGGATCCATGCTGTAGCGCCACCGCAACCAGGCAAGCCAGCCGAGCCAGCCGGAATGGCTCCAAGCGAACTGCACCGTGTGCCAGCCCGGAACGACCGTATACCCCGGCAGGGTCGCCGACATCCAGAATGTCCCCTCGGTGCCGAAGAACCGGCGCGTGAACTGCTGGGCGGCCGGAATCGACTGCTTCATCAGGTCGCACCAGGAGTCCAACAGATCAAGTCGCCCCGCGGCGCAGGCGGGCCAGAAGGTCTCCTGGACGTTCATATCCGCGTGGTAGTCACCGCGCCAGGGCGGCATCACCCCGTCCATGGGCCAGAGCCCCTGAAGCCCCGGAGGAAGCGAGCCTCGACGCGCGGACGACGCCAACAGGTACTGCCCGAAATACCAGAGGAACTCGATCCGGGGCTCGGGCAGGAAGACGGCCGCACCGGCCCAGACCGACTTCCACGCCTCCACGTGTTCCGCACGCAAGGCATCGAAACCTTGGGCCGCTGCCTCGGTGCGGACCGCCTTGGCTTTCGCTTCCGCCTCGGCAATCGACGGGCCCGACTCGATGGCCAGAAAGTAATCCGGTCCCACGGAGTTCCAGGCAACGGCATACGACGGGCCGCCGGGAATGCTCTGGACCAGCACCCGGAGGTCGCCCTCCGTTTGAAGCTGCGGCTGCGGATGCCTCAATTCGGCCAGCTTGGCGTTCATCTCGGCCAGGGGGACCACGCGCAGACTCGCCGCGGCGGGAGCCGGCGAGATCCGAAGGCAGAAGACGTTCTTTCGGCGATGCACAAACGCCTGGAGTTGATGCGTGGCAGCCGCCGTCTCGATCGTGCCCTCGAGCGTGGCGATGCCCAGTGCGAGGCCGCACTGATAACGGACCGCCTTGCCCAGATCGAGTTCCGCGCGGCCGATGCTGATCTTGGTCGGTCCAATGGGATTGTCGCGGCGTTGCCGCTCCTCGAAAACCTCGTCCACTTCGGCAAATCGCCTCTCGGAAACCAGTCGCACCAGCGAGGCATAGTTGAAGTCGGGGTTCGACAGGTAGTCCGTGTTGGCGCGGAGGTCCCAAAGGTCGTCCTTGTCGAGCGTGAGGGCAAGAGGTCCGCCGTCGCCCCAGAGCATCACGCCGATCGCGCCATTGCCCAAGGGAAAGCCGTGCTCCCATCGCAGCGGAGGGTGCCGATGCACGATCCGGTGCGCGGAGGCCGTGTCGCACGGACCTGGTGGACCGCCGAGGCACGCCGCCTCGATGACGGGCACGAGGAAAAGCAAGAGGGCCGCTTTTGCGTTCTGAGATCCGGACCGTCGCGGCATTGGGTCGTCCTCCTCGTCGAGTGCAACGCCCGTGATGAAGCTGCCGAAAAAGGGGGACAGGCATCGCAACATCTTGCACCTGCACTCAAGCCGAACCACGATGAGTTGCGGAGCCGGTCCCCTTTTTCAACTCTCCCATGATCGTGGCAACGCTCCGCGATGTCAAGCTGGCGAGACGAATTGCCCGCGATTCGGGCGACGAACACGCATTGCTTCTCAACCACCCGCCAGAACAGCAGAACCGTCATCCTGAGCGCAGCAAAGGATCTCCCCAGGAGCCGAGATTCTTCGCCACGCTCAGAATGGCTGGCGCGGCCGCTTGAAATGGCCGCGTACAAGTGCCACACTGGTGGTGTCTTTGAACCGGGCAACCACATTAGCTTACCGGTACCGTTATGAAAGGAGCATCATGAACCAGGTCACCACGCCCCGTAGTTCGCGCCGTTCTTTCCTGAAGACATCCTCCGCTGCCGCCATCGCCGGCACGCTTGCCTCCCCGCTGGGATTTCCCTCCCTGCTGTGCGGCGCGTCCGCCGGTGAAAAACTCAAGCTCGGACTCATCTCCGCGGCGACCTACGGCTACATGGGAGCGCCGCGGACGACCGGCTCCCACCACGGCACAGCCTTTGCCACCGCCTGCAACGGCTACGACGAGGCCAAGCGCAAGCAGTGGGAGGGGACCTTTGTGGCGGCCCAGAAACGCATCGAGGACGCCCGGATCGTCTGCGTCTGGGACCCGGTCAAGGCGGCAGCCGAGCGGCTTGCCGACGTGTGCGGCATCCCCAGAGTTTGTGACAGCGCCGACGAATGTGCCGAAGGCGTCGATGCCGTGCTCATTGTCGACGACGGCTCCGGCGAGCAATGGAAATACGCGCTGGCGCCGCTCAACAAGGGCGTGCCGACGTACTGCGATAAACCGCTTGCCATGACCGCCAAGCAGGCCAAAGAGGTCGCCGATCTGGCTCGCAAGACGGGCACGCCGCTGATGTCGGCCAGTTCGTTGCGGTTCGTCCCCGACGTCGTGGCACTGGCCAAAGAGGTACCGTCGCTGGGCGACATCCATCTCGCCACGACCATCTGCGGCAACGAGCTGGTTTACTACGGCATTCACGCGTTGGAGATGGCCTATGCGGTCCTCGGCCGGGGCGCCGTGTCGTGCCTGAACGTCGGCCAACCCGGCCGCAACCTCGTGCGTGTACGATTCGAAAACGGCCGTGATCTGATGCTCATGGTCGCGGAGAAGGAGTGGATGCGCGCGGGCTACCAGATCAACCTCTACGGCACCAAGGGCTGGCGCACCCTGACGCCCCAGCTTGCCGATCTCTACTGGTACCTGCTCGACCGCTTCCTCGACCTGGTCCGCACGAAGAAGGAAAGCGTGCCGATCGAGGAGGAGGTGGAAGTCATCGCCGTGCTCGAGGCGGGGAAACGCTCCTTGGCCGAGAAACGCGAAGTGACCGTGGCGGAAGTCCTCCAGTGAGGCCGCCTTGAGGGCGCTCAGCTCCCCTGAAACGTCATGGCTCCGGCGTGTGCACGGCAAGGTCCGGGCAGGCGACCAGTCTGCCAGGCGGGACGTCGTGATGCACGGACTGGACCTGCAAGCCCGCGTGGTTCCGTGCCTGTGCTTTCATTGCCGGCTGACTATCGGGAAGTTCAGTTACGGCCGCAGTGTACAGGCTCCCGGGCACGTGGTAGAATTTCCCGACCCGGGGGGTGGAATGTTCACCGCTTGTCCACCACGTCCGGGGAGGCGAAGCAAGCGGCGACGTAAGTCATTGCTGCGTAAGGCCGCGAGAGTGGCGGAATTGGCAGACGCGCTGGACTTAGGATCCAGTCCCGAAAGGGGTAGGAGTTCGAATCTCCTCTCTCGCATCTTCTGAATTAAAAAGGACTTGCGGCGAATAGCTGCGAGCCCTTTGTAAACGTTCGCCAGCCCCGTTCCCGGCATTATTCCCCGCAGAGGCGTTGTCGGCAGTTTCCGCAGAGCGGGTAGAGGTAGATCTGCTTTCGGGGGAG
>JABWBD010000413.1 GCA_013360685.1 Pirellulales bacterium
TCGCCGGGGCGTTCTTCAAGCCCAGCGTGCTGGTGTTTGGTTCCGGCGCCGACGAAGTAATAAACGCTCTGGATGTGCTGTCGGGCAAGGAAAAGAGCCTTGCAGGCAGCCAGTCGCCTCTGGCCGCCGAAGTGCCCGCCGGAACGACGTTCCTGGCTCGGGCGACGGGACTGGCCGGCGCAAAACTCCCAGCGAAGTCGCCCGCACTGAAGAAGACCGAGCAGATCGCCATTGCCATGGGCGAACACGATGGCCATGGCTTCTTCCAAGGCAAATTGGTCGCCGCAGACCAGCAGACGGCCCAGCAAGTCAAGGACGTCGTCGAAGGCGGCCGCGCCATGGTGATGCTGCAGCACGGCGAAGATCCCGACGCTAAGGCCCTGCTGGAGGCCCTCAAAGTCGATGTCTCCGACAATACGGTTTCCGTCGAGGTGCGTGTCCCGGTCGATCGCATTTGGCAAGCGGCCAAAAAAGCGAGGACGGAAATGGAGAAACATCACAAGGGGCACGGCGAGAAAGCTCGCAAGCAGGAGTTGTGAAGCGGTTGATGTTGCACTACCCGTCCACCGACCGGCCATGCGATGAAGAGCTCGCCAGCCGAGCGCAGCGGGGGTGCGCAGAAAGCTTCGACGAACTGGTTGAGAGGTTTCAGGTCCCGGTGCTGCATTTCCTGCAGCGCCGGGGACCCGTTTCCGAAGCAGAGGATCTCCTCCAAGACACGTTTGTCCGCGCTTACGAAAACCTGCACCGTTACCGCCGCCGCTGGCGGTTCGCCACGTGGCTGTTTACGATCGCCAGGCGGGTGAGCATCAACGGCCGCCGCAAACGGCGCCCCTCCACGGACAACGATGCGCTAGCCCGCACCGCCGCCACGACGGCCGGCCCACTCGATCTGCTCGTCGAGGAGGATGGCCGCCGTTATCTCTGGTCTGTGGCGGATCGCATCCTTTCGGAAGACGAGCGAACCGCCCTGTGGCTGCACTACGTGGAGGAAATGCCGGCCCGCGAGATCGCCGCGGTGCTCGGTCGCTCCCGCGTCGCCGTCAAGACCATGCTTTTTCGGGCCCGCAGGCGTCTCTTGCCCTACCTCCGGGAACTTGACCCGTGCGCACCGGCCGGCGATGGATCGGCCGATCGAAAGCAGGATGCGTCGTCTTGCCCTCTCCCCTTGGAGGCGCATCATGCCTGACAGAGCCCCACGCCCTCTCCCAGATGACATTCACGGTGCCCTGAAAGAGCGGCTTCGACGCGAAGCCTGCCTCACTCGCCCCGCGTTTTCAGAGCGGCTCCACCAGCGCCTCCGCCAGGCAGTCCGCCAATGCTCGGCTGCTGCCGATCCGCGAAGTCGCCTCCGCGATCGCGAGAACCCCTCATTGCTTTGGCTCGTCGCCGGCGCGATCGCGGGCGTGTTCATCGTCTCCCTGATCTTCTGGCCGCCGGGCAAGTTCGACGAGAGGGACGGTTCTGCTCGCTCCGCGCAAAGGCACAGCCCTATCGCTGCGTCCCTGCCGCGACCGCCTCAGGAAGCCGATGGGCTGGCCACGATTGCCGCTTGGACGGACCTCGACGCCGAGCGATTCGACGTCCTGGTGGACTCCACTCTCGCCACTCGCCGCTGGGCCTATCTTGACCAGGACGCGCAAACCGCCCTGGCCATGCTCGCCGACCATGTGCCGGTCGACGTGGGATTCCTCCTCGGCCTCGACACGTCGGAAGACCCGGCAGCGGGCTTGACGCAGCAGGACTGAACTGCCGACCGACGACGCTCGCGAGACAGGCGGCCATGTTTTCTCCCAACGTGGCGCCGATTCAGTCGCCAAACCCGGGCATGTTGACAGCCCTCGCGAATGCAGACTATCCTGGGAACCGTCCTGCCCTTTGCCGCGGCGGGCCGCGCCGCAGCAGTCTGTCCGACTGAGATCCAAAGGAGAACCTGATGAAGTGCCGCGATCTGCCTGCCGTTCTTGCAACCGTTCTTACCGCGACACTTCTTGCCGCTCCACTGACTGCCGCAGAGGCCGATACCGGCCCGACGCGACTCTTCGACGGCAAGTCACTCGCCGGCTGGCACGTAACCGGTTGCGCGGTGCGGGTCCAGGACGGAGCGATTCTCCTGGATTCGGGCAATGGCCTGGTGCGGAGCGACCAGCAGTACGGCGATTTCATCCTGGATTTGGATTGGAAGAACCTCAACCCCCAGATGTGGGACTCGGGCGTCTTCTTCCGCTGTGAGTTGCCGCCGGATGGCCGGCCTTGGCCTAAAGACTATCAGGTCAATCTCCGCAAGGGGATGGAGGGCAACGTTCAGAATCTCAAGGGCGCCTCGAGCCAAGGGCTTGTCAAGCCCGGCGAGTGGAACCATTTCAAGCTCACCGTGATCGGCGACACCGCGGCCCTGGAAATCAACGGCCGGCCGGCATGGAAGGCCACGGGAGTCGCTCGACCCAAAGGTTACATCGCTCTCCAGGCCGAAGTGCCCGGCGGCGGACAGTTTTTGTTCCGGAATGTCGAGATTTCGCTGCCCGGTTCGGTGAAGTAAGAGGCCCTGCCCCCGATACGTCGCGGTCCGGTGTCTTGGCCGACTACTCCGCCAGAATCCCAGCCATCGCCCTGCGGAACTCCCGAAGTTTCTCCTCCTGCTCGTCGCTGAACGACCCTTGCCGATGGGCGTAGGTGTCCATCCACGTCACCACACGATCGCGGCTCTCCGCGTCCAGCCGCACGCCCTCGTGGCCGTCGCGCTCGGTCAGCAGGGCGAGGAGCTTGCTTTTCCTCGCAGGACAGTCGCCGATCTCCGACCGGGACTTCTCGAAGGCGAGCTTCTTGAGGTCCTCGCCCGCGTAGTTGATTAAGCTCTCGTAGGCTTTCGCGGGCGTCAGATCGAAAGCCACTGCCTTCTCTTTGCCGCTGTCCGGACGATGGCACTCGACGCAATAACGGTCCAGCACCGGCTGCACCAACTCGTCAAACCGCAACGGCCACGTGCCCGGCGGGCCGGGCTTCAGACGCGACGGCTCGCGCAAGGCCGCCAAGGGGACGCTCCGCGAAGGCGGCGCCGCGTCGCGGGACTCGTGGCAGCCGACGCAGGAGAGCGTCTGGCGGGGCTGGACATACGTCAACGAACGCATGGTCTGAACGGCCAGCCCGTCCCCGTCCAACGCCTGAAAAAACAGAGGCACCCCCGAAGGAACGCGGAAGTACGCCGAGCCGTCTTCCTCGACCGGCACGGTGCCGAGCACGAACTTGCCCGGATCCTCGCGGGAGACCCCCAGGACCGGGTTGTTCATGTGCGGCTGCGTTTTCGGCGGCACTGCCACGACGCGGAGGCTCTTCACCACCGGCCGCTCGACCCCTCCCATTCCCTCGTAGACATTCTGCAACAGGTACTTGCCTTCCTGCGGCCCTTCCCAATCAACCATCGAGGCAGTGACCGCCGGCTTCGGCCTCGGCCGGACCGGTAGCGGATACATGGCTGAAATGTTCGCGTCGCGGTAGAGCAGTTCGAGGTTGCCGAAAGCGTCGTAGAGATAGATCCCCTGGGCGTTGGCCGGATTCCGCGGGTCGTCGATCGGACAGAGCGTGTGCGGCGGCAGCTTGCGGTCGCTCCAGCTCACCAGGAAGAATTGCTCCGAAAGCGGGCAGGGATTGGCGTAGAAGTGTTCCGGCCAGCCCTCGGTCTCGGGGAAACAGACCTCGGGCGTCAGACGCGTGATCGGGGCGCTCCCCTCCGTGCCGACAGCGCGATCCAAGAGGCACAAGGATCCGCCTTCATTCGAGTGATGTGCCGCGGCCACGAACACCAGCTTGTGCGAACCGGGAATCGGCCGGGCCTCGAACACGCACTGAGGTTTCTCGGTGAAATTCCCGTAGACAAGCTGTGGATTGGTGCCGTCGGGATTGGTCGACCAGAGGCTTTCATAATGGCCGTTGAAGCGGTCGATATAGTCCCAGCGTGCATAGAGAACGCGGCCGTCGTGGGCGACCGCCGGGTTCCACTCGAAGTTCTCGAAGGCCGAGATCGCCCGCAAGTTGCCGCCCTGGCCGTTCATCACGTGGAGCGTGTAGACGGCCACGGGCCGCACGTCATCTCCGCCGCAGCGGACAAAACTGTCCGGCAAGGTCGCCCGGCTGGTCGCCTCTGCGCTGGCCTTGTTGCACTGGAGGAACTGGCCCTTGCGGGTCGAGAGGAAGACGATCTCGCCGGTGGGAAGGTAGCGAGCGTCGAAATCGTCGTAGCGCCCGCGCGTCAATTGCCGCACGCCGCTGCCGTCGAGATTCATCTCGTAGAGCTTGAAGAAACAGTCCTCCGGCAGCTTGTCCTTGTCCACCTTCTTCATCGCGGCCAGTTCCGGATAGTAGCGGCAGTAGGCGAAAAGGATCTTCGTGCCGTCGTAAGACAGGTCGGGCCGGAGAAATGTGCCGTCGGGCCAGGCCGAGGTCAGGCAGCGGACCTCGGGATTCTCACCTCGAAAACCCCGGAGCAGCCAAATACCGCCGCCCGGCCGAGACCACCAGCCGTAGTACTGGTCGGACATATGCGGAAGCATGGGCGGCGCCCGCTTGACGAACAGGATCGCGTCGCAATCGAGGATCGGGTTCGACAGGGCCATGCCCCGGACGGCCCAATGAGCGTCGAGGAAGAGTTGCCGCCGAACCTGCTCGGAAGCATTGTCCCCGAGTTGGCGGAAACGTTCATCCAGCTCGCGGAGTTTGACCTCTTGGGCATCGACCGCGGAGCCCGATTCCCGGAGATGACCGGCCAATTCCAGCCCGCGCTGGATGACGGTTGCGGTGGCGTACTCCGCTTTGGAACCGCCCAGCGCGTGGCGGACCGACCAGGGGCTCGTGCTGCTCTGGGTCGCCGGCTTGCCCAGCGCGATGTTTTTTCCGTCCGGAGCGTAAATCTCGACCTCATCAAGGTGGAAATATTCCGTGCCCGGCAACTGCAGGCGAACGTATCGGGCCTGGAATCCGGCGAGAGATACGACGAGCGGCTTGCCGTCGGTTTGGCCGTAGAAGACCGTGCCGTCGTGCTGGTAAACCTGCTTCCACTCGGCGGTATCGCTGGACAGAAAGATGAGGACGCGAGTGTTTCGAGAGGCACACGTGTCGCAGCGATTGAAGAGCACAACGCGGTCGATCGAGGCGGCTCCACCCAGGTCGATTTGCCACCAGGGCCGCTCCTCGTGCTGCGTGTGGAAGCCCCATTTGCCGTCCTTGACGCCGTCGCAGCCGCCCCGTGCGTCTTCCTCGGGTGTGGCGCTGCCCAGCGCCGCGGCCGGCTGGCCGCGCAGTTCGTTCTGGCGCAACCAGTCGTCCTCGATCTGCCGGGAAGTCGTCGCGGGCCCTGCCAGTCCAGCGACCGCGATCGCGAAGAAGGCAAGAACGGCCAATGGGAACTCTCGCATGGTCGCCTCCTGGAAAGAGCGTTGCTGTCGACTGCCCAGCCTGGGCCGCGCGGCCGGCCTTGCGGACCAGTCTAGCCCACAATACCGCTGATATCAATACGATACAACTGGCGACCCTCGCCCGTATGAGGGGAATCGATGATGACAGTCCGCCCGTCGGGGCTGTAGCGCGGGTGCGTGTCGCATCGCCACTCCCCCTTGTACTCCGGCGGCGAATGGAAACTGCCCAGCGGCACGCGCCGACCGCCGGCAACGTGGTAGAGGTAAACGTTCTGGTTGCGGTCCTTGTCCGGGTAGCTGTCGTTGAGAATCCACTGGTTGCCCGGCAGGTACGTGCAGTGGCCGTTCAGCGCCATCACGTCCTTGCCGACGATTTCCACCTTGCCGTCCGTCTTGTCCTCGAACAGGTAGAATCCCCATTGGTGCGACTCGTGCCACGACCACGCCAGGATGTGCCGCGGATCGCGCCAGATGAAGTGGGAGGTGGAGCCGGACGGGTCGATCACCCGGAGGTCCGAGCCGTCGGGACCGGCCGTGAACATGCGAGTGGTGAATCCCGGTTTGTCCCCTTCGCGCCAGCGATGGAGGAATTCAAACCGCGTCCCGTCCGTGTTGACCAGCAGATGATTGAACCAATGCTTGGCCTTGGAAAGATCTCCCTTGGCGAAAGGGATTTTGACGACATCGGCCAAGGAAACAATCAGATCCTGCCTGCCGTCTTCCAGGTCGATGCGGAAGATGCCCGAGTCGGCCGGAGCGAGCACGTCGCGGTTCTTGTCGGGCAGCCCCGTGTATCCGTAGCCGGGCCGCACGTCGTTGAGTCGTGTGAAGTCCGGGGCCACGGCCCAGCGGCCGTCCGGGCTGACGGTGTAGACCGGATGCGGGAGCGTCCGCTTCTGGCGAGTGAAGACGTCGAGGATATGGCAGACGAACCGATCGCCTTGCCGGTCGTTCCAGAGGACCTCGCTTCTGGAGCCCGGACGCCATTGGAGCATGCAACCTTGCTGCCAGCACCATGCCCGGCTCTCGCCCAGTTCGATCCACTTGTCGCCGTCGGCCAGATCGACCATGCCGACCTTGATCACGTCTTCCGGTCCAGGCGAGCGGTGTTCGAAGTCGACCTCCATGCCGAGCACATAGTGGCACGTCGGATCGAACTCGAGCTTGTCGTAGTAGGCGAACCAGTGGTGCTTCGGCCCGTGCGTGATCTGTCGCACCGGCGGAAGTTTCGGCGGGTCTTGGGCAGCCGGGCCCAGACGCGGCAGCGCGCCGGCCGCGAGGGCTGCCGGCAGGGTCGTCTTGAGGAAACTGCGTCGGGTCAACATGGAGGTATGACGTTGCATGGTGCGTCTCCCTGGAAGTGGCGCTGCGGGATGTACGGCGGTCATTCTAACCCGCCGGATCGGCCACGTCTTCCTTTTCCTTGACCACCCTCCGTAGGTCGTGTAAACTGAAGTGTTTTGGAGTATTGCAGCCATGCCAACCAGTGCGCAAACGTCTCTTTTCGACAGCCTGGACCTGCCGCCGGACTTGCGCGATCTCCTTCGCGCCGCCCCTTCGGTGATGGTCCCCACGAGCCGCGAAGATCTCTTCGCCTTGGCCTTGGGCACGCCCGAGACCAATCCATTCGAAGTGGC
>JABWBD010000414.1 GCA_013360685.1 Pirellulales bacterium
CGAAGGAAAGCTCCTCAGCCCGGCCTTCATCACGGTATTGCACAACGGAGTGCTCATCCAGAATCACTTCCAGCTCGAGGGCGATACGCCGTTCAATCGTCCTCCCGCCTACACGGCCCATCCCGACAAAGGGCCCATCCGATTGCAGTACCACGGCAATCCCGTGCGTTTCCGGAACATCTGGGTCCGCGAAATCAAGGAATTGGAGCACAAACGGGTCGACGAGCCCAAAGTTGTCAACAAGTAGAACATGCTTGCGAGGAGCCATCCCATGAAGAAGAACAGCTTCCTGAATCGCCGTGGTTTCCTGGCGGCCGGCGCGGCCTCGGTTGCCGTACCCGGCCTGTTCCACGCGGCTGCCAGGTCCGCCGAAACGGATTCGTCGCCCGTTGTCAGGCCGCTGCAGGGCAAGCGGATCTTGCTGTCGTGCAAGCTGGGCATGATCCCGCGCGAGACGGGCGGAAAGAAGTTGTCGCTGGCCGACCGGCTCAAGCTGGCCGGCGAGGCGGGGTTCGACGGCGTGGATCTGGACCAGGCCGGCGAATGTACGCCCGAGCAGGCCCGCGATGCCGTACGCCAGTCCGGGGTCTTCGTCCATAACGCCATCAACCACGATCACTGGAAAGACCGGCTCACCAGCGCCAACGCCGACGAGCGCGCGCGGGGCGTCGCCAACATCGAGCACTGTATCCGCGTCTCGCACGCAGCCGGCGGCAGTGGCGTGTTGATTGTCGTCGGCCAGGGGACCGACGGGCCGGCCGACGTGATTGAGGAGCGGTGTCGCCAGGAGATCAAGAAACTCATCCCGCTGGCCGCGGCGCTGGGACAGGCGATTCTTGTGGAGAACGTCTGGAACCGGATGTTCTACGACCACGAGGCCCCGCCCGAGCAGACCGCCGAGCAGTTCGTCCGCTTCGTCGACAGCTTCAACAGCCCGTGGGTGGCGATGTACTACGACATCGGCAACCATTGGAAGTACGGCCGGCCGGGCGACTGGATCCGCGCTTTCGGCCGCCGCTGCGTCAAGCTCGACGTAAAAGGCTTCAGCCGCGCCGAAAACAAGTTCACCGAGATTACCGAGGGCGATCTCCCCTGGGACCAGGTACGCAAGGCGCTCGACGAGATCGGTTTTGCCGGCTGGGCCACGGCGGAAGTGGGGGGCGGCGATCTTGATCGCCTCACGCAAGTCCGCCAGCAGATGCAGAAGGCGTTCGGATTGTAGGTCGCCTGAATCGCCCTGGCCAATCGAGGATTCTCGAGGCAGCCGTAGAAGAAAGACGGCCTCCCCTCTCCCGTTTCGGGAGAGGGGCAGGGGGTGAGCGCGGTCAGAGCTCTGTCAGGCTCCTTCTTGCCGAGACCCGCGGCAGCGGTTAGAATGCGGCACGCAAGTGCTGCTCCCGT
This sequence comes from Pirellulales bacterium, assembly GCA_013360685.1. Lineage (GTDB taxonomy): Bacteria > Planctomycetota > Planctomycetia > Pirellulales > Thermoguttaceae > JABWBD01. The sequence goes on from JABWBD010000414.1 coordinate 1,402, forward strand.
GAAGGTGTCTGGACAATGAGAAAGCGTGTTTACCTCGCAGGCCCCGAGGTTTTCCTCCGCAACGCGGAGTCCGTCTTTCGGGCAAAGCGAGAGATCTGCCAGCGGTACGGATTCCGGGGTGTCTCTCCGCTGGAGAGCCATCTCGATTCGGAGCCCCTTCCGCAGAAAGAGTTGGGCTGGCGGATCAGCCGCTCCAATGAATTTTGCATGCGGTCATGCGATCTGGTCATTGCCAACCTCACGCCTTTCCGCTCGCCGAGCGCCGATCCCGGCACCGCCTACGAGCTCGGTTTCATGCGGGCCCTCGGTAAGCCGGTCCTCGGATACACGAACGTCTGCGGCACGCTCCGCGAACGCACCGCCCAGTTTTTCCCCGAGGGACTGCGCGCGAGGCGGCCGGGAAAGGGGCTGGAGGATCCCGAGGGGCTGCTGGTTGAGGACTTCGATCTGATCGACAACCTGATGCTGGACGGCGCGGTCCTCTCCAGCGGTTTTCCGCTCATCGTGATTGAGGCGCCGCCCGGCGAGAAGTTCTCCTGCCTGGCCGGCTTTGAGCAATGCGTCCAGCAGGCTGCCCGGGCCCTGCTTGGCCTGGACGCTCCGCGCCCGGCGGCGGTCGCCGCGGAGTGAGGGCGGGATAAATGGACTCCTGGAGGAACGGACTCGTGGAGTGATGGATTGAAGGTGCGTTTGTTCCCTCCCCTCCTTATTCCAGTCATTCCAATCATCCCTTCATCCGCCTCTCTCGCCCCTCCCCCTCAAGTACTCCGACAACTGCCCAAGAAACACCCGCGCTTCATGCTGGAGTTGTTCGACCAGCGGCGCCGCCCCCTCCCAATCGCCGCCCAGCGCCTTTTTTTCGAGCGTCTTCGCCAGTTCGAACGCCGCGCTTTCGCCGAAGTAGTGGACGGCGCCCTTGAACGTGTGCGCCGCCAGTCGCAGTGTTTTCGCATCCCGGCCCGCGAGCGCCCGCTGCATTTCGGCCAACCGTCGCGGGCATTCCTCCATCGCTGCCTCGACCACCACCTTCACCATTTCGGTCGAACCCAGCCTCCGAATGGCTTCGCACTCATCCAAGGCGTCGGCCCGGTCGGCCCCGTCTCCTTGCGTTTCCGGGACCGAGGAACGGCCGGCCATCGACGGCAGAACCGCCGCGATCGCCTCGAATAGCTCCTTCACGCGGATCGGCTTGGCGATGTAGCCGTCCATCCCGGCACCCAGGCATCGCTCCCGGTCCCCTTTGAGGGCGTGGGCCGTCATCGCCACGACCGGCGTGTGCCGCCCCGTCCCCTTTTCCCTCGCCCGGATGCCCTGGGTCGCCTCGAATCCGTCCATCTCCGGCATCTGGACGTCCATCAGCACCACGTCGAACTCCTGGGCCTTCCAGCACCCAAGGGCCTCTCTTCCATCCACGGCGACCGTGACCGTATGCCCGTACTTCTCCAGCAAACCGACGGCGAGCTTCCGGTTGACCAGACTGTCTTCTACCAACAGGATACCCAGTGGAGGCAACTGCGGAACGTCGTAACCGGCAACAGGGCGCAGCAGTTCAGCCTCCACCGCCGGCGCCCCGAGGGCGGCCAGGACTGCGTCAAAGAGCTCCGATTGCTTGATCGGTTTGAGCAGGTACGCCTCCACGCCCATCTCCTTGCACCGCGCCACGTCGCCCGAGCGGTCGCCGGAGGTCAGCATCATGATCACCGTGCTGCGAAGCTCCGGATCGTTTCGGATCTCCTGGGCCAGGGAAAACCCGTCGATCTCCGGCATATTCGCATCGGTAAGGACCAGCGCGAACGGATTTCCCTTGCGAAACGCCAGCCGCAGCGCCGCCATCGCATCGCGGCTTCCACCGGCGCTCGTCGGACTCAGCCCCCAACTGGCGAGCATCTCTTCCAGGATGACGCGGTTTGTGGCGTTGTCGTCGACGACCAGCACGCGCATCCCCGCCAGCAAGGTCGGGGCCGCGCGACGCGCGGCGGCCTGCTCCTCCCGAACGCCGAAGGCGGCGGTGAAGCAAAAAACACTCCCCTTCCCGAGTTCGCTTTCCACCCAGATGCGGCCGTCCATCCGTTCCACCAACCGCGAGGAGATCGCCAGCCCCAGCCCGGTGCCGCCGTGCCTGCGCGTGCTCGAGACGTCGGCTTGCTCGAACGCCTCGAAAATCCGGCCGAGGACGTCGCCGGAGATCCCGATGCCCGTATCCGTGACCGAAAAGCGAAGCAGCGCGCGGCCGCCCTCGCATCGTTCCAGCCGCACGTCGACGATCACCTCGCCGGCCTCGGTGAACTTGATCGAATTGCTGACGAGGTTGAGCAGGACCTGGCGCAGGCGGCCGGCGTCGCCGACAATCTGGTCCGGCACTTCGGGAGCGACGTGGAGCGCCAGTTCCAATCCCTTCGTGTGCGCCCGCAACGCCAGCGACTTGATCGCGTCGCCGAGGCATTCGCGGAGTTCGAACGGGCGCGCGTCCATCTCCAGCTTTCCCGCCTCGATCTTGGAAAAGTCGAGCACGTCGTTGATGATCCCCAAGAGCGACTCCGCCGAGTCGCGGACCATGAGAAGATATTCTCGCTGCGACGGGGCCAAAGGCGTGTCCAGGACCAGTTCCGTCATGCCGATGATGGCGTTCATCGGCGTGCGGATTTCGTGGCTCATGTTCGCCAGGAACGTGCTCTTGGCCAGGCTGGCGGCCTCCGCAGCCTCCTTGGCCGCGCGCATCGCCTCCTCCGCCTGCTTCTGCCGGGTGATGTCGCGCGAGATCCCGAAGGTGCCCACGATCGTGCCGCCGTCGTAAAGCGGCATCTTCGTGGTGAGCACCCAAGTCGTGCGCCCGTCGGGCCAGGTCTCCACCTCCTCCTTGTCGACGACGGGCATGCCCGTGTCGAGGATCGCCCGCTCGTCCTCCTTTGCCTGCCGGGCATGCTCCGCGGTGAAGAAGTCGAAATCGGTCTTCCCGACCGCTTCCGCGGCGCTTCCCAACCCGAAAAAGGCGGCCATGGCCTTGTTGATGCGCGTGAAGCGGCTTTCGGTGTCCTTGAAATAGATGTTGTGCGGCAAGTGGTCCATCAGGGCGTGCAACAGGTAACGCTCCTGTTCCAACTCCGACTCGGCGCGAATCCGCTCCGTCACGTCCCAGAAAACGACTTGCACCCCGACGATCTGACCTGCCGCGTCGCGCACCGGCGATTTCATCACCTCAACATACCGCAAGCCGCCGTCCGCGCGGTTTCTCTCGACGGCGTGGAAGATCGTCCCGGTCAGCATGACGCGGCGGTCGTCCTGGCGGTACTTATTCGCCATCTCCTCCGGGTAAAGGTCGAAGTCGGTCTTGCCGGCGATCTGTTCCAGCGGCTTGCCGATCGACTCGCAAAACGACCGGTTCGCAAAGGCGAACCGGCCCTCCCGGTCCTTGCGCAGCACGTGGACCGGCAGGTTTTCCACCAGCGACGAATACAGCGCCTGGGAGTCGCGAAGCACCTCCTGCGTCTCCTGCCGCTTGACCATTTCGCTCTTCAGGTCTTCGTTGGTCTGGGCCAACTCCTGCGTCCGCTGGCGGACGCGCAGTTCCAACTCGTCGCGGGCCTCGCGGAGTTCTTCCTGGATCGCGCGGAGCTCGGAGATGCTCGACGTCTGGTAGAGCGACAGGCCCAGGACCGGCGCTGCATATCCCATGATCTTGCACAGGTGCGCAACGTCGAAGAAGGGATCGTAGAGCCTCATCGAAAAGGCCATCGTCACCTGCCCGATCATGTTCAACGCGATCGAGAGCACCAGCCATGCCGTCATGGCGTCGAGACTGCGCCGGTATTCCCGGAGATAAACCGCCAGCGCCATTGCGAAGAGCACCGCCGAGAACAGATCCAGCGGCCGCGCGATCGGGGCCCCGTCGAGCGCAGAGACATGAAAGTACGAACGGGGAATCTGAAACGCCAGTGCCGTTGCCAGGACGGCGATGAGCAGAAGTATGCCGGAAAACCAAATCGTTTCCGCTTTCGGATTGCGGGGCTTGCCCAACCAGGGCGGAAGAAAGGGCGCCAGAACCAGCAGCACGGCCATCATTATCCGCCCGCTGACGTGCGTGGCAGGGATTGCGAGATCAAGCCCCGACACGGGCACTTCCGTCCACCCTCGCGTCGCGGCAAGCTGGAGATATCCGTGGACCAGATCCTCCGCTCCGTTGACGAAAAAGGCCAACCCCACGATCAACTGGAAGCGCTGTCCCAAGGCGTAGAAGCGCGCGATGAACCCCATCCCGGCCAGCATGCCGACCAGCGCCCCCATCATCTCGATGGCCGCGTGAAAATCCGCGGTTCCCCCGTCTCCGGATCTCCGAATCAGCAAGTGTACCGAAGCAAGCACGCCGCCAAGGACGGCCACGAAGACCAGAGGCCAGAGAACACGGGCGGTAGTGCGGCCGGACCGGCTGCCTGCCGTTCGATCTGGCGGACTGCGAGGAACGTCGGCCGGAGGATTGGTGCTGGGTCGGACCAAGTCAGCGCCCTCACTATGGATAGGGACAGCTTCCAAAAGCGGCTCCGCGGGTACGGTCTGGTCCTATTGTACACCGCCGAAAAGACGGATGCACTACCCACCATACGAAAAGCAGCAGGCGCGCTCCGCCGTGCCGTCCGCAACAGCACGGCAGCGCGTGCCTGCCACGGTGAACGGCAAACCCCCTCGCCCGCTTCGCTCATACCGGCAGGGCCTGAGGGCGGCCTGCGGTTCTCACAGTGCCTCTCCGCTCATACCCAAGCAGCCAACCCAAGCCCCTCGTCGAACGCTCTGGCGTGCGGCGTTAAATCGCCGTTCTCTTGATCGCCGAGGATTTCCATCGAAAGCATTGTGGTATAGCGGTCAAACACCGCACTCGCGGCCGCCTCAATCGATGCCGTTAACTCGGGAGGTGGCTCATCATCGCAGAGTAGAGCACGAGCGATCGTGTGAAGTACCGCAATCTTACCTGGCTGGTCCTGCACAGGACGTTTGCGTTGCCATTCGGAGTCCGTTTAGAAAAAAGCGGGGCGGCGGTTCTTTCCGTCACCGCACCTGCCGAGCCATCATCCGACGAGGGCCTCTTCGGGCTGTTCGGCGCTTCCTGGCGGCTGAACGACAGCAGGTAATCCTTGCCCCACTTGCCGCTTACAGGTTCGCGGCGCCTGCAAGGGGAATACTCACGGTGAATTGGCCGAGCTCCTTGGGTTGAACCGTGTGCCCGCTCGTATCGCGGACTTGATTGGCCAACACCTGCACCGAATACATGGCGTTGTCGATCCTGTCCCAGCTACCTCCGGGGTGGTGTCGGTCCGAATCCCAACGGCCGCCACAGACGAGGACCTCAACAATCAGAAGCGGCCGTTTCAACTCCCTGGCCCAGCCGATCGCACGCTGCAATGCAAAGTTCCAACGTGTGCGCCGCGACGCCGTCATCCAGTAGACGACATACGTGCCGGCCGCCATCGCTGGTCGATCTTGCGGCACGCTCGCCCGAACTGGCGAGATCCTGCCAATTTCCTCTGTCTCCGTCATAAAGCACTACTAAAGGGGTCACCCATAACCGCCGCTGAGTCAAGGCCCAGGTTTCGGATTTCTGGGAGTCATTACAACACCGGAACGGAGAGAGGCTAGCCGGGGTCCA
>JABWBD010000415.1 GCA_013360685.1 Pirellulales bacterium
GGCCCTGCGCGAGGCCATCGCCGAGGAAATGTCGCGCGACCAGCGCGTATTCTGCATCGGGGAAGACATCGCCGTGCCGGGCGGGTGGGGCGGCGCGTTCACCGTCACGCTGGGGTTGGAGAAGAAGTTCCCCGACCGCATGATCAATACGCCCATCGCCGAACTGGGGTTCTTCGGCGTGGCCTGCGGCGCCTCGATGGCGGGCATGCGTCCCATCGCTGATGTGCAGTACGGCGACTTTCTGCTTCTGGCCGCCGATCAGATCATCAACAACATCGCCAAGACGATCCTCGCCTGGCTGCTGATGCTGCACTATTCGCTCCAGGCCGCCGAACGGCTGGCCGCCGAGGGTATCTCGGCCGAGGTGATCGACGTCCGCAGCCTTTCGCCGTTGGATTTGGAGACAATCGGCGCATCGGTGCGCAAGACGGGCCGGGTAGTCATCGTCGAGGAAGGGCCGAAAACGGGTTCGGTGGGCGCCGAGATTGCCGCCCGCGTCATGGAGGAGTGTGGCGAATATCTTCGTTGCCCGATCCGACGGGTAGCTTCGGCCGACGTCCCGGTGCCGTTCACGCCCGTGCTGGAGAGCGCCTATCGTCCCGATGTGCCCCGAATCGTCGCGGCGGCAGATGAGGCCATGGAATTCGGCGGTTGGCTACGGGCGGTGACGGCCGGATTGGTGCTTTGTTTCATACTACTCACTGGTCTACGGGGCCAGGCAGAGGGACCGCTGGCCGGCGTCGAGACCGTGTGCCTGAACCGGGAACCTTCCGGTTGGGCGACCAGGTTGTCCGATGGTCGCCTGATGTTGTGGTGGGTAGAAGGGAAGAGTACCGATGCGGCGAAGGTCACGGACAAGACCACCACAGAAGTGGCCTACGCGCGATTTTCGCGCGACGCTGGTTGCACCTGGTCCCAACCGGAAAAGCTCTTCGCGTTTCCCCGGAGCGAGGGCGCGTACGCTGGGAGCTCGATCTTTTGCGATCGCGACGGTGTCATTCATCTGTTCGGGATCCACTACTTCGGCTTCAACATCAAGGGCAACGAGACCGCCGAACAACTCCAGCGCATCGTTCCCGGGAAGAGCCCGGCATTTCACGTCATGTCCGCGGACGCGGGAAAGAGCTGGACGCCGCCGCAGTACTGCGACTTCGGGCATGAGTACACCGGTTCCACGAACGGAGCGATCCAACTGTCGCAGGGACGGATTCTCCTGCCCCTGAGCTACCTGTCGCGGCGGGTGTCCGGCCGGTTCGTCTCCGTCGTGACGTATTCCGACGATGGCGGCAAAACCTGGAAACCCTCCCGAGGCGAGTGCATCGTCGACGATATCAGCCGGAACATCGAGTCGGGCGCGATCGAACCGGTGTGCGTCGAGCTGGCCGACCAGCGCGTGTGGATGCTGATTCGAACCAAGACCGGCTATCTGTTCCAGTCGTTTTCGTCGGATCATGGCGATACCTGGTCCACGCCGGTGGTCTCGCGATTCCGGTCGACGAATGCTCCGGGTGCCCTTCTGCGGCTTCGCGACGGCCGCCTGGTCATGGTGTGGAACAACACCCATCAGCAGACGTCCCGCGAGGTGCTGGCGGCTGCCATCAGTGATGACGAGGGCCAAACATGGTCCGGGTATCGGGAGATCGTCCGCGTCAACAAGCCAAAGAACACGAAGGCCAGCCACTACCAGTTCGGAGTCGTTACCTACCCCTACCTGACCGAGGCGGCTGACGGAACCATCATCGTGACGTTCATGGGCGCGGGGCAGACGGTTGTCCGCGTAAAGCCGGCATGGCTGAAGGAGACGGCTTTCCGCGATGATTTCTCCGGGGGGCTGAGCCGTTGGTGCACGCTCGACGCCGAAGGGGTCGCGAGCGAGGATTGGTCGGAGCGTGCGCCGGGCAGCCCTCGGTCAAAGAGTCTCAAGGTCCTTGCTCTCCGCAGTCCGGTCGCCGACTCTGCCGCCGGGGCTTCACTCAATTTCCCCTTTGGCGTGCGGGGAAGTCTCACGGCGCGGCTCCTGTTCGAGCCCGGGTTCCAGGGCGCGCGGTTGTGCCTGACCGATGCCTTCTCGTTGCTCAGCCACGAGGAGGATGGCCGGTTTGGGATCGCAATCGGGCCGGACGGTCGCGTGAGCGTCAGCCACGGCGGAGACCGGTTCACGCCGGCGCAGGTCACGTTCGAGTGCGGCAAGTGGTACAACATCGGCTTGGTGTGGGACTGCGCGGAGCAGACTTGCGGTCTGAGCGTGGATTCCCGGCACGTGGCAGATTTGCCTTCACTGGCCGACGTGGTAACGGCGGTGACCGGGACGTATCAGGGCGTCAAGAGCGACGAGAGCCGTTTTTCCGGCGCGGTTCACGCCGCAGGAATCTGCTATCTGCGGCTCTGGTCGACCGCCAAGGAAACGGATCGAGCGGGCTTGAAGCTGGCGGACGTGAGTGTATCGGTCCGGCCGTGAGATCGTAGAACAACCGCCGATGAGCACTTCCGGCAAGCAGGGTTCCGGGCCGTGCTCCTGGAAGAACCGTAGCGGATTTTGCGCAGATTCCGGTTTCCGCCGCTGCTGTACAATCGGCTCACCACAGAAGGGGATTGCCGTGCCCGTCGAACGCAAACCGCTTTTCCGCCCGGACGTGCTCCGCGTCCACCTCGCCGGCTTCCGACTGCCGGCGAATGTCGAGAGTTGCCGGCCCAACCTCCAGCGTTGGGCGGAACTGGTCGCTTCTGGCCACATCGACTCGTTCAAAGAGCAGGAGGTGCTCGCCGATCTCCTCACCGACGTCTTCTGCAACTATTCCGCATACGAGCCAGTTCGGCGAGCCGCTCCAAGCGACGGGCGTTGAGTTCCTCCAGCCGATCGGAACAAAGCGGGCGAGGGGAGGGTCGGATCAATCCACTCCCGAGCCACTTCGGCTTCCACCGCCGGAAGCCTCCGGCCCGCTCCAATGCCGGGATTGTGTGTTGCCAGAAGTCGGGCTGCTTGATGTGCAACCGTCATGTTACGGCCCCTGGAACGCGAAGCTGTACAGCCGAACGCCGGGGCCGACGAGGTCGAAACGGAGGCGGACCGGTTTGCCGGCCGGCACGTGCTTGCCGCCTTTCCATGCCACTCGAGCGGCCAAGCCGTCGGAGGCCGGCGGGATGCAATCGGCCGCGGTGAAGCCGGACAACGGCTGGCCGGTGGCAGCGTCGAGGACCTCGACTGCCAATGCGCCGGCTTTGCCTGAGAGGTTTTCGACATTCACCGCAAGCGACTTCTGAACGCCTTCCGGGGCGACGATGGGAATGGTCGTCAGCGAACCGCGGTCGGCGCCGGGCGCGGGGGTGTAATAGGTCCAGCCGTTGACGCGGATCGTGGCCAGGCCGATGTGCCACGAAGGCCGGTAGGGTTCGACACCGTGGTGCCACGCGCCGCCGCCGTAGTAGTCGCGGAGGATGTCGCCGTCGCGCTCGGGCCAGCCGAGCTTGACGATGCCGCTGTCCCACGATCCGGCCGGGCCGACCGGCAGCGTGCGTCCGCCGTTTTTCACGCGCGTGAAGTTGAGCCCGTCGCGGCTCACGGCCAGGGCGCCGTCGTAGCGGTGCTCAAAGCTGCACGGCCAGTAGATGCACAGGTAAAGCCCGTCGACGACCCGTATCTGGCAGGAGTAGATCTGGTCTTCGCCCTTGCCCGCGGAGGCGTCGAGGAAGATCTGACCTCGCAAGGGTCCGGTCGAAGGGTTGCCGGGCGGCTTGCCGTAGGGATCGTCGGGGTCGAGGTAGTGTTCGGCGCCTTCCCAGTGGAGGAGATCCTTGGACCACATCATACCGCAGGACCGCGAGTTGGAACTGAAGACGCGGCCGTAGATCTTGATGGGCCGTTCGGGGTCGAGCGGGTCCCAGAGGTTCGGAGTGCCTCCTTCGAAGATGGCGTTGAGCACCGAGACCTCCGGGCCGTCGCTCCAGTTCCGGCCGTCCGGCGAGTAGACGACCCGCTTGGAGCCCTTGTACCAGACCTCGCCGAATTCATGGATCCGCATGAACCGCTTCGACGCGTCCGAGGAATCGGGGTTGTCGAAGTAGCCGCGAACGACCGGGTCGGTCGGGGCCGGCAGGCCGTCGCCTCGCGGCAAGTCTTCGGGCCACGCGTCCACTTTCCGCCACGCGACACCGTCCGAGCTGACGGCCAGCGCGCCCGTTTTCCATTCCGAGTCGGCCCAGCTCTGGTGGCTATACCACAGGACGTACTTGTCTCCGCGCTTGGCAACGCGGCCGGTGAAAACATGACGATCGTCTTTGCTGCCCAGCGGGCCGGGCGAGAGGACGGGGTTGGCCGGGTGCTTTGCCATCGGGTTGAGCACGAACTGGAGGCCCGCGACGCGGCCGACCTCCAGGCTGTCGAGGAACAGCACCTCGCGGTCTTCCGCGAGGGACAGCGCGGGGACCTTCATGCGATCGAAGATCACGCGCTGGGCAGCGAAGAAGAGCAGCCCCAGGTCGGCGGCGTCGGGCGGCATGAGCTTTTCGGCGCTGACGGGCTGGCCGGGGGCGCAGAACGGGCCGCGGCATTCGTGCACTTCGCCGAAGCTTTCGCCGAGCCAACGCGCACTGTAGGCCCAGCGGCGGGTGGTGTTCTGCCAGAGGGCCCAGGCCACGCCGTGCCGATCGCGGAAGAGCACGGGCCGCCACATCTCTTCCACCATCGGCACGAGCTTGCCCTCGTACCGCTTGTCCCAGGTCCCCTGGCGGTTGACGATGATCTCTTCGGCTCGGGCCAAGTAGTCGCTTTGCCAGCCCAGATCGGTCTTGACCGCGTAACCGATGCTTGCCCCGCCGCCTTCGCGCTTGGCGAGATACTCGCTGTCGCCGAGCGCCACTTTGCGGATGCCTTCGTACTGGAAGCAGACGAGCGGCCGGCCATCGGCAACGAGGATGGCGGGATGGAAGGCCAGCCCCCAAGCTGCCCTCTCGGCGCGTTGCCACCGGCCGTCCGGGGTCCGGCGCGCGTACCAGATGTCGAAATCGCGCTGGAAGGCCAGGTGCACGGAGCCGTCCGGGCCAAGGTCCATGACGGCCTCGGAGCATTGGCGTTCGGCAAGGGGGCGTGGCGGCGGGTAGCTCGGCGTCTTGGGCGCGGCGGCCGGCGGTCTGGCGGGATCGTAGTCCTTTGGCTCCTGCTTCGCCGGAAGCGGCATCACCAAGGGTTCCATGCCGGCGCCCAGGCCGGCCGCGGGCTCGGGCTTGCCGACGGCCAGAGGAACGTAGTAGATCGTATCCTCGCGAGCGTAGCAGACCGCGGCCTGGCCGGCGGCGTCGAGCAGGATGTCGCCGGGGCGGCAGGGCGGTTCGGCCAGCCGTTTCGCTTCGGTCCAAGCCGACTTTTCGCGCAATTGCGGCGGGGCAATGTTCTTGACGTTCCGGCCGACGTGGACCATCGCTCCGCTTGCACACCAGACGACGTGGAGATTGTCCTCCCGGTCGATCACCATGCTGGCGCCCTGCACGTTCCCTTCGGATTGGAAAACCGCTTGGGGCGAAGGGCCCACGAGTTCCACGATGTCGAAGTCGCATCCCTTGGCCGGCTCCTTCACGGCGCGTCCCAGGTAGACCGCCTGTTGGTCGCGCTCGATCAAGACGAACCATGTGCCGGCCGAGTCGCGGGCGATCTGGCGGCCGTTGTTCCGCGAGAGCGTCTCTTTGGCCCCGGTGAGCGATGCGATCGAAAACGGGTCCCACTTGCCGAGATAGTCTTTTGAGTCGGTCGGATAGGGCGGCATGCTGGTCAGCGGCTCGGCGTCTCCCGAGGATGCGGCCAGGAAAAGCGTGCACGCCATGACAGAGAATGTCTGCACAAACCGCGCCGGACTTCCGCGAAAAGAGGCTGGATACAACGTCATAGACAGCTCCTCAATCTTTCCCCGCCACTTCGCCCCGGAGGCGCCGGGTAATGTCTTCCAGCACGTTTTCTTTCTTCACCCGCCATTGTTCGAGTGTGTCGCGGTCGCGGATGGTCACGGTGCCGTCGGCGAGCGTCTGGCCGTCGACGGTGACGCAGAACGGAGTGCCCACTTCGTCCTGGCGGCGGTAGCGGCGGCCCACCGCTCCCTTCTCGTCGTAGAAAACGCTCACGTGCGGTTTCAGGGCCGCGTAGATCTCCTTGGCGACCTCGGGCATGCCGTCTTTCTTGACCAGCGGGAAGACGGCCGCCTTGATCGGCGCCAGGCGGGGGTGGAACTTGAGGAACACCCGCTTCGCCGGCTTGCCTTTCTCGTCGGGCACCTCGTCTTCGTGATATGCTTCGCAGAGGAACGCCAGGGTCGCGCGGTCGGCGCCGGCCGAAGGTTCGATCACGTGGGGAATGAACCGCTCGCGGGTCTCATCGTCGAAGTAGCTGAGGTCCTTACCGCTGCCGCGGTGGCGCGGCTTGCCTTCGCTGTCGAGCTCCACGACCAGGCCGTTTCCTTCCCGGACGAGCTTGCCTTCCATGTGGCTGCGGAGGTCGAAATCGCCGCGGTGGGCAATCCCTTCCAGCTCGCCGAACTCGCCCGGCGGCAGGAAGGGGAAGGCATACTCGATGTCGGCGGTGCCGCAGGAATAGTGGCTCAATTCCTCGGGGTCGTGGTCGCGCAGGCGGAGCCGGTCGCCGGCCAGTCCCAGGTTGAGATACCACTGGTAGCGGCGGTCGCGCCAGAACTGGTACCAGCCCGGCGACGAGGCCGGGTGGCAGAAGAATTCGATCTCCATCTGCTCGAACTCGCGCGAGCGGAAGGTGAAATTCCGCGGCGTGATCTCGTTGCGGAAACTCTTGCCCATCTGGGCGATGCCGAAGGGGATCTTGACGCGGGTGCTGTCGCAGACGTTCTTGAAATTGACAAAGATCCCCTGGGCGGTCTCCGGGCGGAGGAACGCCTTGTTGCTCTCGTCGCGGACCGCGCCGCAATAGGTTTCAAACATCAAGTTGAACTCGCGGGGCTCGGTCAAGTCGCCGCCGCACGCCGGACAAGGCGTCTGGAGGCCGGTTTCAGCGAGTT
>JABWBD010000416.1 GCA_013360685.1 Pirellulales bacterium
GTACATCGGCCGCTCCATCGCACGAGCGGCCGCGCCCCGACTCGGTCTTCCCTCGGATCCGGGCCGGTGGAATGACGATGATGTCCTTTCCTACCTCTTGATGGATGGCTTCGATTTGCCGGGGGATCTGATCGTGGGGGACCGCGCGCTGGAACGTGCCCTCCGCGCCGCGGCGGAGGTCTCGACCGCAGCGATCTCCGAATCTGACCGCCACCGGGTCTATTTCGAAACGGCCGTCGCCGCCCAACGCGGTGAACTCGTCAGTTCGTCAGCTGGCGGCGAGCAGGCGAAGTTTCTCGCCTGCGTCCGCCGAAACGGCGGCGCCAACGTTTCCGTCCTGGTCAAGTTTTCCGCCGCGGAACCTTCGCCGGTTTCAGAGCGGTGGGCCGACCTGCTCTGCTGCGAGCACCTTGCCGCGGAAACGCTGCGCGCCCATGGGTTCGCCTGCGCCGCCACCCAAATTCTCGATGCCGGTGGCCGGCGGTTCCTGGAAGTTGAACGCTTCGACCGGGTCGCCGCAGCCGGTCGTCGCGGCCTGATCACGCTTGGCACCGTAGAGGACGCACTGGCCGAGGGACATTTCTCGGACTGGGTTGCAGCGGCCGTTCTGCTGGAGCAACAGCAGTGGATGACGAGCGAGGACAGTCGCGCGCTGCGCGCGCTGCATTGTTTCGGCGATCTCATCGCCAACAGCGACATGCACCGGGCAAACGCGAGTTTCTGGTTTGGTGACGAGCTGCCGTTTCGCCTGGCGCCGTGCTACGACATGTTGCCGATGGCCTACGCGCCCGGCGCCCAGGGAGACATGAGCGAACGAGCCTTCGTCCCCCGCCCGCCACTCGACGCCGTCACCGAAGTCTGGGGCGAAGCTGCCCGGATCGCCGGAGAGTTTTGGGAACGGATCACGGGGGAATCCCGCGTTTCGGACGCGTTTCGTCGGATCGCGGAAGACAATCGCGCGATCGTGCTGGGACTGGTGCGGCGTTTTGGGTAGTTCGGCACTCAGCGTGTCGGGCAGAAGGCCCGGCCAATCGAACCGCGGGTTGTCCCGCACCCCAAGTTCCAGCGGCCGAATTCCCACAAACCCTCGATTCGAGAAAGGACCGGTCCCAGCCGGGCGGATCGGAGCCGGTTGCGATGCACGTCTCACCAGTCCCATCAACGCAATCGTTTCTTCCGGGCGGAGCGAGCACCAGGCTCGCCGCGACTAACGGAAGCGGTGCCCTTCGGGGCACCTGGCGCACAGCGGGAGGTTCCCCGCCCCCGGGGGCGGGGGAAGGGGCGTGGGGGGGTGCATTTGCTTGGGGATCGGCAACGTCCCGCCAAACGTGGAAAACCAATGTTGCCGCAAAAGGTCACTCTCGCGATCACCCCGTCGACGGGCCCGTCGAAAAAACGCCGCCGCCCACCGTCCCCAAAGTGCGGAATCTTCATCGCAGCGCGCACCAGGCTCCAGCCCGACCCACGGAAACAGCAGAGTATGACGCACGGCCCGATCAGAGCCCCCGAAAAAAAGCGAACAGGAAACCCGCCAGGAATCCTGCGCCACGACGGCACCGCCAGCGAGGCAACCTCCGGCGCAGGAGGGGTCTCATCAGCACTCCAAACCGATCTCATCCCGTACCTCACCTGGCGCGTTGCCGGCAAACTCTGTTATTTGGTAAAGACTAGGGCCAACTCTTCGTCGGCTGTTGACTGCGGGGAATGACCGCGTCGCCGGGATTGAGACGATTCCTGAAGATCACAAGATTGCGTCCAGCGCGGCGGCGCCTGGATGGATAGAGGATGGCGGAGAAATTTCCGTGCCCCTTTGAAATCCAATTGCCGATGGATTGAAGGCGGGGCGGGGGGAGCGGCGGCAGGAGCGGGTCCGCTTCCAATCCGCCAAGATCTGCGCCAGCGTGATGCCAACAACCTGGCGCGTCCCTTTCGCCGTGAGATCCAACACCCGCGCGAGCGTCACGTCGGCGGCGAACTCGTAGCACTCGGCGAGTTCGGGGTCGGCTCCGCCTTTCGCCGCGTAGTAGCGGAACTCCGCCTGGGCAGTTCGCCTTTCGGCGGACAAGTGGATCCTCGCGATGCCGGCAGGGTTGCACCGACCGGCGCCGGCACCCGCCCACAGGTGCTCGAAACTCAGGTGGTGCACGAGCCAGCCGCCGGCCATGGCTCGGAAAGCCGTGTCGGAATACGGGACTGCGGGAGCCCTGGAAAGGGCCGCTTGAAGCGCCGGGTCATCCGCGAGCACGCTCATCCGCCGAAATCGCCGGTGAGCATCTCGTCCACTTTCGACGCAACCACGTCCAGTTTGCCCGCTTTGAAAAGCTCCTCGGCGCTGCGATTCGAGAACAAGGACAACGGCCGCCGAAACCATTTTCTCAGGTCTGCGCTGTCGCGAAACTGAGGATTCGCGCGCAAGCGGGCGATGCGCTCGAAAAGTTTCAGCACGGGCTGCGCCTTTTCGCTGCATGGATTCTGATCCAACGCCTGCCGGCTGATCTCGGCGGCGTCGGCAATCGCGCTCATCTTGATTCCGAACAGGTCTTTCACCTTTTCGGCGTCGAGCCGCCCGGTGGCGTCGTCGCGCAAATCGTCGCCGTAGGCAGCAATGCCGGGCACTGCATCCAAGGAGAACATGCGCCGCGCCGCCTCCCGCTCCGCCAACTGGCTGCGCTGGATGATGCGAGCAACCGCGTCGGGCACGGTGTTCGCGAGATCGACAGTTTCCGTTGTGCCGGTGGTTTTGGCCATCCCGGCGATAACCCGCACGAATTCCTTCCCGGGCATGCCCGGAACGCAGAACACGATCCGGCCAGCGTGATGGCGCTTGACGGTTCTACCTACCTCGCGGCGGATACGCCGAATGATTTCGTCAATCGACCTTGCTGCGGGGACGCGGTAGATCGAAGGGGCAATCTGGTGGAGGATGTTGCGACCTCGGAAACCCGCTCCGGTGTTTCGCACCGGCTTGAAACTTGCGGCCACCAGGAGGTCGCTGGCGTCGTCGGCGTAGGGACTGCTCGCTTCGATCAAAACATGGGGGTCAAACATGAAGAAAGAGAAGCGCAGGTGATTACGAATGTCAACCTTCCGTCAACTAAGTGTCAATCAAATCGCAAGCGCGAAACAACCTCCGACCAAAAGACTCTCCCGGCGCCGAGTGCATCGCCACCTCGCCTCCGAGCAACTCGATCCAACTTCTTCCGCCGAAGAACAAGGCGGCGGCAAAGTCACTCCGGGAGGAGTCCAAGCAGTTTCGCTTTCACCACTGCACCAGCCTGCTGCGGATCGTAGCTGAGCCCGGCACACAGCAGCGGATTCATGTCCGTGCAAAAGCCGCGGTCGGCGAGATGGGCATCGAGAATTTCGAGAAACTCCGCGCGACTGGCGGCGCCATCTTCCTGCCGCAAGTAATGCTGAAACGATTCGATGACCGCCTCCGGTTGCACCGCCGGTGTCGCCTTCGTCAGCGCCCAATAGAGGTCGAACAGGTCTCGTCCCCGTTTGCGTTGGAAGAGTGCCCGCAGCTTCGTGCCGAGCATTTCATGAAGGTCGTACCCGTTCACCTGGGCGGCAATCGTTGCGTCCCGAAAAGCGAACGCGAAGGGAATCGCTACGATCGGCCGGTGGGGCAAGCGCTCCGTCACATTGGCTTCCACCACGATGTCCAGCGTCGCACCGGGCTCGATCACCGACTGCACCGAATACTTGAGCCGCAGCACCCGCGACGGCCTCACGGTGTTCCGAATCGCCAGCCCGATCGTGTCCCAGATCGAATCGGCCGGCGCGCCGAACTCCGGCTTCAAGACCCGGCGGATCGCCTTCGCCACGTGATCCTCCGGCCGGTCCCCGAACACCACGAGATCGATGTCCTCGCTGTAACGAACGGCTGGAGCGAGGTGCACCTTGTGCAGCAGCGTGCCGCCGCGCATCGCGATCTGGCCGCACAGGAACTTGTCGTTGAACAGGGCCGCCATCGCCCGGCACAACAGCAGGTCTTGCTCGACCTGGCTCGGGCGAGGCCACGGCACCGACGCCTGATGGGCGATGACATCGCGACGAGTGAGCGGATTCATCGTTCAAATTCTCCCGAGTTGTCCCGGACGCGCCACCGATTTGCCAGCGGGGCTATGCTTCGGCGGTTTGCCGTGGTGGCGAGCGGTATCTCCCGTCGCCGCACCGGCAGCCAATCGTCGATCACCGCCGCGAGCCTGGACTGACCCGACTTTTCGACCACGTAGCCCAGACGCTGCGCGGTCGCGGCCTCGTCCTCGGCCTTCAGCACGGCCCGCAGTTCGTTCTGGCCGATGCGCGGAAGCAGCGGGCGAAGGGTCTCCACCGCCCGTCCGATGCCGCCGATCCGGTCGGCGTAACGCATCAAGTCGAACACGGTCGCCGCCGGTGTGCCAACCCTCAGCGGGGCATAAGAGTTTGCCAGCGCCTGGGTCGGCGTTTCTTCGATCCGGCGTTTCACAAAGAAGACCACACGGACCTGCCCGATCTCAAGGGGACGCCTCGGCGAACCAGTCATCACTTGAGTGACTTGGAGCGCCTGCGGATTTGAACCATGGGCGCTCGCTGCCGACAGGAGTGCCAAATAGTAAGGTTGCCCAAGCCACCGGAAATAATCGTCGAGCCACCATTCCGCCGGCGGACCGCCCCGAGCGCGATTTTCTGGACTGACGATCAAAAAGAACTGCTGAGACGGCGACACTCGCACCACCGCAGTTCCCAACCGGCGCAGTTGGCCCCTGGCAGCGATCATTGAAAGCCCGGTCGTCCGCATCAGATCGGCCATTGAAAACGTCACCCGGCCAGCCGCCTGCTGTGCCTCGACAAACGCCGCGGCTGCGCCGGTTCGGCGTTTCTCGGCTCCTTGCAGCGCGTCCATTTCGTTTTCATTTTGTATCGTAAAACGCTTCATTCTGCAAACCAAATAATCATTGTACCGTCCTGGATAATCGTTGAACTAAGGACTACGCTATTTTTCGCAACAACCTATCAATCGCGCGGTTTTACATCGAGATTTCCTACCCGATACGCGCCGTTTCGAGCCGCACCGTCCGGCAAGGCCTTGGCCCCAGCGGTGGCGAAGTTCCTGGAGGACTTCCCGCGCCAGCCCCGCGGGCTCTCCAAGATCCGATTGGAACGGTTGGCCAAGGCAAATCGCTGACGGCTCGGATGCAGTATTCGCGAAAGACAACGCCGATATCCGCAAATTGCCCGGGAGGTCCCACCGGCCGGACTGCAGAAGACTGATTCCGATGGCGGAGCGAGCACCAGGCCCGCCGCGACCAACGGAAGCGGTGCCCAACGGGGCACCTGGCGCACAGCGGGAGGTTCCCCGCCCCCCTCGGGCGGGCGGGGGAAGGGGCGTGGGGGGTGGCTTGGTGTCCCGGTCCGGCCTTCGGAGTCGGCCCCGGCAGACTCGGGGTACCATCCACGCGCAATCGTCACTGCGGGCACTTGGCACACCGTGGGAGGTTCGCCGCTCACCGGAGAGGAAGGAAAGGGCAGGAGAGGCGGACCGCCATGGCAGAGACCGATCCGCCCGCCAATACCCGGCGCTGTCTCACCCTGTCTTCGGTCCCCTCACTTGCGCCGATCTGAAACTCGAATAGGTCGAGACGATGACAGCGCCGTCATGGAAAGAACGCCTCCCTCACCTACCCGGGTGGGAATACGTGGCACCGGGGCTGGACGACGTGGCGGCGGGTCGCGTGACGGTCGCGGCGTGCCTGATCTGGATTGCCGCCCCGCGGTTGCGGGCCATCGGGCTCCTGGACGAAGCGGCCCCCGCGCCTGCCATCGAAGCCGAGCGGCTGCTCTACGGGCTGTTGCAGAAGGAGCCGGGAGATGCGTACAGCCGGTATAATTCGCTGCTGCGTCGTCTCGTGCGTTTCGAACATGCCCTCGATCGCGAAACCCAGCGCGCCCTTGGTGAAGCGGGAAGCGAAAGACGTAATCCGGTACAGCAACGTCCAGAGTCTCCAGCCGGTTAAGTTCACCGCGGCGGAATACATTCGCAAAGCTCCTGGCAAGTTCGACGCCCGCGTCAGCACCGAAGTCGCCGCCGCGCTCAGGCGCTGGTTGAGACTCTCATCGCGCCAGCGAGTGCGTTGGCGTCCGTCCTCCGGGCAGTGCTTCGTGCCAGTGGGCGAAGGTGGGGCCGTTCACCATCCTGTCCGCGATGCCCGCACGCGCACTGGGCGTACAGCGGGAAGTTCGCCCTCGCCATCACCCGGTCGACGCGCCCATCGAAAAACCGCCGCCGCCCACCGTCCCCAAAGTGCGGAATCTTCATCCGCAGGCACCACCCCGTCCTGTAGCGCACGGTCGAGGCCGATGAGTTCTTCAGCATCCCCCTCCGGTAAGGGCCGAGTGGCGGCAGTCGCTTGACGGGCGGCAGGTGTCACCTTCGAATGTGCAACATGGCCACCGCCACCCTCCGCCAACTCCGGCACGATCTCGCCACCGTGGAAGCCGCGGCCAGAAAGTCGCCGGTGAAAATCACGCGGCGCGGCAAGGTGATCGGCGTGCTCAGCACGCGGGGCGGCGGCAAATGGCGCGCGCCGGATTTCGCCGCCCGCGCCAAGGCCGATTTCGGCACCCGGTTCTCGTCCGTCGCCCTCGTGCACAAGCTTGCGGCCGGCGGCGGGCGCTGATGCAGGAATATGCCAGGAGTCCCGCGCCCCAAGGCACCGCCCGCGAAGCAACCTCCGGCATAGGGAAATCGGTTTCAGCCCCCTTCCTCATCCGCGCGGACGACGGCACCGTCTTCACCGCGTCCGCTGAACTGATCCGCGTGGGACAGTTCGACGTCCAGACCCCGAAGGACGGATAAACGGCCGCTGGGCATGAACTGCGCAATTTCACGGCTCCAAACGGCGGCGAAGCCGCCGGGTTGTCGGTTATCGGTTCTCCGTTAAGGTCCGGGCTCAGGCCTTAATCACCGCCGCCGTTAC
>JABWBD010000033.1 GCA_013360685.1 Pirellulales bacterium
CGGCTCCCGCTCCGGCCGAGGCTCCGCCCGCCATCATCGCCGGATCGCCGGCCATCATCGCCGGATCGCCGCCCGGCATCGCCGGACTGCCGGCCATCATCGCCGGATCGCCGGCCATCATTGCCGGATCGCCGCCCGGCATGGCTCCCATCCCCATGCCGCCCCCGGTCGGACTGCCGGAGACCTTCAGCCGGTTGGCCGATTGCTGGAACGCGGCCGCCGCGGCGCGGCCGATCTGGAGCTGCTCGATGGCCTTGACGGCTGCGTTGTAGTGATGGCTTGCACCGGTGTTCGTGTTCTTGATGATCCGCAGCAGGGCTTCATAGACCCAGAGGTCTTCCTGGGCGGTGCGGACTTGAATGGTCTCGGGCACCCTGTCGCCCCAAGTGAAACCCTGCTTGACCATTTCCGCGTCGTCCCAGAACGTTTTTCCAGCCATCTCGGCGTCGCTGCCGGCGGCGGCCATGCCGGGCGCTGTGCCCATCATGCCAGGGTCCGCCATCCCTGGCATGGCCATCCCTGGCATGGCCATGGCGCCCATCGCCGTCCCGGCCGGCGCGTTCTTGGGCTTGCGGCGATCGATGATGTCGTCCATCCTCGGGAGGTGGCTCGAAATGAAGTTCAGATAGGTCTCACGATACCGCTGGGGGATTTCATCCTTTGGTCCCAGCGAGTTGATCACCATAAGGAATTCCTCGCCCAGTTCCTCGGGCCAAGGATTGTTCTTTTTCTGCTCCTTGTAGAGCAACTCCCAGGCCGCCAGGACGTTTTCCTTCAACAGGCCGTCACGCTTCTTGATGGCGTCGACGAGCTTCTGGTTCGGCGGACTGGCGGGAATGCCGAGCACGGCCGTCCGCTTACCTTCGATATCCGTCTTCCGTGTCTCGAACCGCTTGGCGAGGTCCGACGCAGCCATCGCCCAAACCGCGCCGCCCACGATCACGACGATCACGACCAGCACCCAGAAATGGTGCTTCTTGAGAATCGCGAGGGCAACTTTCACTTGATCCATTGCTCAATTCCTTTAACCGATGGACGGACCGGTCGGAGCTAATTCTTGGTGACCTTTTCGGCCGCGGGGGCTGCCGCGGGAGCTCCTTCTGCCGCGGGCGGAGCTTGTTTCTTTTCGTGGCGAGCGGTGGGCGGAGTCGGTTGCCAGCAGAACTGGACGATGAAGTCGAAGCGGCGCAACGTGATCACTTTGACTTGATTGGGGTTCATTGCGCCCATCCCGCTCATCTCGCCGGGCATCGCCGCACCTGCGGGCATGGCTCCCATCATTCCCGGCATTGGTCCCACTGCGGCGGCCGGCGCGGCTCCCGGCGCGCCAGGAGCGGCCGCGGCAGGTTCGGCGTAGGGATCGACGACCGTCACCACTTTGGTCTGGCGCGGATCGACAAGCACCGGAAATCCGATCCCCAATTCCTTCATGGACACCGGTTCGACGTTTTGGCCGTCCGGCGTGGGAAGGATGACCTTGCCGAAGTTCAGCTCGCGGATGATCGTATTGCGGATGAACTCTGCTCCTTGATTACCTCCAGCCACATCTTTGTTGTGATAATGATATCCGCTGAGCTGGATGACCCAACCGGGGCCGGAAGGACCTGGTTCGTCGGCGGGAGCGGCGGCCGGGTCGGCGGCAGGCGCGGCCGCGGGGGCCTGGGCGCGCGGGGGCTGGTACCAGTTCTGCTGTTTCATCAAGCCGAACCAGTTCTCCAGGTTTTCGGTCCATTCGCACTCGACGTTGTAGACGTGCAACTCGTTGCGGAGCTCGATCTCTTCCGGGCGCTTGCCCGCCGGGTCCGCAGGCAGGCAGGCATTCAGTGCGCGGAGCAATTCCAGCCAAAGGACACGGCCTTCGACGTTGCTGATCAGGTTCTGGCCGATGGCGTCGGTGGACTCGAACTGGCCGCGGGCGGTATTCGCCTCTCCGGCGAGCCGCGACGCTTCGCCGGTGACTTGCGTCGCCGCGGTTTCCGCTTGACCGAAAAGGCTCTCCGCAACCGTTGACAGCGCCATGGAATGGCTGACAAAGCTGATCGTGAAGGCCAACAGCAACAGCGCGGCAGCCGCCACGGCCCAAGGCTTTTTCTCGCGGATCATGCGGTCCTTGAGGATTTCCTTGGGCAGCAGGTTGGTCCGCAGCGCGCCTTTGCCCATTCCCTGCAACGCGAGGCCGTAGGCAACTCCGAAGGAAAGCTGGTTTTCTTGAAACGCCGGGGCGTTGATCACCTCCGGGCCGGTCATGCCGCGGAAGGCGTCGGCCCGGAGCACCTCGAATCCAAGGCTCTGTGAGAGATAGCGCCGTAAGCCGGGCAGCTTCATGGCGTTGCCCAGGGCCAGCACGCGGTCGATCTTCGCCGTGCGGTCGATGCTGGTGAAGTAGCCGATCGACCGTTGCACTTCGGTCAACAGATCGCTGAAGACCGGCCGCATCGCCTGGAACACGGCCTTGGGGTCTTCGGCAGTCGTGGCGTTGCGTTTGAGATGCTCCGCCTTGGCAAAGGTGAGCTTCAATTCCTTCGTGAGCGCTTTGGTAAAATGGTTGCCGCCGATCGGCACGCTTCGCTGCCAGACCCGCATGCCGTTGGTGACCACCAGGTCGGTGGCGTCGGTGCCCAGCGACAGGACGACGACCGAAGGAGGAGGGTTATCGGGATCGATTTCCTCCGGCGACGGCTGGTCCCGGAGTTCGTCGAAAGCCACGTAGTTGTACAAGGCCAGGGGAGTGAGCTGGACGATTTCGACCGGAATACCGGCATCGTCGAACGGCTTGAGCGCGCGGAACACCTGGTCGCGCTTCATGGCGAACAGGCCGATTTCGGTCTCCAGCACGAAGCCTTCGATCTCCTCGGAACTGCCGCTCATCCGCTGATAGTCCCAGACCACGTCCTGGAGATCGAACGGGATCTGCTGGCGAGCTTCGTAACGGACGATGTCGGGGATTTTCTTGACTTCGACCGGCGGCAGCTTGATGAAGCGGGCCAACCCGTTCTGGCCGGAGACCGAAATGGCGACGCGGTCCCCCTTCACGGAATTCCGCGAGAGGAACTGCTTGAGTGCATCCTGGATCAACTCAACGGGTTCAGCCCCGGGCTGAGTGAGGATCTTGGGATACTCAATGAAGTCGAACGCCTCGGCAATCACCTGGTCCGATTGACTGCCTGGGCGCAAGCGAATCGCCTTGAGGGAACAGTTGCCAATATCGATCCCCCAGACGGCGTCGTTTCTTGCCATCGCGAAGTCCCCTTCTCCGTTCCAAGCCGAGTGATGGGAGGTAGCTTCCGCGTCCGTGATGCCGGACAACCTGGCCGGACCGGGCCAATCAAGAAATGAGACAGTGAAGCAGCTCGGCCTCCTGTACCCAATCTATCCTGCCCGCGCACCCCTTGTCAACCAAATCTCTTCCCGCCAATTGAGTTGCGCGGTCGAATCTACGTTGCCTATTCTAATAGCAGGCCCGCCGGGCGCGAACCGGCGACTTCAAGAATTCTCCGTCGAACTGGCTGAGGCGGTTCCCGCCGACGACCCCACTCGGGCTCCAGGGTTAGGAGTGTCGTAGCCCGGACTATTCACGTTCCCGACTCGCTGGCCGCAGATTGCCGGATACGAACCCGAATCGCAAGCGAGGGCAACTTGTTGCGCCGCCCTCGCTTGCGCTTCGGGTTTGTATGGGCCGTGAATAATCCGGGTTGGTCGGACGGACGGAGAGAGACGTTTTGCCCGTCTCCCGCCGGAAAGGGTTGACACGAAACCCCTCACTGGGGTTTGACGCAGGCGAGATGGGAGGTTTCGAGGTTCGCTTGGGAACCGCGGCCTCGATTGGGGAGGGACATGGGGATGCCAAAGACTGGAACCCGAGTGATGGGCTCTTAGAGGCCCACCACGGATTGGTCTTTTTCCCATTTCCCTCGTTTCCCTCTGGTTCGACCGCCTCCAGACGTTTCGGCAAGGCAGAATAAGGTGCGGTTCAGGGGCTCCGCCTTCGCACCCCGATACCCCAACATCCCATCGCTCCCGCTCCCTACTCCGCATTGGCCCGGTTGAGCAGGTCCTGCCAGAAGTCTCGCGCTTTCCGATGGTGCTCCAGGACTTCGCGTTGTTGCTCCGCGTTGTCGAGCTTGAACTGGCGTGCGCGCTGGTAGACCCAATCGAGGAAGAACTGGGCCGACTGCCTGCTGATCCGGGGCGCGTCGCCGATTTCGACGTAGTACGGACCGGTCATCGCGAAGCGATACGTCTGCCGAACGTCGGTCACCGCTCGGATAAGGAACCAGCCGCTGCGGTCGAAATGGACTTTCGGGAGCTTGCCGCTCTCGGCGTATTCGCCGAAGCGGACCGAATGCTCCACCTGACCGTCTTTGATGATCTCCAGGTAGTGGATCGACTCCTTGGAGTCGACCGGATGCCGGTTCCAAAGCGTCAAGCCGATCTCCAGATCGAGTTGCCGGCCCTTGTCGGTGCGAAAGACCTGGCCCGGCGGATGGCCGCCCACACTCGGCTTCAAGAGCGGGCCGTTGGTGATCACGACGCGTCCGGCGGCCAATCCCTTCCACCACGACCCGTAGTCAAATTCGCCGTCCAACTGCACATACATGCGGTTGTAGCCCACCGGACTGGGTGAGACACCCGAACCGCTGCCCGCGGTCGGCGGGATCCGCAGCCCGCAGTTGAGCAGATGAAAATAGATTGTCTGGGACCAGAGGGCATTGCCCCACGTGCCGGGGAAGAGCGTTTTGTCGCGAGGTCTTGCTTCCGGTTCGTCTTCCAGGACCCGGTCTCGGCAGATCCGGCCATGGAGGACCTGGATCGAATCGACCTGCCCTTGGGCGACGAGCATCGGCAAATCCCACCAATACGGCCTGGTGATGTCGATCCAGGCGTCGTCGTTCTCGTGGGCTTGCCGCGCGGACAGAACGAGCGGGGGGTACTCCGCATCGGCACCGGCCGAAGGAATAGGGGCCGCGAGGTTGTAGTAGACAAGCGAAGCGCCGGGGCGCGAGTGTCCGCCGGCCATGAGATGGCAGCAGCGGTCGTCATCGAATCGGACCAGAGGATCGGGCGGCGGTTTGGACTTCCATGGGTTTTCCTCGTTCCACCAGGTGATGAGTGGAACGACGTGGAGGTCCTCTGCCAGCATCAGCAGTTCGAGATCCTCCGGCGCGCGACGCACGTCAAGGTCGCCCGACCACCATCCCTCGTGCGCCATATCGACGAATCGGAGCAGGTCGATCTGTTTTGCGTCATCGGCGAAATCGTTGATGGTAAAACGGCCGCCGCGGACGACGTATTCCGGGCCGCGTTCGATGTCGAATGTGTAGTTGCCCAGCGGCAGCGACAGCATCACGTTTCCGGGCAGGACGAAGTGGTCGTGCCAGAAGGGGAGTTTTTCGGGTTTGCGCGGTTTGCCATTCGCGGTTTTGAGGTGCATGCGGCATGGGAGGGTCTTGCCGCTTTCACGGTCAACGACGGTAATTTGAAACTGTCCGTTCCGGCCATAGGCCGTTGTCGGCCCCGCCACCGCGCCCGCCAAACCCAACGCCGCGACCCATTGCAGAACGTGGCAGGGCGTCAAATACCAGGTTGCTCGGAGGGATCCATCCATTCTCTGCTTACCGGCTCCGCTGTCCCCTTCCGGCTTTGATCAAAACCAACTGGGCCTCGCCCGCCTGCGCCAGCTCGTCCCGTCCGGCCTTCTTGAACCGTTTGATCGCGCGCTCGAACATCTCGATGCAGTACGGGCTGGGAGCATTGCCTTCCATCTGCGGAATCTTGGGAAGAAATTCCTGGTAGAAGCGGACAAGTTGCTCTTGTGATCCTTCCACGTCCTTCGCGAGCGACTCGAGGCGGTCGAGCATCCGCGGAACGTAGCGTCCTTCGCCGGGCATCCGCTGGATCGAGACGGCCAACCACTGGATCGCCTCTTTCTCGTGCTTTTCCGATACCAGATAGTCGACGTACTTGAGGATCGCCTCGCAGCCCAGGTCCGGCCGTCCGGCCGTTCCGTAAAGCGCCACCATTCGCTCATAGAGCTTTTCGCGCTGCTTCGGGTTGTCCTGGAAAGCGATCATGTCGTCGAAGACTCTGCACGTGAAGTCCGGAAAATTCGCGAACGTGCGGTAGAGGCTCTCCAGCGATGCCATCATCGCCTTGTGCTGGCCGGCGTCGATCTTCTTCTCCCGCGACATCTGGGCAATCGCCAACCAGGCGGCCTCATTGCCCGGGCAGAGCCGGACTACCTGGTTGAGATAAGCCAACTGCCCGGCCGCGTCCATCTTGAGTGTGTCGCGGATGATCGGGAAGGCCCGCATCACCAATGCCGCCTGGCGTTTGGCTTTCGAGTTCAGTCCGACGGTTTGGAGGCGAAGTTCCATGTCGCGATCGGTGATCTCGGCTCCCGTGTTCGGTTCGGTAAGCTTGCCGACGAAATAGTCGTTTCGGGAGCGGCCGAAGGACTGCACCGAGAAACTGATGCTGCTGCGCGTCAGGCCGGCAAATTCGACCCAAGTCACCCACGCGTGCGGCTGCCCGGAGACCGAGGGGCCGCTGACGTAGGCAGCCGGCACCCCGAGACACTTGGCCACGCGCGCGGCGAAATCGGCCTGCATCTCGTAGATCCCCCCGTACTTGCGGAGGTTCTCAAGCGTGTAGGGCTTCCCCTTGATCCGCGATTTACCGCCGCTTTCCTCGACGCGCATCTCGGCATCGTAAGGCACGTCGGAATAACACTGCCCGATCATGGCGCGCTTCGACAGGTAGTTCTGAAGGACCCAGGGGCGTTCGGGCAAAGGGGTCCGGTGGTCGACGACGTAGCAGAGGATCTCCCAAGGGAGCAACTGGGCGCGCCCCTGCATCACCTTCTCGTTTTCGATGAAGTAGCGGAAGCCATCGATCGGCCCGGCGAGTTTGTCGGGCATGGTGCTCCCCGAACGCTCCTGGTGCCTGGTATAGTCGTAAACGCCTTTGTCGTTGTCCCACGTCACTGCCAGTGCGATGGCGAGCTCCAAATAGGACGGGAACGCCTCGGGGCGGTTCTTCTTGAGCTCCTTGAACAACTTCAGCGCCGTCTGCGCGTCGTCGTGCTCGGGGTCGATGGCGGTGAACAGCTCCTCGCGAGCTTCCGGCTCTCCCTTGAACCATTGGTCCATGGCGTCGTAGTCCGCGCCGAAACCTCGATGAAGGTCGGTCCATTGGCGGCGTTCGAACTGGTCGGCGAAAACCTTGCGGAGGGCGGGATACTCGTTGGGCTGAAAAAGCTTGTTCTTCTCGTAGATCGCCAGGATTCTCTCGTTGGTCGTATCGGGCCCTTCGGGGGCCGGAGGCACGGGTATTTCCTTTTCGGCCGTCGGCAGGGGCTTTTCCGGCTTCTTCTCGGCCGCGGAGGATTCCGTCGACTCTTCGGTCATCATGGCCGCCGAGTCGTCGGTCGCCAGAACCGTGCCGGGCGGCGGCGCGTTGATCCGGACTTGCACTTCCTTGGTGGCGGAAAGCCCGCCGTACGCCCCCTCCGTCGCCGTCACGATGAACGACACCAGCCCCGGTTCCGCGCCGACCGGGTCCCAATGGATCGCGCCCGTGCTTTGGTTGATGGTCGCGCCTTCCGGAGCGCTGGTCAGATCGAACCTCACCGGCTTGGCCGGCTGGTCCGGGTCGCTCGCGTCGACGACAAGGTACAGCGGCGTGGTCGGATCGATGCTTTTCTCGGCGACCGGATCGAAGACCGGCGGCCGGTCTACCTCGAGCACGCTCACGCTAAACTGGATCTGGTCGATCGGCAGCTCGGTGTCGTAGTCCACCAGCCGGACGACCACGTTGAACAAACCGGGGCCTTGTGCCTCCGTGGGCGTCCACTTGAACTCCGCGCTCTGCCGATCGAGTTCGGCCCCTTCCGGACCTTGCACGAGGTCGAACCAGCCGGCGTCCGACACCCCCGCGGCGGCGACCGAGAGCTTGAGTGTCTTGAGCTCATCGATCTCTTGATTGCCGACCCGCGTCAGCCGCGCGGCCGGGGCAACCCGAGAATAGACGGCGATCGCCAGTCCGGCGATCAGCGCCACCACGAAGATCCCGGCGCCAACGGCCAGCAACCGCTTCAGCGGGGATGTTCTGTGTCTCTTGCCGCGGGCGCGGCGTTTCCCGATTTGCGCGAAATCGAAGTTTTCCGGCGAGTCTGACATGGCGGCGTCCTCGGCGCAAGTCGCACGTGCGTAAGGAGTTCCGGATTCGCTCCCGGAACGAGGAATGGCAAGGCGCCATTGGCATTCATTGTAGATCGAACTACCCGCCGGTGGCAAGCGATCCTGGGCAATGCTACGAATCGTTGCGCGGGCGGGTCATAGCGGCTAGTGCTGCAAGAAACGTTTGCCTCACGCCGCAACGTCGCACGTCGATGCTTGGAACAAAACCGGCCCAGGAGACCTTCGGTCGGCGGATTCGGCGGGGTCAGAGACCCGCGCCGAGCGGTTTTGTTCGGCCGTCCTAGCCGCTCCCCAACTCGCTGTAACGGGTCTCGTAGCAGCTTGAGCACAACCTGGAGCCATCCAGGACCAGCGCTTCCAAGACAGGAGTCCCACAGAACTCACAGCGTTTTTCCCGATGCTCGCGTGCGTGGAAAGTCAAGACCAGAAGATCGTGGGGGAGCCCCTTTGCATCCACGGCGTGATCCCGCAAGATTGCTTCCTCCGCAAAACCAAGCCGTTGAAACAGCTTCAGCGCGCCGGTTTGCTCAGGTGTCATGCGCGCGACGACTTTCGTCGCCGCTGCTTCGAGGGCCATCTCGAATGCCAACTCCAGCAAGAGCCGGCCGATTCCCAGGCCGCGCGCGGACTGCGCGACCACCGCGCGGAGTTCGGCAACATGGGCAGTCCAGCGGACGTTCCCTCGGCTGAATGTGGCATAGCCGACGATGCGATCGTCTTCGCACGCCACAAGCGTGGCGAGGTGTCCCTCCAGGTTCTCCCTGATCCAGGCGTCCACCTCGGCCGGCTGCGTGATGTCCCGATCGTGGAAGAGGAGGTCGTGCTCGGGCAAGGCCGTGGCGAACGCGATCATCCGTTCGCGATCTGCGGTCGAAAAGGGACGCAAGACCACGGTTCGCCCTTTGAGGCAGAACTGCATTGGAAATTCGTGTCTGGGTGCGGAATGCGATGGCATGGACGCCTCCAAGTGGTTGGGGCCTCGTAGAACAATGAGTTGGGCAATAACAACTCTAGGGGCGCGCGGGGATGCGGACAAGGGATGCACTTTCAGGAAGAGTATTCCCCCCGAGCGATATCGCAGGCATGCCGGGTCTGGACGGGAAAGAGACGGCCAACAGGCAGCATCGTGCTGCCTGTTGGCCATTGGTCCCGCTATCCTCGCACCGGCGAGAGTTCAGATTCCGGACTGCTTTCCATTTCCCGCCCACATCCATGCTGCGGAGGCAAGAGAGCATGAGGCCCCAGCATGCCGCCGGTGAGGAAGATCGAGGTGGAAAACAACACTGCCGTGGCGGATCGCACGCCCAGGAGCCCCATGCGCGTGAAGAGGAAGGCGATCACCGCCGTGACGAAGACCTCGAAGAACCCGCGGCGTCGGGGATGTAGACGCAGTCGGGTTCGGGGGCGAGCGCGTCGCCGGTGACGGCGTAGGTGCGGGCGCGGCTGCCGCCGCAGGCGTGGCGGAAACCGCAGCGGCCGCACTTGCCCTTAAGTTGGTTCGCGTCGCGGAGCTGCCGGAAGATCGGTGAGTTCTGGTAAACGTCGATCACCGAATCCCGTGGAAAGCGGCCGCAACGCAACGGCAAGAAACCGCTCGGGTAGATTGCCCCGCGGTGGTCGATGAACATCACTCCCTTGCCGTCGTTGATCCCCAACGGGGCGCGCTGGTTTTGCGTCTGATCGAGTTCGTCGGGCTTGTGCCGCGGGTTTCCCCGCCGCGCAAGCACGAAGCGGCGGTAATGGGGCGCTTCGGTCGTCTTGATTCCGTAAGGCTGCCGCTGAGCGTGGAACCAGAGTTTCTCAAAGACCGCTTCGTACTGCTCCGGAGAGATGCGTTTGAGCTGCTCGCCCCGCCCGACCGGCACCAGGAAGAAGACGGACCAGAGCACGATCCTTTCGCCGGCGAGCATTTCGGCCAGGGTGTCGATCTGGCCGAGATTCGCCTGCGTGACGGTCGTGTTTACCTGGAGCGGCAGTCCGATGCGGCGGGCGTCGGCCATGATCTGGATCGTTCGCTGGAAACTGCCGGACACGCCTCGCAACGCGTCGTGCGTGGCCGCATCCATGCCGTCGAGACTGACCGCCAGGCGATGCAGTCCCGCCTCGTGCAGATTCCTGAGAGCTTCGGGCGTGACCAGAGGCGTTGCCGATGGAGTCATCGCCGCATTCAGGCCGAGATCGACCGCATGTCGGACCAGGTCGACCACGTCGGCGCGCTTCAGCGGATCGCCCCCGGTGAAGATCAGCATGGGCGGTTTGGGGAACGACGCCAATTGTCCGAGCAGTTGACGCGCCTGCTCGCCGTCCAGCTCCAGCGGGTCGCGTCGCGGTTGGGCCGATGCGCGGCAGTGCTGACACACCAGGTCGCAGGCGCGCGTTACTTCGTAGAAGACCACGAAAGGACTGCGGTCGAAATCCGATCGCGTGTAGTCGACAGTCACCATGGGATTCGCTCCACAGAGGACGTCATTAGTCATTCGTCATTTGCTCTCGCGCTCGGCGAGGGTCTCCCGGCCCCGCCGCATCCGGAGACCTTCGGTCGAAGAAATCGGCGGGGTCAGGAGACCCTCGCCGAGCACGAGTCAGGAGCCCCGCGCCGAGCACGTCATTGGTCATTTGCTCTTAATGGTGGCCGCAACCGCATACTCCGTGGGCCTCCGCGGCTTTCGCTCGCGCCACGCAGTAGCGGTCAGCCAGCCGGTTGGCAATGTCGAGATACTTTTCGTGGGTCCCTTCGCCCATCTCTTCCGCTTCCACGCGCTGGAACTTTGCCAGTAAAGCGGCCTGGTCGGCGGGGGTGAACATCTGGCCGGCCATGCCGAACAGGCAATGGTCTTCCTTGCCGATGTGCTCGCGCAACAGCTCGATATAATCCCGGGCATGTTGTGAGAACCTGTCGCGAGCCGCCTGGTCTCCCGCCACGGCGGCCTCCACGGCCTCGGCCATGGCGCGGATGTGCTGCCGGCCCGCTTCGTGTTCGTAGAGCATCACGCCGGTCGGTCCGCCTTGGCGCGGAAGGCCCTTGGCCTCCATGGCCGGGAAGAGGTGGGTCTCTTCCTTGTGGTGATGGCAGCCGTCGGCAAAGGTGCGGAAGAAATCGATGGCCTCGCGGGCGGAGTGGATGTCCAGCTCGCCGTAGCGCCGGGCCTCTTCTGCCATCCTTTCCAGGCAATTCAGCACTTGCTCGATAACCCGGTGCTCGTTCTTGAGAATGTCGGTAGGATTCATCAAAACGTCCTTTCCAAGAGGAGGTTCAAGGTTCAAAACCAGGTAATTCCACGTGTTGGTCCATGATGCGCCAAAGGTGCACGCCCCAGATGGCCAGCCCAGTGAGTTCCAATAGCCCGCTCGGGCCGGCTACAGAAAAAGCCGGCGCCGCAAAGTCGGTCCATGTCTGCGAAAGCACGCGGATCGCACAGCCCGCGTTGACCAGGAGAAACGGCATCCACAACGGTCCCAGCCCGTCGCCCCGGATCCCCTGGAACTCCGGCACCATCCGCGCGGCGACTCCCATGATCATCATGCTGACGAAGCCAACGGTCACTCCGTGGCGGATTGCCCCGTAGTAGGCGTGCGAGAAGCCCATCTCGGCCGCCCGGCTCTCCGGCGCCAGCCAGGCCAAGAGGCCGAACTGGTGAGCCGGCAGCAGGGCAAGCATCGCCAGGGAGATGAATAGCCACACGTAGGCGGCACGGACATATTTCAGGCTCCGGTCCGATCGCTCGACGCGGCCAAACAGGCCCCATCCCCATACCAGCGCCACCGTGGCGGCCACCATCACCAGAACCGAGAGATACCAGAGCGCGGCCCAGGCGTGGCCGGAAAGCCGCATGAGCACCAATCCGGCAACCACACCGATCAGGGCGGCGTTCAAGACAACCAGCGAGGTCAGGCTTCTTGCCTTGCTCGGCTGCTTGAGTCCGTACAACTCCGGGAGCAGTCGCTGGCTGACTCCCAGGATCATCAGCATGGCGAAGCCGTGGATCTGGATCTCGCGCAATGGCCCTTGCCAGGTGGCGACCAACCAGAGCAGTTCCGCGGTCCCCGGCGCCAGCAGGGTGGCAGTGAAGTAGACGGCCTCCAGAACTGCTTGGACAAAAAACCAGCCCAACGCCGTCAAGACGTAATCGTCCAATACTTCCAATGCCGTGGTCGCGCTGCCCAGCGTGCCCAGAACGACCCAAACCAGGATCCCGATCGCCGCAATCTCGGCCAGGGAACCCAACACGGCCGGCACGCCAAACCCGGCCCAACCGGCCACGGCTGCCTGAAAACCTGACCGCACGACCAGGCCAACGCCCATCAACCAGAGGCTCGCCTGTGCCATCCTGGGATGCGCCAGCGGGACTTGTTTCAGTCGCGGCAACCCGTAGTAGGCAAAGCCCATGACGAACAGACCAACCCAACCGAAGATCTGGGCATGTCCGTGGGCGTTGATCTCTTGGAGTCCGATGGCCGTGAAGGATCCGGCCCAGGCGATCCGGAGCAGCAACAGGGCTCCCCAGGCTGCCCCGAGCGTCAGCACAACGGCAATCCCCGCGCGGAAAAAGGGGCGATAGAGGCGGGGTTCGCCGCAGGCCGCAACAGTCTCTTCAGCCAGTGGAAGGGGCAGGGCCATGTCACATAATCCCATGAGATTATCTTATTTCAGTCCAAGCAAGAACGGATCATGGAACACTGATGGACAACTGTGGCTGGGCAGCCAGATCGGCGACCGTGGTTCCTTTGAGGAACTTCAGATAGACGTCCCGAACTCCCGCCCAGCGGAAATGGACCGCACAGGGGGTTTCGTCCGAACAGCGCGAACCGCCGAGGAGACACCCACCCCAGCGGCTTACGTGATCGATTGGCTCAACAACATCGAACAGCGTAATCCGCTCCGCTTCTCTCGCCAGCCGAAAGCCGCCGCCTTTGCCCTTCTGGGACTCGAGAACCCCCTCATCCGCCAGAATCTTGAGTAATTTGCCGAGGTAATTTCGTGGTGCCTTAATCTGGTCGGCAATTTCGCCAGCTCCGGCGTAGTCGCCGGGGGGCATTTCAGCCAAGGCGATCACAGCAGCGGCGGCGTGGCGAGCGGTCCTGGAAAGCATCTCATAATCCTTAATGTCATGTCATTATGCGATTATATCAGAGTGCGTCAAGCTGTTTCTGGATACGTCCGAGAGAATTGCACCCAAATGGGGATTGCGACCACGGCCCAGAGCACCCCCTGCGATCCATGTCGATCTCCTGCCTGATGCTTCCCTTTCTCCGTTCTTGCCTTTTTTCCTGGTTTATCTCCGCAAGAGAATGGTGGGGGTTCTTTTCGATCTCGGAGCTGCCGAGCGATGGAGGGTGTCGTTCTACCACGCCTCCACTTCCCCCTCCACCTGTTCCAGCGCCTTATCGGTGCTGCTGGGGTCGACGGCTCGGCAGGCCTCGGTGAGCGTACGGCTAATTTCCTCAAGTTCGCCGCGCCATGCCTCTTCGCTCGTCTCCGGAGGCGTGAATTGCATCAACTCGGCCAAAAGGAGGATCATTCGCAGCAGGTGACGAAAGACTACTCCCTCCTGCTTCTGCAGGCTCTTGCTCGTGACGTATTTGTTGAAATCGCCACCGAACTCGAGCACCTCGCCCACGGCCCAAACCGGATTGATCCGTACGTCTCGAACGCCCGGGAAGTCGAACTCGAACAACAGCCGCAGCTTATCGGCCAACGTGAGCACCCAAACGCGTTCCTCGGCGAACATGCGATTTCGATCTTCCCGTTCCTCTTCGGGTTGCTCGGAGAGTTGCTCGGCGGTGGCTAAACCGAGGCGGAGAAGCTGCTCGTTCAGTCGCAGCGTCGCCAAGGTGCCCTGCGGAAGATCCCTCTGGCGAGGAACTCGAACGTAGTGCGCCACCGAGGAGGGCAATTCCAGCACGCTTTCGATCGCCTGCACGCGTTCGGCACGGTCGGCGATGCCCAATTGGTTTACCAGGAAAATACCGTAGAGCGGATTGATTCCCCGGAGCTTGAGGAGATTGCCAAGTTGCGGCGTTGGACGGGCGTAGATCGGCTGGTATTCCGGCTTCCGTGGTTTTTCCGGTTCCGGCTCGGGGGAAGTGGAAAAGGTCAGGTTGAGACCCGGCAGGCCCGCGGGCTTAGGCTCCGGTTGGCTCGCTGCCTCGGCCTCCGGCTCTCCGCGCGGCGGCTCGGGTTCCAACGTGACGTAGCCGGCGCGATCGAGCGTGAGCAGCATATGGTTGAGATCCTTTTGGGCCGCTTCCAGCCGGCCGGGATCCATCAGCCGCTTGCTGACCAGTTTGCGGATCGGCTCCACCTCGGGGGAGGCCTCGAGCATGAAGGCCAATAGCCGCCACGGGAGCCGTCCACGGCTGTAGAGATTGCTCGGAGGGGCCGCGCGGAGTTTGTCGAACTGCGGTTCGTTCCAATACTGCTGGTTTTCGCGGCGCTTCGGCATCTTTTTCTTCAGCGCCTTCTTGGCCTTCATCAATCCCGGGTCCTTTGTGTCCTCGGGGATCTGGTCGTACTTCTCCTTCCATCGCAGGATTTTGACGTCGTCTTCGTGGGCGAGCACGAAGACGTAGCCTTGCTTGTCGAACTGCGGGCGGCCGGCGCGGCCGAAGATCTGGTGCCCGGTGCTCGATTCGAGAACTGTCTTCTTCTCGGGGGGGCCCTTGAGGATCGAGGGAAGCACGACGGAGCGAGCCGGCAGGTTGATGCCGGCGGAAAGCGTCTCCGTGCAGGTGGCGATGGAAAGAAGTTTCCGCTGGAACAATTCCTCGACAATCCGCCGGTACTTGGGCAGCACGCCGGCATGGTGCACGCCGACGCCCCGCAGCAGCAATTGCTTCAGCTTCGGTCCGGCCCCCTGCGACCAGTCGTGCTTGGCCAGTTCTGCCGACAGCCGGGCCTGCTGGCCATCGCTGAGCAGCCGTTTTCCCTTGAGTTGCTCGGCCGCGTTCCAGCACTCTTCGCGGTTGAAGCAGAAGATGAGCGCGGGCGTGAATCGCGAGACGTCGTCGCCTTTGGCCATTTCCTCGATCTGTTCCGTGAGCAGCCGGTCGGGCACCCACTGGAAAACCAGCGGCACCTTACGTTCCTGCCCTTGCACCAATTCCACGCGCCGGTTGTTGGCTCGCCGGAGCCAGCTTACGAACTCCATCGAGTTGCCCACCGTCGCGGAAAGCAGGAGTGTGCGCACGTGCTCGGGCAGGAGTCCCAGCGAGAACTCCCAGACGATGCCGCGTTCGCGGTCGGCGAAGCTGTGAAACTCGTCCATCACCACGGCGAAGACGTCGCTGAAGTCGAACATCTCGCGGTGCAGCAGGCGGTTGAAGAGGATCTCGGCGACGACAACCAGCACGCGGGCATCAGGATTCTCGCGGCGATTGCCGGTGACCAGGCCGACGTCCTCCGGATAGAACCCCCATTTCACGGCGGCCGACTGCATTTCCCGGAATTTTTGCTCGGTCAGGGCAATGAGGGGGGTGGTGTAGTAGGCACGCTTGCCCGTGTGCAGGGCCTCGAACAGCGCCGCTTCGGCGATCAGGGTCTTGCCCATGCCGGTCGGAGCGCAAACCAGCACTCCTTGCTCGCAGGAAAACCAAGCGAGCAGGGCTTCTTCCTGGACGGGATAGGGGTCGTAGGGAAGCTGTTCGAGATATTTTTCCGCAAGTTCGTCGCGGGATGGGGTTTCCGACGCCATGAGTGCTCCGCGGTATTGTTGGGGCGGTATGGTTGGGAGGGAGCCCGATGTCTCTCGGTTCAAGAATCGTGATTTTAACATTCGGACCGCGATGCCGGCTCAATCCCCGGCCGCCGTCGGCGCCCTGTTGGGGCTGGTTTTTCGAAGCCGGGTTTGTCGTGTTGTGGAGGGGTGTGCTGGAGGTTGCGGCGCGGAGGTTCTGTATACCATGTGCGGCGCGCCAAGATTGGGCCATTGGAGCAGCAAGTGCTTGTGGGCCATGGGGATAAGAATTCTTTTCGCGATCGAGAAATGGTGATGTCGGCTGTCGCGAATCATTCACGTTAGCCGCGGAAATGTCTACTTCCGAGATCAAAAGTCCGGCAAGGAGGGCCGCTTCAATGGGGCCGCGGCTGGTTAGCCACAGGGGCACCCCTTCTCCCGGGCGATCTTGGCGAAATCCCGGTCGATCGACAAAAGAAAACACCAGAAGGCCGTATCGCAAAGCAAGTCATGATGCATGCTGGAGTACTCCGAAGTTGTGATACGCTATCGGGAGTACACCCCTCGGAGACCTCGATCAAGTGATCAGGCTCTCCGAGGGGATCTTTCTTGAAAATGTCAGAGAAGTTGATCGGGATTTGCCGATTGTGCCGCTCGTACCGTGCGCGCCCTTACGAGCTTCTAGTTTACGCGCGCTGTCAACACTAACGCTAACCCTCGCGGTTTGGCTCCCCTTTGCCGCTTGGCTCTGTCGCACCTCCGCTGTCTTGCGGTGAAATCTCCATGATTCGCCCCTCACGCCAAGTTACAAGCGGCAGGTTGGCCTGCCGGTGCCGCAGGACTGCTTCCTGTACGGCCTCGTTCACCGCTTCGTCAATCGGCACGCCCTGTTCAAAGGCAACGTCCTCCCATTCTTACCCGGTCTGCAACACGAGCCACTGCCAAGTCTGGGCTGGCAAGCCACAGAAAAACCAAGTGAAAACGGTAGCCGCTTTGAACAAGATCATGGAGCCACGGGACGAAGGATCGGCTGGCCAGCGTTGTCTCAAAGGCAAAGCTCACTCTCTGCTCCGCTAACTCCTTTAACCGATTCAGCATGATCCGCCCCGCCGCCAGCGCCACGCTCTGCGGGTCGAAGCCGGAAAGCCCTTGCGCGATTACGTCGGCATTGACATACTCAGCCACCGCCAATCTCTTCTGCAGCAAGCCTGGCGCGACGGTCGACTTACCCGAACCTGCCAACACAATCACGCTAGGAGGACGCCCGTTCACCAACCCTTGTGATCCCTTGCACCGCTGGATTCCGCAACTTCTAAATCGATTCTACCAGGACCACGCCACCCAAAGCAAGGGGGCTGTCGAGAGTAGCTGCTTGTCGTAGACTTCCGGGGGCTGATAACCGAGCGTGCCCGAACCCGTGTGCGATGCGCTCGACGCCTCGGTAAACTCCGCCAGCCCAAGGTCGGCAAGCTTCACTCACCCGTGGAATTAGAGCAGGTTGGCCGGCTTGATGTCGCGATGATCGATGCACTTCTCGCCGTTGAGGGCAGTTAAGAGGCATGGACGGTAAAAGCGATCTCCGCGCCAACCGCCGCGGCATAGCGGTAGAGCGTGTCGAGCGTCGGATTCAGGTAAACGCCGTTTTCATGCCGGCTGACCGCGGAGCGATCCATGCCGCACCGCTCGGCCACCCCAGCCAGACTCAATCCCTTCGCTTCGCGATGCTTCTTAAGAGCCGCGAGCATTGCCAGAACTTTGAACTTCCCCAGGAGCTTGCTGGCGGAGACGATGGACAAAGCAAGGTCGATGAGGATGCTTGTTTTCAGGGTCTTTTTCGCTCCCGCGACGATGAGCGGGTGACCATCGCAGATGAGGTAATCGACCAGCCATTTCAGCTCGAACTTCGTTGCGACACAACCCGGTCGGCCGTGCGCTTGCTCCAGATGCGGACCGCGGCCTGCGAGATGCTCTGCGCGGTGCGTCGCATTCCGGCATCCCGGCCGTTGACGATCCGAGAGTTCGTGCGTCAACTGGCGGGGCTGGGCGGACATCTGCTCCGCAAATGCGATGGCGAGCCGGGTTGGATTACGCTCTGGCGCGGCTACGAGAAGCTGCAGTTCCTCCTCCGCGGCGCCAATGCTGCAACAAAGAGATGTGGGTAACACTCAGGGTCTTGACCGGTCGCGCCCAGTTCCCGGACGGGTGGGCGTACATCGGGTATTCCGCGTAGGGCTTGGGGGGGCCGATCAGATGCGGGCTTTGCCGCTTTACGAGAGCGCCGGGAAGAGGTATTCTTTGGCATGGGCATCACCTCCGGTCACAAGGTTAGGTGGTGTTCGCCTCCGGCGGGAACTAGCCGACCGGAGGCAAGTTTTTCCTTCCAGTACTACAAACGGTACTAAACAGGAAAACAACCATCCCGAAACGATTGACGTAAGTGCAAGGTAGAAAACAATTTGGAGAGGTGGCTGAGTGGTCGAAAGCGCGGGTTTGCTAAACCCGTGACCTCGTAAGGGGTCCGCAGGTTCGAATCCTGTCCTCTCCGCTCTGTCTACTGCCCGCGTGTTCTAAGTAATTGGCACGCGGGCATTTGCGCTCTCTTGGTCTCACCCAGTCTTCCCGTTGTTGGCGAGAAAATTTCTTTGGGGCATGGGCAAAATCGGGTACCTTGGATAGCACGAAAACGGCCGGCGGCGACGTCCTCGGGCGTGGAGTGATCGCAAGCAAGTCGGGCAACGCGCCGCCGAGATCAACGGCCAGTTGAAGAACGGGGCGCCGGCCGCGCTGGGCTTCGATCCGGTCCCCATCGGCGAGCTTCGCAAACGCTTGTGAGAATTCAGGTGTTTTCGGGGGACTCCGAAGTCTCACGACTTCGGCTACGATCCTTCTCCCGGCGCATTCCACGCAGAAAAATGCTTCACCGCGTTGCCTCACGGGGGCCCTGCCGTCGAGCGGTCTTGGCTGAGACACGGAGAACAGGATTTCACCGAAACGGGCGCGCTGCATTGACTTGCGGGTCGGTGGAGTGGGGCACGTCCTCCTAGCGGGTGCTGTCGCAGCTTTCGCCGCGGTTGAAGAACCTCCCGACTTCGCCGCTCACGGGGCCCTGGATTACTGTCCGCAGGTTCACTATATTATGTCGTGGGGCTGCCGTGCCGATCGCGGGCGCGGAAGTCGGAAGTCACGGAGGTGCGGATGTTCAAGTTCATTCACGCGGCGGATATCCATCTGGACAGTCCGCTCCGCGGCCTGGAGCGTTACGACGGCGCGCCGGTCGACGAGATCCGCCAGGCAACCCGGCGGGCCCTGGAGAACCTGGTGGAGCTTGCCATCGACCAGTCGGCAGCGTTCTTGCTGGTCGCCGGCGACCTCTACGACGGCGATTGGAAGGAGTTTCGCACGGGACTCTTCTTTGTCTCCCAGATGGCCCGACTTCGCGAGGCCGGGATTCCCGTGTATGTCATCGCCGGCAACCACGACGCGGCCAACAAGATGACCAAGAAGCTGCCGCTGCCGGACAACGTCCTTCTCCTTTCGCCCCGCAAGCCCGAGACCGTCCGCCTGGAGGATTGGGATGTCGCCATCCACGGACAGAGCTTCGCCAAAGGCGCTGTGCTCGACAACCTCGCCTGCGCCTACCCGGCCGGCGACAGCGGACGGTTCAACATCGGCCTCTTGCACACCAGCGCCACTGGCCGCGAGGGCCACGAGCCCTACGCGCCCTGCACACTGGACGACCTCCGCGCACGGCACTACGACTACTGGGCCTTGGGCCACGTGCACACGGCGGAAATCGTCTGCCAGGACCCGCCGGTCGTCTTTCCCGGCAATCTCCAGGGCCGGAACATCCGTGAAACCGGCCCGAAAGGATGCGTGGTGGTCACCGTCGACGATGACCACCGCGTCTCGTTGGAGCCGCAGGCGACCGACGTGTTTCGCTGGGAGGTCTGCCGTTTGACTGCCGGCGACGTGGAGACCGGCTACGACCTCTTGGATCGCGTCCGGGAACGCTTGACTGGGCTGGCGCAGGCCGCCGATGGGCGGTCGCTGGCGGTCCGCGTTGAACTGAGCGGGGCGTGTCCGGCTCACCGTGCGCTCGCGGCCGAGCCCCACCGGTGGCGAGAAGAGATCCGCGCCGTGGCGCAGGACATCGGCAGCGGCGGCGTCTGGGTCGAGAAGGTCTCGCTCGCCACTTCGCCGCCGGGATTGGAGAGGCAATCGCTCGACGGGCCCGTGGGAGGACTTGTCCGCTATGTGGAGGATATCCGGCAGTCGCCCGAGAAGGTCGCCTCGCTCGCCGGTGAGCTGACGGACCTGCGCGACAAACTGCCGCCGGAACTCAAAGAGGGCCCCGACGCGCTCGACTTCGATCGCCCCGAGAGGATCCGGGAAATGCTCGAGCAGGTCGAGCAACTCCTGGTGCACCAGCTTCTCTCGCGCGAGGGGGCCCCATGAAAATCCTCCGACTGGATCTGCGTGCCTTCGGCCCGTTTACCGACTTCGAGCTGGACTTGTCGGCCGGCAATGAGGGGCTCCACCTGATCTACGGTCCCAACGAGGCGGGCAAGAGTTCCGCGCTCCGCGCCGTGGAACAGATGCTCTTCGGGATTCCCGCGCGATCGGCCGACGATTTCGTCCACTCGTACTCCAACCTGCGTGTCGGCGGCACTATCCGCGGTCGCGACGACTCGCCGCTAGGCTTCCTGCGCCGCAAGGGAAACAAGGCCACGCTGCTGGATGCCGCCGGCGGCACTCCCCTGGACGACCGTCTGCTCAATTCCTGCCTGGGCAGCCTTGATCGAGATCTGTTCGTAACGATGTTCGGCATCGGGCACCAGCAACTCGTCCAGGGAGGGCAGGAGATCGTTCGGGGGCGCGGCGAGGTAGGGCAGCTCCTCTTCGCCGCCGGCTCCGGAATCTCCGACCTGCAGCAAGTCCGCGACAGCCTGGAGAACCGAGCGGAGGAGTTGTTCACGCGCCGCGGCCAGGTCCGGCAGATCAACCAAAAGCTGAAGGCCCTGGACGAGGCCAGGCGGGCGCTGCGCGATGCGCAACTGCCCGCTGCCCAGTGGGCGGAGCACGATGAGGCGCTGCAATCCGCGCGTGGCCGGCGCGACGAAGTTGTCGCGGAGTTGCAAAACATGGCACGGCAGAAGCGGCGCCTGGAGCGGATCTGCCAAGGGCAGCCGCTGATCGCCCGCCGGAGGAACCTCCGCGAAGAGCGAATGAGGCTCGGCTGTGTGCCGATCCTGCCGGAGGGCTTCGCCGATCAACGCCGCGAGGCGGAGACCTGCCTTCGGATCGCGTATAAGGAAGAGCAGACTGCTTCCGAGGAACTCGCGCGGATCGAGCAGGAACTAGAGCTGCTGAAGATCCCCGCCGACCTGCTGGACGCCGCGGACCGGATTGAAGACCTTCCGCAGGCGCTGGGGAGTTATCGGAAGGCCCAGGGCGACTTGCCGGGGCTCATCGCGCATCGCGGCCAACTCGAGGCGGAGGCCCGCCTGATCCTCCGGCAGCTCCGCCCGGACCTGGATCTCGGCTCGGTCGATCCACTTCGCCTCACGAGCCAGGAACGGCTGCAAATCCAGAACCTGGGAAACCGGCACGAGGCCCTGGTGCGGCAACTGGAACAGGCACGCGCCCAAATCGACGAGGCCCAATCGCGCCTGGCCGATGCGGAAGGTCAACTGGCCGGCCTGGAGAACGATCGCGACGCCCGGCTGCTTGTGGCGGCGGTCCGCCGTATCCGCGGCCAAGGAGACCTGGAGGAGCAGCGCGATGCGGTCGCGGCAGAATTGCGGCGCGCCGAGGACCAGGCGAACGTCGATTTGAAACGGTTGGGCCTCTGGTGCGGATCGCTCGACGCGTTGGAAAGCCTGCCGGTTCCGCCGGCAGAGGCGGTGGACCGCCACGAAGCCGACTTCACCGAGGTGGAGCAACGGGTCCGCGGTCTCGAAGAGCGCGTGGAAGAGAATACTTCCAAGCAGGCGGACGTCGACCGGCAGATCGAAGAACTCCGCCTGGCCGGTGAGGTGCCTACGGAAGACGACCTCCTGGCGGCACGAAGACTCCGGGACGAAGGCTGGGAACTGGTGGTCCAGATCTGGGGGCAGGGATGCACCGAAGATGCCCGGCTTGCGGCGTTTCTCGATCACTTCACCCCCGGGCTGGACCTTGCCGCGGCCTACTCTGCGGCGCTCGAGCGGACGGACGAACTGGCCGACCGGCTCCGCCGCGAGTCGAACCGCGTGGCCACGCGCGCGGCGCTCCAGGCCAACCGCGGAATTCTCGACCGGGAGGCCGCCCGTCACCGGGAACAACTCCTCCAGGCGGAAGCCGCTCGGCAGCAGACATGGTCCGCATGGCGGTTCTGCTGGGCGCCGGCGCAAATCGAGCCTTTCTCCCCGCGAGAGATGCGCGCGTGGCTCCGGCAGCAACAGGCGCTGGCGGCCAGGGCGCAAGGCATCCGGTCGCAGAGGTTCCAGGTCGAAGAGTTCAGCCGCCGCATCGCCGCCTGCTGCCGGGAACTCAGCCAGTGCCTGGAGGAGCTTCATGAACCCGTAGGCATCCCCGGCGAGACGCTCGGGGCACTGCTCGACCGCTGCCAGCAGGCGGCCGACCGGATCGTCGAGGTTGCCGAGAAACGGCAGATGCTGGGGAAGACCGTCAGCCAGATGCGAGGCCAGGTCGCTTCCGCGAAGACCTCGTCCGCGAAGGCGGAATTGCAGCTCGGCCAATGGCAGAAGCAGTGGGCGGCGGCAATCAGCCCCTTGGGATTGGCTTCCGACAGCACACCGGCGATGGTCAACGAGGTCGTCGCACGGATCGGGGAACTGTTCGATCGTCTCAAAGACGCCGGGGGCTTCGCCGAGCGGATCGAGCAAATCGGCCGCGACGGCGAGCGATTCTGCGAGCTGGTCCGCGACCTGGCCCGGCAGGTTGCGCCGGACCTGGCCGGCAGCCCTGTCGAACGGGCCGTGGAGGAGATCTCACTCCGCTTTCGGAAGGCCGGCGAGGAGCGGCAGCAACAGAGGAAGCTCGTTGAGGAGCAGGATCGCTACCTGGAACAGAAGCAGGCCGCGAGGCAAA
Source organism: Pirellulales bacterium (assembly GCA_013360685.1). Lineage (GTDB taxonomy): Bacteria > Planctomycetota > Planctomycetia > Pirellulales > Thermoguttaceae > JABWBD01. The sequence goes on from JABWBD010000033.1 coordinate 22,964, forward strand.
GGATCGAGCTGCTCACCGCGCGCCTGGCGACCATGTGCCAGGAGGCCGGATGCCGGCAGCCCGAGGACTTGCCGCAGGCGGAACGGAACTCCGAGGCAGCCGGCCGCCTGGACGAGAACCTCGCCTCGCTCGACGATCAACTCTCCACATTGGCCGCGGGCGCTCCGCTGGACGCATTTGTGGCCGAGACCGAGGGCGTCGATGCCGACGAACTGCCCGGCCGCATCCAGGAACTATCGGACCGGATCGAGCGGCTCGAAGCCGAGCGCGACGAGCTTCAACGCCGGGTCGGGCAGGAGGAGAACGCGTTGGCCTCGATGGACACCGGCGCCCAGGCATCCGAGGCGGCCGAGACCATCCAGGACCTCCTGGCGCAGATCACGGCCGACGTGGACCAGTATGTCCGCTTTCGTCTGGCCGCCGTGGTGCTCCGCGAGGCCGTCCAGCGCTATCAGGAGGAAAACGAAGCTCCCGTGCTTCATCGGGCCGGCGAGTTGTTCCGCCGCTTGACGCTCGGCTCGTTCGTCCGGCTGGTTGCCGACTTTGGCGAGCATGGCGAAAAAGTGCTCATGGGCGATCGCGGCAACAGCGGCAATCCGGTCCCGTTGGCCGGCATGAGCGACGGCACCTGCGACCAGCTCTACCTGGCCCTCCGCCTGGCAAGCCTGGAGCATTATCTCCAGACGCACGATCCGGTGCCGTTCATCATCGACGATATCCTGATCGGCTTCGACGACGGCCGCTCCGCGGCGACCCTCGAAGTCCTCGCGGAACTGGCTCGCAAGACCCAGGTGATCTTCTTCACGCACCACGAGCATCTCGTAGCGCTGGCCGAGGAGCGCGTGCCGGGCGGCGAGCTGTTCGTGCACCGCCTTCCAGGCCGTTGCCCGCAGGTAGGCGAACCAAAGTCGTAAGGCTCCGGGACATGCCGGCTGGGCGCTACGTGGGACGATGAGAATCGCAACGGACCTTGTAGGACCGTGCAGTCCCAGGCGGGGCCTGGGACTGCGGAGGTCAAGCAGGCTGCGGCACTTCAGCGAGCGGACCGATCGTTACCGTGGTGCTGCGAGAGAGCGGATAGCCCGTCAGGACCGACTGAATGTCGTCCACGGAAATCGAAGCGACCGTGTCGAGGGCCTCGCGGACCGAGCGGTAGCGGCGGCGTTGCACCCACTCGTTTCCGACGTAGGAAAGCCGGCCCATCGGCCGCTCCGAAGAGAGGACGATTCGGGAACTGACCTTGCTCTTCGCCTGGGAGAGTTCCTCCTTGCTCACCCCTGCGGTCTGTGCATTGCGGTAGATGTCGAGGACTACCTGGAGGTTGTCCGCCGTCCGTTCGGGCTCACAGCTCATGTAGGTAACGAAGAGCCCCGCCCCCGCGTATTCGTAATGCCGGAGCACGGCATGTTCGGCCAAACCCGGGTCGGACAGGGCCCAGTAGAGCCGGCTGCCGGAATCGTCGCCGAGAATCCGAGCGAGGAGCTTGGCCGCGTAGCGCTGCTTTTCGTCGCCGGCGGGGCCATCGGACATCTGGACCGTGTATTCCTGGGTCGCTTCCGGCCGGTGAACCGTGAGGAATTTCTGGTTGGGTTCCGCGGGGCGGATGGACCGTGGCGCATCGAAGCGTTCCCATACGCCGCAGGACTCCTCGGCGGTCGCAATCAACGCGTCGAAATCGATTCGCCCCGTGGCTGCCAGCACGATGTTCGAGGGGCTGTAGCGCGCGCGGAAGTAGCGCCGCATCGCCTCGGCTGAAAGGGCGGTAATGCTCTGCGCGGTACCGAGCACGCTCCTGCCCAGCGGGTGCGCGCCGAAATAGGCCGCCTTGCACTTTTCGTCCGCGCCGAAAGGCGGCTGGTCCTCGTAGACGCGGATCTCCTCGAGGATCACCTGCTTTTCCGTATTGAAATCGTCTTCACGGAGTGACGGCCGCAGGATGTCGGCCAAGAGCCGCACCGCGCGGTCCTGGCATTCGGGAAGAACGGCGGCGTAGTAGAGCGTGGTCTCCTCGCCGGTCGAGGCATTGTAGCGGGCGCCCATCTCGTCGAACTCCCGGTTTACATCCAGGGCCGAACGCGTCGGCGTGCCCTTGAAGGCCATATGTTCCAGGAAATGGCTCACGCCCGAGACTTCCTCGGTTTCGTCGCGCGATCCGGCTTCAACGAAGAACCCCAGGGCGACGGAACGGGCGTCGCCGTTGAGCTCCGCCACGATCTCCAAGCCGCTCGGCAGCGTGTGTCTAACGAACTCCAATATTCACCTCCAACGGGCGTGGTCCCAAGGTCACGATGGTGTAGTCTCGCGGCGGACGCCTGGCCAGATACGCATTGATCGATTCGGGAGTAAGCCCGTCGACGATCCGGCTGACCTCATCGAGCGTCCGCACGCGGCCGAGATGGTACCAATCGCTCGCGATCATCGAGCTGCGGGCCGTGCTCGATTCCTGCTGCATGATCAGTCCGCTCTTGATGCGGGCCTTGAGCCGGTCCAGTTCGGCCGCCTCGATGCCGCGTCCCAGGTCGGAGAGTACGGCGAGCATGACGTCGAGCGTCTCCTGGGCCCGCTCCGCGCTGGTGCCCGCATAGCAGAACACTCCGGCGCGGTCCAGGAGCGAATGGTAGCTTGCATCCACGTGGTAGCAGAGCCCCCGGCGCTCGCGGACCTCGGTAAACAGCCGCGAACTCATCCCGCTGCCGAGCACGCCGACCGCTCCCCAAGCCTGGAAATAATCGGGGTCGCGATAGGGGACCGTGTCGTAGGCGACTGCAATATGGGTCTGCTTGGTTTCCTGCTCCAGGTGTTCGACCTTCTTGCCGGCGACTCCATCGACGACTCCCGGCGCCTGCCGCGAATCCCAGCCGCCGAGCAGACGTTCGACCGTGTCCTTCAGTTCCGGCCAGTCCAACCGCCCCGCGACACCCAGGATGGCCCCGTTGGGACGGTAGTGGAGGCCGAAATGCCGGCGGATGGGCTCGATCCCGATCGCCTCGATCGCCTCTTCATTGCCTTGAGAAGGGCGACCCCAGGGATCGGGGTAGTAGTGGCGCTGGGCCTCGATCATTACCTTCTGGGCCGGCTCGTCCTCCACGGCGCGCAGTTCCTGAAACATCACCAGCCTTGCCGCTTCCAACTGGTCTTCCGGCAGATGCGGGCGCTGGACGACGTCGGCAAAGATCTCCAGGGCCGTTGGCAAATTGCCGGCGACGGTGGCGCCGCTGAATCCGGTCCGTGCCGTAGACACCGAATCGGACCACTCCACCCCCAGGTTGTCGAGGTCCTCGATGAACCGACGGCTGTCGCGCGGGCCCGCCCCACGCAGCGCCATTTCGCAGGTAAAGCTGGTCAGCCCGCCGCAGTCGGCCGGTTCGTGGACACAACCGGCCGGCACCAGGAGGGTAAAGGCGGCTGAATCGAGCCAAGGCATCGGCTCGGCCACCAGTACCAGACCGTTGGGAAAACGATGACTTTGGATCGCCTCGGTCACGTGTGCTCCTTGGAGTGTAGCTTCGGCGGGTGAGGCCGCAGAAGCAGAATTGTACCGAAGCGGCAGCCCGACTGCGAGCCTAAGCCGGGCGGGACTCACGAATAGGCGACTTCCGCCGCTTTGAATACAGTCTTGACCGCGGCGAAGCCGAGCCGACGGTAAAGCCGGATTGCTCCCCGGTTGTCGGCGGTGACCTCCAGGTGGACCCGACTCAGACCGGCTTCACGAAAACCCTCCAAGGCACGGAAAAGCAAAGCCGTCCCCAGGCGCCGTCCGCGATGGTGCCGGAGGATGCCCAGATTCTGCACGCTCCCCATGCCGACACGATCGCGGATACCTTGGATCGTGCCGCAATACTCCCACCGGTGCGACCCGGTGTAGACGGCCAGCCAGGTCGCCTCCGGCAGAAAGCCCGGCTTGTGTGCGATTTCATGCATCAGCCGCTGGCACCCGGCGAATTCCGTGAAACAAGGGAATACGTGCGAGTCGATCTCGTCACGGAAACTGAGATACTTGACCTTGGCATGGGCATCCACGAGCGAAGGCTCCCAGGCAATGAATTGGTACCCCTCCGGGGCCTTCGCCAAGGACAGGTCGCGGCCTACCAGGTCGATCTCCATCCGGTAGCGTTTGAAATAGGTCAAGCCAATCCCCATGGCTTCCTCACGGCGGGGGAGCTGTTCCTCAGAAGATCGACGGCGGACCGATAGTTCGCCCAGTCCAAGAGTAATCTATCGGGCGTTTACGTAGGGGTCAACTTGCTTGACCAGCCGGGCAGGTCCGGCCCCCTCCGACACCCATTAGGTAGATCGGCCACCGCCGTGTGTGCCGGGGCTTCTTTTTCCGCAACCGACAGAAACGGCAAAGCCGGCACGACATGCTGCGGTTCGCCGGAGTGCTCAAGTGTCCTCTCGGGACCCGGCCGGGTTTTCGAGCAGTCCGCGGAGCGTGGCAAGATTGATCGTGTCCAGATCGACCCCGTTTTCGTCCCCCTTGGGGGTTTCAAGGTACATGGGACGGTCGCGAAATCGGCGGTCGCGGAGCAACCGTCGGAAAGGCTCTAGCCCCATGGCGCCGCGGCCAATATGGGCGTGACGATCGACCCGGCTGCCAAACGGTCGCAGGCTGTCGTTGAGATGAAACGCCCGGATTCGGCCCAAACCGACGGTGAGATCGAACTGCCGCATCGTCGCCCGGTACTGTTTTTCGCCGGACAAGGGGTATCCGGCGGCAAAAACGTGGCAAGTGTCGAAGCAGACGCCCAGTCGGTCCGGGTCTCGGACGCGATCGAGGATCACCGCGAGCTGCTCGAACCGCCAGCCAAGCGACGTCCCCTGCCCGGCAGTCGTCTCCAAAAGGCAAGAAGCCCGCAATTCGCCCGTTTGCGAGAGAACACTATTCAGCCCCATCACGACCCGCTTCAGCCCTTGCGACTCGCTGCCGGTTGTGTAGCACCCTGGGTGGGTGACCACGTAGAGGATGCCTAGCATGTCCGCGCGTTGAAGTTCGGTGACGAAAGCGTCGATGGATTTTTTCCAGAGTGCGTTGTCAGGGCTGGCCAGATTGATCAAATAGCTGTCGTGGGCCATCGGACTGCCGATGCCCGAGGTGGCCAATGCCTCGCGGAACCTCAGGGCTTCGGCGGGCGTGATTGGTTTGGCACCCCACTGATTGTTATTCTTTGTGAACAGTTGAACACAGTCGCACCCGCATGCGAGTGCCCGCTCGACAGCCTTGTGGTAGCCCCCGGCGATCGACATATGCGCTCCCAGGCGCGGGATTTGCCTCCGTCTTGCTTGCATTTTTTCCTGCATTTGGCTTACAATGATGGATGATGAGGGAGATCCGGCTGGCTGTGTTCACAGCTATCGAGGGGTTCCGGTATGGGCGAGTATTGGTGGATTTTCTTGGCGGCCGCTTTCTTCGTGGCCGGCTTGGTTCTTATCTGGCGGCCGATCCGGTCCACTCTGAGGGAAATCCGCTTTGCGGAGGCCTGCCGGGATTTTCACCGGCAGCGCGAGAGACTGGAGGCCAAGTTTGTCCACCTGGGGGTGGCGAGCGCCAAACCGGACAGCCCCCGTTGGAGCGACTGTGACTTTGACAACGATGTGACCTACGCTCGGAATCGTCTGACGGGCGAACTGACCGCCTTTGTGGCGGTGACGATCGAAATGGAAAACGGAGGAGCCGACGGACCGTCCGGCGGTTCCGACACGATTGGCAATCTCCGCGCAGCGACTGCTGTCTTCCGCCTCGACGGGCACCATTGGGAAACCGATGGGCGGGCGATCTTCAATCTCAGTCCGGCTGAAGCCATTCGGTTTCATCGCGACTTGGAACTGGTCGGCCAGGAACTGGCCCAACGGTCGTGACCGCAGCCCCTGGCGGGTGCGTTGACAGTGCCCCGGGGAGCGGTTATTGACTCAGTGTGCCGCATTCTGTCTCGGCCGCGAAGAGGTATGGCCACCCATCAAGCAGATTTCAGCAGCTTACGGAGTACGGTCTGTAGAATCCCACCGTTTCGGTAGTATTCAATTTCGACGGGTGTGTCGATTCGAACTTTCACACGCAGTTGAGTGACCTTTCCGTCCGATGCCTTGGCGTTGACGGTCAACTCGCCGCCGGGGCGGAGCCGGTCGTCCAATTCCGGAATTTCGTAGATTTCTTCACCCGTCAGACCGAGCGACTGCCAGGTCGTGCCATCGGGGAATTCAAGCGGCAGGACACCCATGCCAACCAGATTGCTGCGGTGAATCCGCTCGAAGCTGGAGGCGAGGACCACTCGGACGCCCAGAAGATAGGTCCCTTTTGCTGCCCAGTCGCGGCTGCTCCCGGTACCGTACTCCGCCCCTGCCAAGACCACCAGGGGAACGCCCTCGTCGCGGTACTGCATGGCCGCGTCGTAGACGGTCATCGCCTGGCCGTCCGGCAAGTGACGAGTGACGCCCCCCTCGGTTCCCGCCGCCAACTGGTTTCGGATGCGGATGTTGGCAAAAGTGCCGCGGGTCATCACCCGATCGTTGCCCCGCCGCGAGCCGTAGGAGTTAAACTCGGAAGGCGCCACGTCGTGTTCCTGCAAATACAGCCCGGCCGGGCTGTTGGACTGAATGGAGCCGGCCGGGGAGATATGGTCGGTGGTCACGGAGTCGCCCACTTTGACCAGTGTTTTGGCGCCCACAATCGGCTGGATGGGCAGCACCTCCGTGCTAAGATCAACAAAAAAGGGCGGTTCCTGGATATAGGTTGACCACTCATTCCAGGCGTACAGCGCGCCTTCGGGCACGGGAATGGCGTTCCATTTGGGGTTGCTGTGCTCAATGCCATTGTATTCCTTGTGGAAGGTTTCCGGGTTGAGCGCCTTGTCATATTCGGCGGCAACTTCGGCCTGGGTCGGCCAGATGTCCTTCAGGTAGACCGGCTCGCCGGCTTTGTCCAGGCCGATGGGTTCCGTCGTCAGATCAATATGGGTCGTCCCGGCCAGGGCGTAGGCGACCACCAGCGGCGGCGAGGCCAAATAGTTGGCCTTGATATAGGGGTGGATGCGTCCCTCAAAGTTGCGGTTGCCGCTCAGCAC
>JABWBD010000417.1 GCA_013360685.1 Pirellulales bacterium
CGTCGAGCGATTCCTCCACCGGGATTCCCAGGTTTTGTTCCTCGAACACCCGCTGAAACTCCTTGCCCAGCGGTCCGCCCATTTCGTTGGCCGCCAGGTTGAAGCCGGAGCTGAGGCTTTGGCCGGACCGCAGGGCGCGCGCGAGCATGTCGAGGGCCTCGGGCAATTGCACGGCAAAGGTCTTCAGGCGTTTGCGGCGGCGCCAGAGGAGCCAGAGGACGGGCAGTCCGGACATTACGGCAGCCAGCGCCGGCAGGAACATGGGGTGGACCCGCATGAGCAGTCCGACCACCGTCCCGCCCACGGCCATCAGGCCGCAGGCCAAGCCCAGCTTGGGAACCGTGAGCGACGTGTCCGCCTGTTCCAGCAGCATGGCGACATTTCCAAAACGGCTCAAGAGCGTTTCCAGCAGGCCGGGCACGGCATCCAGCGGCTCGACCAGCACGCTCCTTTGCCTGAGCAGGCTTTCCTTGCTGCTCGGCGTGGTGGAGCCGGTCAACAGAGCGAGCCGGTCTTCGACCCGGCTGCCCGGCCGGTCACGGAACATCATGGCGACGCTGCCGACCAGCGCGGCGACCCCGATGAAAGCGGCGATGGCGATAATCAGGACAGGGTTCATAGGCGAAAACTAATCCTCCAACATGATTCGCTGCCGGAAGGCGCTGGCAGGCAGGCGCACCCCGGCCGATTCCAGCCGCGGCATGAACGTCGGGCGGATGCCGTGGGCGACAAAACGGCCGTACGCCCGGCCGTTCTCGTCGATCCCGTCCTGCTCGTAGGAATAGATGTCTTGCATCACCACCGTGTCCTGCTCCATGCCGACGACCTCGGTGATGTGGGTGATCTTGCGGGGGCCTCCCTGCAGGCGGTTGGCCTGGATGATCAGGTCCACGGCGCTGGCAATCTGGGTCCGCATGGCCTTCAGGGGCAGTTCGAAACCCGCCATCATGATCATGGTTTCCATGCGCGCCAGCGCATCGCGGGGCGTGTTGGCATGTAGCGTGGTCATCGAGCCCTCGTGGCCGGTGTTCATCGCCTGGAGCATATCCAGGGTCTCGGGGCCGCGGCACTCACCGATGATGATTCGCTCGGGACGCATGCGCAGGGCGTTGCGGACCAGGTCCGTGGCGCTGATCGCCCCTTTGCCCTCGATGTTCGACGGGCGGGTTTCCAGACGGACAACATGGTCTTGCTGCAACTGCAATTCGGCGGCATCTTCGATGGTGACGATGCGGTCCGTATTGGGAATGAAGCTCGAAAGCGTGTTCAACAAGGTCGTCTTTCCGGAGCCGGTGCCCCCGGAGATGATGATGTTGAGCCGCGCCTTGATGGCCCCTTCCAGGAGCATGACCATCTCGGGCGTGAACGCCTTGAAGTTGAGCAGGTCTTCGAGCTTGAGCGGGTTCGAGCCGAAACGGCGGATGGAAACCGCAGCCCCGTCCAGGGCCAAGGGCGGAATGATTGCGTTGAAACGGGAACCGTCGGCCATCCGCGCATCGACCATCGGGCAGGTCTCGTCCACCCGGCGGCCGACCTTGGAAATGATCCGGTCGACGATCTGCAGCAGATGGTCGTTGTTGCGGAACGTTACGTTCGTCTTCTCCATCTTGCCGCGGCGTTCGCAGTAGACGTTCTTGGGCCCATTGATCAGAATGTCGCTGATGGTCGGGTCTTTCAGCAGGATCTCCAACGGGCCGAGGCCGAACGTTTCATCGAGAACCTCGTCAATGAGCCGGTCGCGCTCGCTGCGGTTGAGAAGGGTGTCCTCCGTATCGCAGAGATGCTCGACGACCAGGCGGATCTCGCGGCGGAGCACGTCGCCCTCCAACTCGCCGATCCGCGACATGTCGAGCTTGTCGACCAGCTTGCTGTGGATCCTCTGCTTGAGTTCCTCGAATGTGCTTTCTTTGGTGTCTGTCGAACGGGAGGGGATGCTGAGCGTTTTCATGGTTTCGGTTCCAAACCTTCCGGCAACCAAGGCGGCCGTATCGGCGCAGCCTCGTCGCGAGCAGGGGCTTCATTGCTTCCAGGGAAAGCATAGCTCACGAGTTGGGGGATTCCGCGGATCCGAACAAAATCGCTGCCGCCCACGGGGACTCCGATGGACACCAGTCCTGTTTCTTGTACCAAGCCGGATTTATGCCGTAGTCAGAAAGCGGTATAATACGGGCTCGAACATGCTTCTGAGGAGGCAATCCCTATCCAGGCCCAGCCGCAAACACCGGCTGCCGCCGGGAGATTAACCCCATAGAGGGGCTTGGAGCGAGTGATGGAACGAGAGTTTATTGATCGGGCCGAAGCAATCCAAAAGCGGATTCTCCAACTGCGAGACTCTCTTTGACTTCGACGGCAAGCAAACCAAGGTCGCCCAGATCGAGAAGCGGATGTCGGCACCTGATTTCTGGGGCAACCAGGAGGCCGCGAGGCCGGTGGTGGCGGAACTGAAGTCGCTCAAGGCGGTGCTCAAGCCGTTGGAGGAACTCGGCAAGGCGTCGGAAGACCTGGCCACGATGATCGAGATGGCCGAGGAGGACGAGAGCTTTGCCTCCGAGGTGCCCGGCGAGGTCGAGCGGCTGGAGAAGCTGCTGGCGGACCTGGCGATCAAGGCCCTGTTGAACGGTCCACTGGACGGCAACGGAGCGATTCTTTCGATCAATGCGCGCGACGGGGGCACGGACGCGAACGATTGGGCCGAGATGCTGCTGCGGATGTATATCAACTGGGCCCAGGCGAACGACTACGAGGTAGAGCTCCTCGATCGCCAGGAGAACGAGGAGGCGGGCATCGCCAGCGCGGCGATTGCGATCCGCGGCCCGATGGCCTACGGTTATCTCAAGGGCGAGTCGGGCATGCACCGCCTGGTCCGCATCAGCCCGTTCAACGCCGAAGGCAAACGGCAGACGAGCTTTGCGGCCGTGGATGTGTCGCCGGAGGTGAACGACAACGTGGAGATTGAGATCCGCGACGAGGATCTCGAGGAGCAGGCGATCCGATCGAGCGGTCCCGGCGGCCAGCACGTGAACAAGACGTCGAGCGCGATCCGGCTCCGCCACATTCCCTCAGGCATTGTGGTGCACTGCCAGGCGGAGCGAAGCCAGCACAAAAACCGGGCCACCGCGATGAAGATGCTGCGGGCGCGGCTGGCGAGGATCGAGGAAGAGAAGCGGGAGGCGGAGCAGGCGGCCAAGTACGAGAAGATGCCCAAGACCGGGTTCGGGTCGCAGATCCGCAACTATTTCCTGCATCCGGACCAGCGGGTCAAGGACGCGCGTACCGGCCACCTGGTCGGCAGTTTCCACAGCGTGTTGGACGGCAACATCCAGGGATTTCTCGACGCTTTCTTGCGGTGGAGAGTGGAGCAGAACTGATGCAATTCGAACGCATTGAAGAGCTGAAGGAACAGTACACGGACCGGTATGTGGTGGTCGATGCCTCGCGGCCCGAACTGGCCCGCTTCCAAGGCGTCGTCGGGCAGGTGAAGACGGTCAACTGCAACGGCCGAGCGCTGGTCCAGTTCGACACCGACAACAACCAAGGGTGGTACGACATCGAGCTGGATTTCCTCAAGGTCGTCGACAAGCCGGAACCGAAGCCGGCGGAGACGAAGGAGAAGCCGGCCGCGGCCGCCAAGGCGGCGCCGAAAAAGGCTGCGGCCGGACCGGCCGAGGAGAATGCCTCCCCACTGAAACTGGCCCAGGTGGAACGGGAAGGACAACGCGCTGCGCAAGGTGAGCAGTAGGACGGATTGGCCGTTGAAACCAAGAACGGCGCGGTTCAACAACGGGAACAGACGCCTTAACGCGTTTTTTCGGGTGCTTGCCGAGGTTTGGCTCGCGGCCAGTTTCCGATTCTTGTAACTACGCCTTAGGAACGAGGAGGGACCTTCGATGGAAGACTACGGGCCGACGACATTCGAGGCAGAACCGCCGCGGCGGAGTTGGTGGTCGCGCAACTGGCTTTGGGCGGTGCCCGTCGGGTGCCTGGCGATGGTGCTGGGGTGCGGGGGCTGTTGCCTGGGGGTTTTCGGGACCGCTTTGTACGCGCTGAAGAGCAGCCCGCCTTACCAAATGGCTTTGGAAAAGGTCCGCACCAGTCCCCAGGTCATCGAAGAGCTGGGGGAGCCGATTGAGGAAGCGGGCTGGTTTCCCACGGGCAATGTCAACGTCAAGAACGGCGGCGGAGACGCGCTTCTGGACTTCGACGTCGCGGGGCCCAAAGGGCGCGCGCACGTCCAGGCGCGTGCGCGCCGCATCAACGGCGAGTGGGGCCTGACGACAGTTGAAGTCACCTTGGCCGACGGCAAGAGGATCCCGCTGGAACTGGAAGGGGAAGTGGGCGTGGAAGAAGCGCCCCGATGGAATCCGGAAGCGGAGAAGGTCTCGGGACCGGAGAAGGAATAGACAACGGCTGGCAGATGCCTCGCGGCCTGGCCAACTACTTGCTGAGTTGTCTGGAAATGTTGCAGTACGCCTTGATGACGTCCATCTCGTCCTGACTGAGGATCGGCCCGTTCGATAGGTATTTGCATTCAGCGTCGGTCAGCGCAGGCTTCCCGAATACCTTCTCCTAACGATAGACCTGCTGACGGCAAACATTGGCAATGTAGTCCTCGTCTTTGAGGTGTCGGACTTCAATTCCCTCGCTGGCCAAGGGGCCTGCGTGCTGCTCGTATTCGTGCACGTGGTAGGCGATCACGATCGCGGTGACCGCGAACCCCCGCCGGCGCAAGCCGCCGAGGACCACCGCCGTTTCCGGCGTTACCGACGGCAGGATCGCCAGCACCGTGGCGTCCCGGGGCAGGCGGCCCGCGGTCTCGGTCACCAGTTCCGCGAAACCCAAGCTCTCGCTCAATTCCACGCGAGCGAGCGTCTCCAGGATCCGCATCAGTTGCTCCGGCCCGCGCCGGGTTTCCACGACCATGGGCTGGAGCCGGTAATCGTCGCTTTCGGTGGCGGCGGCCGCGGTGCGCGCGGCGCGGCGCGTGCGAAAATCCACTTCCCAGCCTTCCTGGCGGATGCGGTCGGCGGCATCCCGGCCGTTGGTCACCAGTCCCACTTGCTGGCCCATCTCATAGAGTGCGCTGGCCAGGGACGCCGCCATTGTCACGGCCAGTTCGGAGCGGTAGGGCTCATGCTGCGCATCGAAGCCGTCGCGGTTGAACTCCAGGAGGATCGTGGCGCCGGCAATCGTGGTCGGTTCGTAGATCTTGCTGTGAAGGGCCGAGGCGCGGGCGGTGGCCCGCCAGTGGATGCGGTTCAGCGGGTCGCCCATCTCGTAGGGCCTCGCTCCGGCGATCCGCGTCGGATCCTCGTAGAGCCGGTGCGTCAGCCGGATCTCGCCGATCGGCCGCCGCGAGGCAATGTCAAACCCCTCCAGCGGCACGACCTTCGGGTAGACCAACAGGAAATGGGGTTCCGTGAGCAGGCGATAGCGGCGATGCAACCCGAACAGATCGCCGGTCTCCAACACGAGCGGACCGATCTGGAAGAAGCCGCGACCCTGGCAGTTGAGTTGGTAAAAGAATGTTTTCCGGGCGCGGGGCTTGAGACTGGCCAGTTGCAGCCGGCTGCCGACTACGTCCAGCTTCGGCGGTCGATAGGCCAGGGCATGGCGGGACAAATTGTCCTCCAACAGGGCCCAGACCACCGGCAGTTTGCCCTGGTTCTGCAGCTCAATCACCACGGCCACCGTGTCGCCGATGTACGCCGACACGCGGTTGCACTCGCGCGTGGCCGAGAGGTTTTCCGCCCACGCCCTCGTGATCAGGCGGCTGACGAGCATCACGCCCAACAGGGCGTACATAGCGTAGGCCAAAAGCCCCAGGTCGAGCGCCAGGGAAACGGCCAGGAGCACGAGCGTGCCCAGCAGCCATCGGCCGGCGTTGACCTGCGGAGCGCTCATGGCCACTCACGCACTTCCGACAAGCATGGGGACGGGGACTTCCTCGACGATCTCCTCGACGACCGACGCCGCCGTGACCTTGCGCAGCCGCGCTTCCGGCTTGAGGATCATGCGGTGCGTGAGCACGGGAGCGGCCACGCGCTTGACGTCGTCGGGCTGGACGAAGTTGCGCCCGCCAATCGCGGCCAGCGCCTGCGACGTGCGGAACAGGGCGATCGAGGCGCGCGGGCTGGCGCCCAGGGCCAGCTCGTCCGACTCGCGCGTGCTCTGCACGATCTGGACGATGTAGCGCCGGATCTTCGGATCCACGTGCACGTCCCGCACCGCCTGCTGGGCCGCCACGAGCTCCTCGGCGGAAACGACCGGCTGGACCTGGTTTACCGGGTGTTGCCGCTCGAGAAGTTCGAGCATCTTCAGTTCGTCTTCGGGACTGGGATAGCCGATGCTGAACCGCATGAGGAACCGGTCGAGTTGGGCCTCCGGCAAGGGAAACGTCCCCTCGTGGTCGACCGGGTTCTGCGTGGCGATCACGAGGAACGGGGGCGCCAGCTCGTGCGTGATCCCGTCGACGGTCACGCGCCCCTCGGCCATCGCTTCCAGGAGGGCCGACTGCGTGCGGGGCGTCGCCCGGTTGATCTCGTCGGCCAGCACGATCTGGGCGAAGATCGGTCCGGGGCGGAATTCGAATTCCACCGTCTTCTGGTTGAAGATCGAGGCCCCGGTCACGTCGGTCGGCAGCAGGTCCGGCGTGCACTGCACGCGTTTGAACGAGCAGCCGACGCTGCGGGACAGGGCCCGGGCGAGCATCGTCTTGGCCACGCCCGGCACGTCTTCCAGCAGGATATGCCCCTCGCAGAGCCATGAGACCAGCGAAAGGATGATCTGCCGCCGCTTGCCGACGATCACCTTTTCGACGTTGTCCAGGATCTTCCGCGCGGTCGTGGCGACGTCTTTCATGCGAAGAGCGTTCGAGTCAGGAGTCAGGAGTCAGGAGTCAGGAGTCAGGAGTCAGGAGTCAGGAGTCAGGAGTCAGGAGTCAGGAGTCAGGAGTCAG
>JABWBD010000034.1 GCA_013360685.1 Pirellulales bacterium
GAATGCCGTGCTTACCCCATTCGATGTAATCGCTGCTATCGGTATTCGGATCGCACACGGCGACAATCTGGATTTCCGGGTCGGCCAGGAGGCCGCCGAGTTCGCGGAATCCCTGCGTACCCATGCCGATATGGGCGAGCGTGATCTTCTCGCTGGGTGGAACATGCCCGCTCCCTCCCAAGACGCTTCGGGGAACGATGGCAAAGAGTCCGGAAGCAACGGTGGATGCGACGAATCTGCGGCGGGTCACATTGTGCGGCACGGCATGTGCCTCCAGGAAACGGAGTAGGTCAGCCATGGTCGTTCGACTCGTCCGCTGTCCATTATTGCCGGCATGACCCGGCTCGCAAGTACCCATCCATGTAAAGGTGCTAAAGTGTTGCGTAGTGCTCATTTAACGACGTTTGCAGGCGTGCTCGATCGCCCTGCTGGGAGCCACCGGCAATGACCTCTGCCAGGGGCGGACCGGCGTAATGGGAGCTCCGTGGCAGACTGGCAGGACACCTTTGACTAGATGGAGTGTTGAACCACCTAAATAAACTAGTTCCTGGCATTTCCGATGAGCCGCTGCGGGTGAACAGGAAAACCACCTTTCCGAGTCATTGCCATTCCGATTGCACGTGGCATACTTGCGGAGAGTGTAACGAATGGGAAGGTTGACTAGTTTCGTAGGCATGGAAAATTTAGGTAATTTATCGGAGGCGTGTCCGCCCAGGCTTCCGATTACGATAGGGGTGGTGAGGGCCCAGGCGCGTTGCCGGCGCTTGGGCGGACAAAGAAGGCAAGACTGTCTCAGGCAGATTCACAGGTTCCATTCAACCGTCTCAAAGGAGAGTCTCGAATGAACGCTCGCAAGTGGTCGCTCCGATGTGCGGTCGCGCTTGCAGTGATCGGCTTTGTCGTGCCGATGGCAGCATGGGCGATTGACACCGGCGGTGGGTCCGCCGGTGGCGATGAAAGCAGCGGCTTCGTGCCGCCGAGTCAGGGCCAAGGCCAGACGCCTTATCAGAAACCCGGCAAGGGAAAGCCCGGCAAGGGAAAGTACCAGCCGCCGACCCAGGCGCCGTGGCAGCAACCCTATCAGCAACCTTACCAGTATCCGCAGCCGCCCTACCAGCAGCAGGGCTGGGGCGGTTCTCCGCAGGAACCGCTGGCGGCGCCCAGCCGCGGCGGCTACGTGCCGCCGAGCCAGTATCCACCGACCGGCCAATATCCGCCGACCGGCCAATATCCGCCGACCGGCCAATATCCACCGCCGTGGCAATATCCCCCGACGGGTCAGTATCCACCGTACAACCCGTATTCGGGCGGCTACGGCGGCCTCGGCTACCCAAGCCGTGGCTACACACCGCCTTATCAGGGCCAGTATCAACAGCCGTACCAGCAGGCGCCTGTCCAGTTTCAGACGCCTTACCAGCAACCCTACCAAGCCCCATACCAGCAGCCCTATCAAACGCCTTACCAACAGCCGCCGTACCAAGGCCAATACCCGCCGGCACAGTGGCAGTCACCCGTGCAAGGCCCGCAAGCCCCATCGCAGAAGCCCGATCCTTGGGGAAAACCCGATCTGGGTAAGGCCAAGCCGGGCAAACCCGGAAAGATCGACCCAGGCAAACCCGGTAAGCCCGACCTCGGCAAACCCGGCAAACCACAGCCTGGAAAACCCGGAACGCCCGAGCAAGGAAAGCCAAGCCTTGGCAAGGCCAAACCCGATTTAGGCAAGGCCAAGCCGGAACAGGGAAAGCCGGGCAAGGGGAAATACGGCAAGCCCGGCAAGCCGGGTCCGGGACCGGCGCAGCCCCAAGGACAGCCGCAGGAAGAGCCGCCGGCACCTCCGGGTCCGCCGCCCGCGGATTCGGGCCCGACCACCGGTCCTGTCCCTCCGCCTGCCGCACCCGCCATGGATGCGGAGCCGAGTGAGGGACCGGCCGCGCCGGCGACGTTTCCGGCTGCTTTCGGCGAGGATCCACAGACCGCGCTGAGTTCCCCGAGCCGGGATTACCAGTATTCGATGCAGCCCGGCGGTTCGTACGGTCCGCCTCCGGGCTATCAACCGCCGTACTATCCGCCCTACCAGCCGCCGACCCAGTGGCAAACACCAGGTCAATGGCAAACACCGACGCAATGGCAGACGCCGCCGAAGAAATGGGGCAAGCTCGGATACCCGAGCCGTGACTACCAGAATTTCGTGCAACCCGGTGGTTCTTCTGCGACCTATCCGCTGAGCATCGACCCCAACTATCCGCCCCCGGGCTACCAGCCGCCGTACTATCCGCCCCATCAGCCACCTACTCAGTGGCAGACTCCGGGCCAGTGGCAGACGCCAGGCCAATGGCAGACGCCGCCGAAGAAATGGGGCAAGCTCGGATACCCGAGCCGCGGTGAAGAAGCGGCAGACGAGTCTGCCGAGGACGAGGAAGCCGAAAGCGATGAATTCACCGCGATCGAGGACCCGGCTTTCGACCGCTATGTCGACCTT
Source organism: Pirellulales bacterium (assembly GCA_013360685.1). Lineage (GTDB taxonomy): Bacteria > Planctomycetota > Planctomycetia > Pirellulales > Thermoguttaceae > JABWBD01. The sequence continues at coordinate 2,480 of JABWBD010000034.1, forward strand.
GCCATGCTGGGCGCCGCGTGGGACCGGCTCGATCCGGAAATGCTGGCGGACGTGGGCCTCCAGCTTGCCGAAGGCGAGCGCGTGCTTCACCGGCCGCACAAAGCGATCACCGCCGACGTAGTCCTCAAGACAGCCATCAAGGTGGCTGCCGAGAAGCAAGACCAGGCGACGCTGGACCGGCTCAATGATGCCTGCAAGTCGCTCGGCAAGAAAGACCTGGTGAAGCAGGTCGAGTCGAGCGCGAAGCTCGCCTCGTCGTCGCGGTCGGATCCGGGCACGATGGCCCAGCTCGAGAAGTCGGGGCCGGATGCGGCGGAGATGTTCCGCACCGTGATGAACCGCATCTGTTCGGCGAAGATCCGCGGCGATCGCGACGCCCTGGAAGCGATGGCGGCAGACTCCGCAAAGCTGGAGGAACTGTCCGACGACCAGCGCCAATACTTGGCGAAACTGGCGAACAAGTCGCGCGACGCCGTGCCGGAAGACCGCGATGACGCAACCACGGACACACTCGACCGGCTCTCGGACGCCACTCGCGACTACGGATACGCGCCCTACTACTACGATCCCAACGCCGGCAGTTCCGGCTATTCGTATCGGCTTGGCGTCTATTACGACAAGTATTGGAACGGGTACGGGTATACGTACCGCGTCACGGGGCTTGCCTCACCGCGATGGGGCCAACTCAGCAGCGGGCGGCTGGAAGTGGGCGACGAGATCGTCGGCTACGGCAGCTACAACAACCGCTCGGTGTCGGGCAATCTGGACTACGTGGTCGATTGGTGCTACCGCTACTACGGCCCGTACCTATGGATCCAGAACGTCCGAGCACCTTGGACTGGTCCGCAGCGCGTACCGCTTTGATCGAACGGAAATGCTCTTGGCGGGCCGACCTCAGGGGAGTTCGGCGCGGTCGGCTGTGAGCCACCACGCGGGTCTTCTCGCCTCTTGCCGAGGCGAGGGGACCCGTTTTTTGTGGTAGGTGGGATGCGAGGGACCGAATCGAACGAGACCACCTGTTGCCCGTTGCTTGGACACTGCGGGATCGGACTGGAAACCACGGCCTTTCTTGGGGGAGGGAAGAAGGGAAAGCGTGAAAAGAGGAAGAAAGAGATGGAAACCGGGAGAGAGGGGGGTGGGATCTGGGCGGCGGATGGCCATTAGAATAGAGGGCAATCTCGCTCGTTGCCGGGTAATCGGGAGACTGAAGTGAACTACGCCACCGTGACTTTTCGGGACGATGTCCGCAAGTTCGGCGCGCTGTGTGCCCATGCAGGGGACATGTTGGACGGGTGGAATCATGGTATCAGGGGCCATGCGCAGCCCATCGCCCCATCACCCCATCCTTTCATTGCCCTGGTCCCCATTTCGTTGCGGCTCGGCCGCTTTGCGATTCTCGGGATCGTTGTGGTCGGCTTGCTGCTCGGCAAGCCGGCCTGGTGCCAGACGGGGATTCTGCCCCCCGCGGTGTTCATCCGGATCGAGGACGGGCGATTGCCGGAAGTCGTGCTGCTCGAGCGCGCTCCGTCGCCTGGAACGTTTTCGGGAAAGGGACTGCTCGTCTGGAGCGACGCGGGCCGCGAGCAATGGCGCGTGGTTCCGGAACCGCAGCGCAAGGCGGGCTCGCCCGGTGCTCTGGCAATGGCTTCCCGCTTCACTTCGATCAGCCGCGGGGAGCAGCCCGTTCCGGCCGGTGATGCCGCCAGCGTGGCGACCGTGCAGATCGATCAACTCCTGGGCCAGCTCGCCATCCGCGGCGCGGGGCTGCTCACGCCTCCCAATTTCGGCCGTTGCCTCCAGCCGCAGATTACGATCCGCCGGTTGCCGGCCAATAGGAAACCGCACTTCCCCGCCGATGAGCTCGTGCTCAGGCAAGGGAACCGGGAGATTCTCCGAGTGCGGATGAACGAAGGCCAGGCAGCAATCCGGTGGAGCGAGATCCCAGGCTTGCCCCAGCAATACCGTGACGGGCTTCCTGCCGGCGAGTATACGTTGCGCGCGGAAAGCGGCGGGGAATCGACCACCTTTACTGTCGAAGACGACGAGATTCGTGCATGGGTGCTCGAATTACCCGACGAATTGGCCGGTCTCGTAGGAAGCAAGGCCGATCCGCTCTATCTGCTGGTCGCGGTCGAGCACCTGCTGGCCCAGTTGGACGAAAATGGGCGACCGCAACCGTACCTGGCCGACGCGCTGGATTTGGTGGAGGCGAACGCGATGGACGTCGCGCGGAGCGTGGGTGCTGAAGCGGACGGCACGCGGAGCGTACCTGCTACGTTGGGGTATTTCAAGGGATTGCGCGAGGGAATCGTGGCGAGACTGAGCGGTTCGCCGGTCCCGAAGCAAGCTGCCGAGCGAGACGGCGCTACCGGCATCGCGGCGGTCGACCGGGCCCGGCAGCTCATTGAAGAGGGCAAGTGGAAAAAGGCGCGTGAAACGCTCGACTCGCCGGAGTTGGCCGATTCGCCTCGCGCGGCGGCACTGGCCTCGCTCTATCGGGCGGTGATCCTGGCCGAGTCGGGACCCGGGGCGGACGAAGAAGCGAGGGCCTTGTTTCGCCGCGCGATCGAAGAACTGGAGAACGAACCGGCCGACGCCTATCGCGCGCGGGTCAACTATGCCAGTTTCCTTTTGGGCCGGGCTCAGGACCGCCTCTACAATCATGCATTCGAGATCGCCAGCGGGGTCGCCAATCCGCTGATCCATGCGCTGGTGAACTGGCGGGAGTCGCTGGACAGCTACGAAAAGGCATTGGAACTTGCCGGCAGCCTTGGTCCGGCGGAAGCGGCAGCGGTCCAGGTGAACCGCGCGAGGCTCTATCGTTTGTTGGCTGATGTGATCCGCACCCTGGATCCGCCGCGAGCCGGCGGGCGGAACTTCGCGGCGGGCGAACGTTCGGCGGCCGAAAGGGCCCGAGAACTGGCCGAATCGGTTGCCGAGAAATCGGGCGTACAGATCGAGGCAATGGTCCTTGCCGTCGCTTTGGAAACCCTTGCCCAACTCGACTACCGTGCGGGCGATACACGGTCTTGCTGCCGCCATGCCAATCGGGCAATGGAACTCTACCTGGCGGCCGGTTCGGTGGCCGGCGCCGAGGGGCTGCACCGCCTGCTGGGCCTGGCCGAGCTCCAGGGGAGCGGGCAACCGTCAGCAGAGGCGCGAAAGCGGGCGCTCGACCACTTGCTGGTCGCCCAACTGCTGGCGGAGGTCCTCCGCGACCGGATTCCCGCGGATCAGGCGGGACTCACCCGGGCGGGTTTCTTTGCGCGGCGCGCTTATGTGCACGAGCGGATCCTCGAACTGCTCCTGGCCGAGGGCAGGGCTGCCGAGGCGCTTCGCTATGCCGAATTGGCCAAGGCCAGGGCACTGGAGGATGTGTTGTCGATCGGTGCGCCCGGCGCTGCCGCGGGTTCGAACGGCCGCCGGGAACTGTCGGAGATCCTGGCGGATTGGCCCGACGAGGTCGCCGCAGTTGAGTACTTCCTGGGGACGGAGCGGGCCTGGGCGATGGTAGTCGATACGTCGGGGCAGGTTTCGGCACATTCGCTGGCCGACGCGCACGGGCAAGCCGTGGCCTCGCGGGAATTGGTAGAGCGCGTCGGGCAATTCCTCTCCGGAATGGGACACCAGGCCGACAAGATGCGACCGAGGCTGACGGCCGGCCGGGGCTTCGACCACGGCTGGCAGGACACCCTCCAACAGTTTTGCCTGGAACTGCTGCCGGGGCCGGTGCTTGGACAACTTCGCAAAGCGAAAACAGTCCTCATCGTGCCGCACCACATTCTCCACTACTTCCCCTTCGTTGCCTTGGTAACCGAGCGGGACCGCCGGCGGCTCAGCCAGGAACAGATGGCGATGCCGAAATTCGTCCTCGATGAACCGTTCGTCGTGTGCTATGCACCGTCGCTCACCGCGTGGGACCTGCTCCGCCGGCAGCCCGACGCGCCCATCCGGCAGGTGCAGGCAGCCGGAATCGTAGAGTTTCTCGATGCACCGTCGCTGCCCGGCGCCCGCAAGGACATTGAGAACCTCCAGGCGGTCTTTGGGCCTCGCATCCACAAGCTACTGCCGGGCCGCGATGCCTTCGAGACCGACGCTCGCAAGCTCTTCGACGAGCGGGGCCTTCTTTTCGTGGCAACGCACGGCCTGAATCAAGCCGAGAAGCCATTGGCCAGCTTTCTCCTCTTTCATCCCGACCGGAAGAACGACGGCTATCTCACCGCGGGCGAGTTGTATGCGGGACACGTTGCCGCCGACCTGGTCGTGATGAGCGCTTGCTATTCCGGCCTGGCCGATCGCTCTCCACTACCAGGGGATGATCTTTTCGGGCTGCAGCGGGCCCTGTTGCACTCCGGGGCGCGGACGGTGGTTGCCGGCGTATGGGACGTCTACGATGGCACCGGTCCGGAACTTATGAACGGGTTCTTCCACGAGTTGGCGTCCGGCAAGCCAACTCCGCAGGCACTGGCCGATTCCCAGCGGGTGTTTCTCAACCGCCTTCGGCAGTCGGACCAGGTCGAGCCGTGGCTCCACCCTTATTTCTGGGCGGTCTATACCGCAACAGGCGATGACCGAACGCGGGTCTTGGCGGAGGAATAAGGGGTGGCGGAGATGCCGGATTTGCGGGGCAGATTGAGGTTGCCTCGCAGGGGGCCGCTCCAGTATGATCCCACCGCTCGGGTGCCGGCACGCGGAACCCCCGAGACCTCCCCTCCCACCAAGTCAACGCCATCAACGCTGATTCCAGAATGAGTCTGGATAAGAAAGGCATCTGGAGACTGATGTCGTCGAGGTACATCGTGTCGAAAGCGCCGTGGACATCGTCGGTGGTGCTGGGCGTGATCCTGTTCGGGGCCGCAGGGTGCGCGCAGCACCGCTATTCAGCCAGGAGTCTGCCTTGCGAACTGCAGGCCGCGCCGATTGTCAACCCACTGACGCTCGAGCTTTCCAGCCTGTCGGGGCCTGCGGTCGATAGCGAGCTCATTGCGCCGGGAGATGTCGTCGAAGTATCCATTGCCGGCGGGATGAACACCGAAGAAGTCATCAAGCTGAGTCTTCGGGTTGAAGACAACGGCACGGCGGTATTGCCCCAGATCGGCCCGATCCATTTGGCAGGCATCAACAGCGGAGAGGCGGAACGGAACATCGCGGCGGCTTGTGTCCAAAGCGGCATCTACCGGCAGCCGCAGGTGAGCGTGACCGAGAAACGTCAGCGGATGAACCGCGTCACCGTGGCGGGAGCGGTGGAAGAGCCGGGTGTCCAGGAACTGCCGAGAAGTTCCAGTTATCTGCTGGAAGCTTTGGTCGCCGCGGGCGGACTTGCCGAAGACGCCGGCACGATGGTGGAAATCCGACGTCCCGGGAATGACCATCTGTCGCCGGCGAATCCGGTCATGCAGCTTGCCTCGGCCGGCGGCCAGACTCCGGGGGCCTCGCCGACCGCTCAAGGGAATATCGTACAGTGTGTGCGGCTCGATCTGACGGAGGCGGTTTCGCAGTCGTCCGGGGGCGAGTATCTGCCGGACGGAAGCGTGGTGACGGTGCAGAAACGTCAGCTTCCTCCGATTCAAGTGCTTGGTCTTGTCCACAAGCCGGGCGAATACGACTACCCGGTCGGACGTCCCGTGCGGGTGCTAGGGGCGATCGCCATGGCCGGCGGCATGACCTACAACATCGCCGACCGTGCCCTGGTGATCCGCACGAGGGAAGACGGCAGCGAGCCGGCGGTGATCAAGGTGAATCTCCAACGCGCGAAGTCGGACGGGCAGGAGAACATGCTCTTGGCTCCCGGCGATATCGTGAGCGTGGAGCACAACCTGGCCACGTTGTTCTTTGAGGCCATGGGCCTGGCCCGCGTAGGCGTGGGGGCCAGCGTTCCACTGTACTAGTGCTGAGTTGTGAGCGAATGTCCTCGGGCAACACCATGAGTCGAAACGAGCAATCGCCGACCGCGCCGTCGGCAGTCGGGGCGTTTTCCGAACTGCATGCCCTCCAGAACCTGATGCACCTGCTGCGGCTGATCGAGCAGCACAAAGGATTCGTGACGGCGGCGGTCGTGGTGAGCTGCCTGCTGGGCGGGCTTTACTATGCGACGGCGACGCGCCTTTACCAGTCGAACGCCTCGGTGCTCGTGATCCAGACAGGCGCGGACTCGCTGAGCATGGCAACCGGGGGCGCGGGAGTGATCAAGGACATGATTCCGACCTACCGCAGCCTGTTGCGGAGCGACGCCGTTCTGGAAGACGCGGTCAAGCGGCTGGCGCCCGAGCAGCTTGCGAGCCTGGCGGCGCTTCCTCCTGAGAAACGGGCCGGCGCATTGCGGCAGGCCCTCGAGGTGAGTTCCGCCACCGGAACGAATCTCATGGATATTGCCTACCGATCGACAGACCCGGACGCCGCCGCCGCCGTGGTGGAATGCGTGCTGCAGGCCTATGTCAGTTTCATGGAACTGCTCCACCGCAGCACGGGCCGGGACATGCTCGAGGTGCTCACCCAGCAGAAGGACAAGCTGGAGGGGGAACTGCAAACGAAAGAATCGGAACTGCTCGCATTGCGGAGCAAGGCCGGGGTGATTCGGGAGGACGGCAAAGGGACGAATGCCGAAGTCAAGCGCGCGATGGCACTGAACGAAGCGCTGATCCAGGCTCGCAAGGAACGTTTGAATGCGGAGACGGTGTTGACGGCCGTCGAGGGGGCGGTCCAACGGGGAGAGAACCTCCACCGGCAGGCCGTGGAACTTCTGGACGACGTAGGAAGCGACATGCTCCGCCGCGAACTCGGCGTGAGCGAAGCCGATTCGCAAAGGGCCCAGCAGCTCCACCAACAGCTCCTGGAAGACAAAGCAGAATTGCAGTCGCTCTCGGAGATGTGCGGTCCCGCGCACCATCGGGTGCGCCAGATCCAGATGCGAATCCAGGGCGCCGAGGAATACCTGGGAAGCCTGAGCAGCAACGCCTCATCGCCGGGGAGGCAAATCGCGAACGAAGACCTGGCCCCGCTGCTGCTGACCATCGCGCGGCAAAGATGCCAGCAGGCGGTGGAACAGGAGGCCTCGGTGCTGCGGAGCTACGAGGAGGAGAAAGGCCGCGCGATCGCACTGGAGCAGAACGTCGCGGCGGTTGAGATCGCGGAGCACGACGTGCAGCGGCTGCGGAACTTCTACGACGTGGTCGTGGAGCGGATCAAGAACGTCGATCTGAGCCAGGACAGCGAGCTTGTGCGGACGTCGATCGTCAGCCATCCGACGGCCGTGCGCGAACCGGTGAGCCCGAGATTGCGGTCCGTCGCCTTGATTTCCCTTTTCTTGGGGTTGGTGGCCGGTGTTGGAACGGTTTACGTCCGCGACCTTCTGGACGATCGATTCCGTTCGCTGGAGGACATGGAATCGCAGTTGCGAGTTCCGGTGATGGCGGTCGTCGGGAAACTGGAGAAGCTGGTGGGATACGGGGTGGAGGCGTTGCACACCTGTGTCTTTTCCAATAGCGCCCAAACCGAGGCCTTCCGCACCTTGCGCACCGCCGTGACGCTGTCGGAAGGCGGCGTCAGGAGCCTGGTGGTCTCCAGTGTCGAACCGGCCGACGGCAAGACAACGGTGGTCGCCAACCTGGCGGTCGCTTTCGCCCAGTCGGGAAAACGGACTCTGCTGATCGACTCGGACCTCAGGCGGCCGGGCTTGACGCCCCTGGTGGGTCTGCGCGGACACGATGGACTTACGACGGCGTTGTTGAATTCGGCGCCGATGGCCGAGGTGGTGGAGGCCCACCTCTGTCGGGATCTCGTGGACAACCTCGACGTGCTCCCCTCCGGCCCTCGCCCCGCCAACCCGGCCGAAATGCTGATGTCGAACCGCTTTCCCGAATTGCTGGGCTGGGCGGAATCCAATTACGACGTGATCCTGATCGACGGTCCGCCGGTGTTGCCGGTCGCCGATTCGCTCATCATCGGACGGCTGGTCGACGGGGTGCTCTTCGTGGTACGGCCGGAGAAGACGCGGCGCCGGCCCGCCCTCCGCGCCGTCGGCAGCATTGAGAACTTCGGAGTGAAGGTGCTGGGCATCGTCGCGAACCATGTGACCTTCGAAAAGAAGCAGAGTTACTACGGGTACGGGTATGGGTACGGATACTCGTACCACTACGGATACGGCCACGAGGAGGAAGCACCGGCCGAAGAGGAAGCGATGGAAGCGGGGGCGGGGGTTGCGCCGGTGAGGATCCGAAGGGTGGCATGAGGGAGCGAGGAGCACGGAGCTGGGAGCGAGGAGGCGAGCCCCGGGCGTAAGCCCGCGGGGCGGTCTGTGAAATCTCGATCCGCTCGGGAGTGGGACAACGAGGGCAGGCGAAGCCTGCAAGATAGGGCATTCTCGCAAGACGAATGACTGTGTGGCACGGCACTCCGTGCCGTGAATCACGACGCGGAGCGTCGTGCCACACTTAAGAAAAGCAGGCGGAGCCTGAAAGACAGCGTGCTCCCAGGCGGAGCCTGGGAGCAAGGGGCCACAAGGGGCCACAAGGGGCCATCATGGATGACTTGCCAAGGACTTCGCGGCGACCAGTCTGGCGGTCTATGGCCGCGCGCGGGGAACCGGCCCGAGGCGGAAGTGCGGAGACTTGGCTGACGGGGATGGTGGACGCCGGGTTGGCCGGCGTCGTGTTCCTGGTGCCGTTGGTCATGGGAGGCCGGCAGGCCGCGGGGCAGGCGATTCTCACCATCCTGGCATTCTTCCTGGGGATATGCTGGTGTCTTAGGCAGGCCCTGGCGCGACAGGCCGGTTGGGTCCATTCGCGCGCAGAGCTGATCCTCCTCGCCGCGGTGGTTCTCACGGCACTGCAACTGGTTCCATTGCCGCCGAGCGCCCTGGCGCGGGTCTCGCCCCACGTGTATGAGGTGCTGCCGCTGTGGTCGCCCCAAGCAGCCGGTTGGCTGGGTACCTGGCGGACGGTGTCGCTCGATCCGGAGGCAACCCGCTCGTGCCTGACACTGATTGCGTCGTGCGGATTGATCTTCCTGGTGACGGTCCAGCGGATTCGCGCCGTTGAGGACGTTGAGCGGTTGCTGCGCGTAGTGGCCGCCACGACGGTACTTATGGCGTCGTTCGGGCTCGCACAGTTCCTGGCGGGCAACGGCATGTTCTTCTGGTATTACGAGCATCCTTTCAGCGACACGAGCGGCGTGGTCAAAGGAAGCTTCACCAACCGCAACCATTTCGCCCAATTCATCGTCCTGGGTATCGGTTCCGTGGTGTGGTGGTTGTTCGACGCGCGGGCCCGGCGGCGCGAGTCGCCGGCGTGGCCGTTTTCGCCGTCGTTCGAGACTACCGGACTGTGGATTGTTCTCGCACTGCGTCTGGCGGCGGCCGCCGCTTGCGTGCTTGCCGTTCTCCTGTCGCTGTCGCGCGGGGGATTTGTAGCCCTTTGCGCGGCGGCGGTCGTCGCAATCGTCATGCTCTATCGGGCGGACATCGTCAACGGCAAAACCCTCTTTGGGGCCGTGGCGCTGACGACGGCGTTGGTGATTGCGGCAGCGGCCTACGGCTATGAGCGGGTCGCCGACCGTTTGGACGACTTCCGATCCCTGGAATCGCTCGACGGTGCGGGAGGGCGCTCCGGCCTGTGGGCCGCGGCTTTCCGTACTATCGCCGATTATCCCATGACCGGCACGGGCATGGGAACGCATCGCGAGGTCTACCGGATGTACATGGACCCGCCGGGGATTGAATACACGCACGCGGAGAACGGCTATCTCCAGATTGCGATGGAAGCGGGACTGCCGGGACTGCTCCTGGCCTGTTGTGGAGTGGCGGTCTACTGCTTCTGGTGTGTCGCCCTGGCTGTCCGCACGCGGAGCCGGCAGACACTGTTGGCGCTGGGAGCAATCGCTCCCCCGATCGCCGCCAGCGCGGTCCATTCGCTGTTCGACTTCGTGTGGTATGTCCCGGGGTGCATGGTGCCGGTCGTGGTCCTCGGCGCCTGCGCGTGCCGGCTATGGCAGATGGAGAGACAGCAAACGGCGGCACGGACAGGGAATGTGCTATCATCGGCGGACGCTGGACGGAGAGCTTGTAAAACGGCGGACGGCACACGGAGTGTGCCTGCCACGGCAGTCCCTCGGTTTGTGTGGGCGGGGGCGGCATGCTTGCTTGTACTGTTGGCAAGCAAGACCGTGCCGGACCGGTTGGCCGCCATCCCGGCCGAACAAGCGTGGCACCGCTACCTGGTACAGAGCCGGCAAACCGGCGGCCAAGAAGGCAGCAACCGCGAGGAATCGTGCCGTGGGATGCTTCAGACGTTATCGTCGGTGGTTCGCCGCCAACCCAATCACAGCCGCGCGCATGCGCGGATCGCGGTGTTGAACTTGGAGCTCTTTGAACGATTGCAGAGCCGCGCGGACCCGCCGTTCGGAGTCACGCAGATTCGCGATGCGGCAATGGCGTCGCAATTCGCATCCTCCGCTGCTCTCCAGGAGTGGCTCGGGCGCGTGGCCGGGCCGAATCTGGCGAGTCTGGAGAACGCATGGACTCATGCGCGCCGCTCGTTGGCGTCCTGTCCGCTGCAGGGCAGCGCGTACGTGGTCTTGGCGAAGCTGGCGTTCCTGGAGGGGCCCCGCTCGCCGGGGAAGGCTGCGTACGTGGCGCAGGCCGTCCAAATCCGTCCGCTGGACGGCGACGTGCAATTCGAGGCGGGTGTGGAAGCGCTGCTGGCCGGAGAGGCGGAAGAAGCGCTCGCCCATTGGGAGATTTCGTTTCAGGCAGGGCCGGCGGAGCAGAAACGTCTCTTGCAGACATTTTCCCGACAACTCCCGCCGGAGGTTTTCCTGGAGAGATTCAAAGCGGACTTGTCGGCGATTCGCCTCATTGCCACCTCCTACGGCGGACCCGATCAAGCGGAGGAATTGGCGAGAGTACGGGCCTGGTATGCATGTGCCGCCCAGCGCGAGGCTGAAGCGAGCAAGGGACGCGAGGCCGCGGCATTGTGGCAGGAGGCCGCAGGCGTCCACGCTGCCGGGGGTTCTCAACGAGAGAGCGCTTGGTGCCTTCAGCGGGCCCTGGAAAGCGACCCGTCGTATTTTGAAGCGCGACTGCAGTTAGCCACAACGCTTTCGGAGGCCGGCGATCTGGCCGGGGCCGAGAAGGAACTCCAATTCTGCCGCCGCCAGCGGCCCTACGATCAAAAGGTGCGGGGCTTTCTCGAACAGGTCGTGGAGAAACGGCTTCGGGTGGGCCGCGGCGGTTCGGATGTCCTGAAACAATGAAGGGTCAAGTGTAGCGGGGACCTTGCGCGGCCCGGTGAGGCGGGACAGGGCGGGCCACGGAGCGTCCTGCCGACACTGGAAACCCGCGGGGCCTTATGCAGCGCGGCGGAGTAGGGAGCGCGCAGGCCCGGCCAGGACGGCGGCGATCCTCGGAGCGGCGTTGCCGTCCCAGAGTGCCGGGCAGCGGCCCTGCTTGTAGGCGCCTTCGACGACGGCGCGGAGGCATTGCCGCAAGAGCGCCGGATCGCTGCCCACCAGCGTGCTCGTTCCCTCGTCGACGGTGATCGGCCGCTCGGTGTTCGGGCGCGCGGTGAGACAAGGAATGCCCAGGGCGGTCGACTCCTCCTGGAGGCCTCCGGAATCGGTGATGATTACCTTCGCCTGGGAAGTGAGGCAGAGGAAGTCGAGATATCCTTGTGGCGGCAACACCACGAGGCCTTTCGCGGCGTCCAGGTCGTCCCACAGACCGGATTGTTCGAGGCGGGCCTTGGTCCGCGGATGCATGGGGAAAACCAGCGGCAGATCGTGTGAGACGTCGACGAACACTTCCAAGAGCTGGGCGAGTGTCGCAGGTTCATCGACGTTGGCCGGCCGGTGCAGGGTGACTACTCCATACTCGCCGCGAGCCACCCCGATGCGCTCGAGCGCGTCGCGGTTTCTCGCCTTGGGGAGGAGCCGGCGGAGTGTGTCGATCATGACGTTGCCGGTCAAGTGCAAGTGCTCCTCCGCATGCCCCTCGCGGAGCAAGTTGTCTATGCCGGCCGGCTCCGAGACCAGCAGCATGTCGGCCAGCGAGTCGGTGACAATGCGGTTGATCTCTTCGGGCATGGAGCGATCGAAGCTCCGCAGGCCGGCCTCGACATGGGCCACCGGCACTCCCAGTTTGACGGCCGCCAAGGTTGCGGCAAGCGTCGAGTTGACATCGCCGACGACGACGACCCGATCGTAGCGCCCGCCGCCGGGCGGCCCTTGCTCCAGGACGGCTTCAAATCGCTCGAGGATGCGGGCCGTTTGCACGCCGTGCTTTCCGGAGCCAACTTCCAGAGATACGTCGGGCCGACGCATGCCCAATTCCTCAAAGAAGATGTCGGAAAGCTGGGCGTCGTAGTGCTGTCCGGTGTGAATCAGGACCGCGCGGATATGGTCGTAGGATTCCATCGCGCGCAGCAGAGGTGCCATCTTCATGAAATTGGGGCGGGCACCAACCACGCATGCGAAGTTCAGAACGGTCATTTCAGCTCCGTGGATTGTCCGACGGTTCCGTCGAGGGGGTTTTGAACAGGTAAAGCAGGTGCGATCAGGAAAGCACGAACAACGGAGAATCGGAGAAGTTCTTTGCCCTCGGTTCGAGCAGGTCTTCAGAATATCCCGGGCCAACCGCAGGCTAGGTGCTGTCGAGCGAGGGACTTTTATGCAAACCGGGACTGTCCGTCAAGGCGAGATACCTCCACCTATCGGGCGTAGTCCGGTTGGACCACCACCCTCGGGCCCCTCGGGCCGGCGGGGTGAATCGTGAGGTTGCAGCGGCGGATGAGGCATGGACGCAACACCCTGGAATTGCGTTGCATGACTTAGAGCTCGGGCGTCTTTCGTAAGTCGTTTGTGGTCAGGGATTTCCGGCTGCGCTAGTTGACGTAACTTTTTACTGCTTTTGGCGTTGCTGTTGCATCCGAAGGGAGTGCTATCGATTGTCGTGGGCACAAGGGTGGCCTTTCGATGTTCCGGTTGGCGGACAACTTCGCAGCCTTCCGGTTTCTGCTGCACTTTCGCTGACAATCCCGACTTGCTTTACGCCCGGCGGTTCTACGTCATGGCGGAGGCCAAGATCGCGACGATTCGGCAGATGCTTGGCTGTCCGGAGGATGACACGGAGGCATTCCAACACGAGCGCGACAAGTTCAGCGGCGACTGGGGAAATCGAAACGGGGGGAAATCGAAACGGGGACGCACCTGGTTTTGGCTCGTGCTGCTCGACATCTTGTTTCACCGAGCTTCCCCCATTAGACTCAACTCGGCATACGGGAATCAAAATCCTGATCAGTTGTCAAACCGAATACCGTCGGGAGCAACCGTGATGAACGGACATCGCGACAGCACAGAACAAACCGGCGGCTTGCTCGGCCGCGTGTGGGACTTCGCCCTGATCGGTGCGATCGCGTTCGGTTGGCCAAGCAGCCTGGCGGCGTGGACCACTTCTGCGGTCCGACAAGGCGCTGGTCGGACGTACGTAGTCGCCCGGCTTCATCCCGCGGCCAGCGACGAGAACCCAGGTACGGCGGAGAAACCGTTTAAGACGATTACCCGCGCGGCGGAGGGCCTGCAAGCGGGCGACACGGTGGTGATCGAGGACGGGTTGTACCGGGAGTCGGTGAAGATTACAGCGAGCGGGACTCGGGCACACCCCATTACCTTCCAGGCGGCTCCAATGGCGAACGTGGCGATCACCGGAGCTATCCAGATCACCGACTGGAAGCGCGAGGAGGGCGAAGCGAATATCTTCAGCACCGAGTGGCCCTACGAGTACACCGGCTGGGCCCGGCGGCGGACCCAACCCGACGATGACTTTCACATCATGATCGGCCGTGCCGAGCAGGTCTACGTGGACAACCATCCGCTGCTGCAGGTCCTCTCTCGCGAGCACCTGGCGCGCGGCACTTTCTACGTCGACATCGCCCACCAACGCCTCTACATCCACGACCGCACCGGCATGGACATCGTGAAGCAGCGGTCCTTTGTGGAGGCTTCCGTGAGGCAGCTTCTTTGGGAGTGCCGTGCCAGTTTCGTGCATGTCCGCGGACTGCGTTTCCGTTATGCCTGCAACACGGCCCAGATGGGCGCGGTGACGGTCGTCGGCGACCACAATGTGCTGGAGGACTGTGTCATCGAGGACACGAACGGTTCCGGCTCGTCCTTCACGGGAACAGGCATTACGGTTCGCCGCTGCCTGTTCCGCAACAACGGCTGGACCGGCTTCGACGTGGGGCAGGGGCACGATTTCCTGATGACCGAGTGCGTCTGCGAGAACAACAATACCAAAGGCTTCAACCGCGACTGGGGCGCCGTGAATAAACTGGTGCTCTGCCGCAAGGCGGTCATCGACAAGAGCATCTTCCGCGACAACCGTGGCCACGGAGTCTGGTTTGATATTGGCAACGAGGACTGCGAGGTCCGCAACTGCCTGATCATGAACAACGAGAATGCCGGCATTTTCTACGAGATTTCCTATGGTTTGCGGGCGCACGACAACGTTATCATCGGCAACGGTCTGGCGCCGCGGCATGGCGCCTGGGGCGCCAACGGCGGCATCGCCATCTCCAGTTCACCGCACTGCATCGTCGAACGAAATCTGCTGATCGCCAACAAGGAGGGCCTCCAGTTCCGGGAGCAGGGACGGGCCACCCCGCGGGTCGGCGAGGACGAGAAGAAATCCTACGCGGTCTGGAACCACGACAACACCATCCGCAACAACATCATCGCCCATAACCGCGACGCCCAGACCTGGGGCTGGTTCGCGACCGGTGACGGGCGCCTTTGGCCGCGCACGCTTTTCCCGAAGATGACCGGCAAACCGCTCCCCGTGCCATTCGTTCTCCCAGCCGGCGCGGATCTCGATCGTCTGGAAAGCACGCCGGAGGGGATGACCCTGGAGGATCTCCGGCTGAGTCTGACAGGCAATCTCTACGCGGTGAAGCCGGGCCAGCGTCTTTACATCTGGGGCTGTGGGTGGGATCGGTGTGAGATCTACGCGACGATCCCAGCCGTCGCCCAGGCCCTGAACCTGGAAAGCGGCAGCCAGGTCATCGAGCTTCAGTTCGCCGACTGGGCCACACTCGACCTCCGCGTGCCGACCGACAGCCCAGTCCTGAAAAGCGGCTGCTATCCCCAGGGCGAGGTGCCGTCGGTGCGTCTCGGCGCCCTGCCATAAGAACCGCAAAGACTGGGCCGGGTGGCCCCGGGCAGTCACCCGTCCGGGGCCACCCGATCCTCTTTCTTCTCCTCTGCCCTCACCCCCTGCTCCTATGAGCGCAGCGGGAGAGGGGACTTGGGTTAGGGCGTTCAGAGCCGAGGTTGCGCGTGGCCGCTGAGCAAAGTCGCCTTTGATCCGCCGCCCTTGTAGAGGTCGTACTTGGGTTCGGCCGTCTTGGTGAAGAAAGTCTCCAGTCGCTGTTGGAGGTCTTCTTGGATGCGAGCATGCCGCGGCTGGCCGTAGAGATTGACTTTCTCGTAGGGATCGCTCTCCAGATCGTAGAGTTCGAACGGCCCCTCGGGGCGATGGACGTATTTCCAATCTGCCGTGCGGACCGCACGTACATATTCCATCTCGTAGTAGACGACGTTTTCCCACTCGACCGCCTTCTGTTTCAAGACGGGGGAAAAATCGCGGCCGGGGGATTTCGGCTGCAATCGGCGGACCTCGTCGCCGAAGCCGAGATAATTCAAAACGGAGGGCAGGAAGTCGTAGTTGCTCACCATGAGGTCGGACTTCTTGCCGGGCGGGATGGAGCCGGTGTGCCGGAAGACCAGCGGCACTTGCATCATCTGGTCGAAGGCGGCCAGCGGCCGGGTGTGGTCGCCCATGCCCCAAAGGCCGTTGGTGCCGCCCATCCAACCCTGGTCGGCGGCGTAGACGACGAGCGTGTTCTCTTCGAGGCCGAGTTCCTTGAGAACGGCCAGGACGGTTCCGACTCCGTCGTCCACCCCGCTGGTTTCGGCAGCCACGCGGCGAATGGAAACGAGATTGTTGAGGTACTGCTTGTTGTTGAAAAGCCAGGGGTGCATGGCGTCGCGGTGGAACGACCAGAAGGGCTTGTCGGCATAGAGGGCCTGGTGGCGGTTTCGCGCGGGATTGAGCAGCAGGGGGCCCAAGTTATACGGCCCGTTGTAGGGCAGGTACAGGAAGAATGGCCGGTCGCGGTTCTGCCGGATGAAGCGGACGGCGTGTTCGGTCCACAGGTCCGTGGCGTATTTCGGCTCATTGCGGACCTGGCCGTTTTCGATGATCGGCATGTCGTAGAATTCGGCGGTGCTGCCGTGCACCATGGTGATCCAATCGCTGAAACCTTCCTGGGGCGTGAGATTCGCGCCCAGGTGCCACTTGCCGGTCAGTCCGCAGACGTATCCGTGATCGGCAAGGATCTCCGGCAGCGAACGGAACTCTTCGAGCGTGTTGTACGCCTGCGGGCCCATCATGTACTTATTGTCAAGGAAACAATGGACGCCATGTTGCGAGGGGATCAGACCGGTCAGATAGGTGGCGCGCGTGGGGGAGCAGACGGCATTGGAGGCAAAGGCCCGCGTGAAGAGCATCCCGTCGTTCGCCAGGCGATCGATGTGCAGAGTCTGGATATCGGGATTGCCGTAGCAGCCGAGGGTCCAAGCTCCCTGGTTATCCGTGAGGATGAAGACGAGATTCGTCTTGCGGGCGGTTTCGGCCGGCGGACCGGCGGCGCCGAGGAGGGCGAAAACCGTCGCGACGAGGAATTGCGTCTGCATCACGGGCTGCTCCGTGGTCTCGGGCGAAGGGGCGAAGTCGGATTGTGTTTATCTTGATCGATGGGGGCACGGGGGTCAATCCAGGGCGGTTTGTACGATGGAGACTCCCCATAGGTCTCATGGGACCAAAGGGATCTATAGGACCTGTGAGACCTGCTAAGTCGCTGAAAGAAAATAAGTGTCGCCTTTCGCGGAGCGAAAGACGACTATTTCGGTAGGTTATTCTCTTACAGCGCCTAAGACCCATGAGGGACCAAAGGGGAGGAACATGCAACGGCTGAGCGATCGCCATCGGTCCGGGCACCCGAGGCGCGGAAGAGCCCCTCGCCGATGCTCACGCAGCCCCCGATGCGCGACGCTGGAGGATGCGGTCGCAAGCGTCGCAGACGTGGTCGACCGTGATTGCCTCCATCAGGTCCGTGGAGGCGTTGCGGCGTTGGCGGCTCGTTCCATCAAAATGCATCCGCTGGATCGCGATTTGGCCGGGACCGTACGGCCCGTTCCGCTCGGCGGGCATGGGACCGTATAGCCCGACGCAAGGCGTTGCCACAGCCGCCGCCAGGTGCAGCGGGCCGGTATCGGAACCGACAAAGAGTCTTGCCCGACGCAGCAGTGCGGCCAGTTCCGTGAGGCTTGTGCTGGGCGCCATGCGCCCATGCCCTTCGGAGCCGGCGACGATCTCGTCGGCCCAGCCGCGTTCCTGCCGGCCGGCCCAAACGACGAGGCTCGGCAGCCCGTGTGCGCGCCCAAGATGGCGGCCCACCGCCGCATAACGCTCGGCCGGCCAGAGTTTCGACGGCCAACCGGCGCCCGGATTGATCACGGCAAAATCTCCGGTCAACTTCGCTTCCGCGAGGAATCGCTCGGCCGATTCCCGGTCGGCCGGTGTCTCCGGGATCTCGAATCGCACGGCCGGCGATTCGATGCCCAGCGGCCGCAACAACTCCAAGTTGCTGTCGATGATGTGCGGGGCCGTCGTCCGCACCAGCCGGTTGTTGAGGCACCAGCTCAGCTCCCGGCCTTTCTCGTCACCGAACCCGATCCGCACCCTGGCGCCCGTAAGGCGAGCGACCAACGCGCTTTTCGCCAGCCCTTGCAGGTCGATCGCGATGTCTGCTTGAAACTGGCGGAGTTGTCGGCGAAGGTGTAGAACCGACTTGGGAGACTTGAGCCATCCGCGCGGCACGGTCATCAGATTGTCCAGGGAGGGATGCCCCCTCAAGAGAGCGGCAGCCCGTTCTTCGACAACCCATGCCAGTGCCGCCCGCGGGAATCGTTGTCGGAGAGCGCATAGGACCGGCAGTCCGTGGATGACGTCGCCGATCGCGCTGAGGCGAACGATGGCAATCCGCGGAGACGTAGGAGTGGGGAGACACATCGTCGGCATTCTTGGCCCCTGGCTGACAGGTTCATTCCTGGCACAACCCCTTAGAGGCGCTAACAAGACCGGCCCAGGAGACCTTCGGTCGGCGGTTTCGGCGGGGTCAGAGACCCGCGCCGAGCGGTTTTGTTCGGCCCTCTTGGCAGAACGGGCATCGTCCAGGGCGGCATTATACGGCTGGGACGAGAAATCTCCCAAGAGACGTTCGACCACTGGTACCTGATTTGCCGCCGGCGTGCGTAGAATAACGAAAAGCAGTCCGTCTGCGGCAAGCGGCCGGGCTGCTCGGTGTTCTTGCCCGGATTCCAAGCCGGAATCGGCTTTCCCATAACGGTTTACGCATGTCTTCCCTGTCCCCGCAGGTCGTGTCGATTTCTCTCCCGCCGCTGCCCACCACCGCCGAGGAGGTTGCCAAGCGCGGATGGGAGGCGGTGGACGTCGTCTTCGTTACGGGCGACGCTTACGTCGACCATCCCAGTTTCGCCATGGCCTTGCTGGGCCGACTCATCCAGAGCGAGGGCTACCGGGTGGCGATCCTCAGCCAGCCCGACTGGCGCTCCTGCGCCCCTTGGCGGCAGTTCGGCCGGCCCCGGCTCTGTTTCGCCGTCAGCGCCGGCAACATGGACTCGATGATCAACCACTACACGGCCCAGCGTAAGGTTCGCAACGACGATGCGTACAGCCCGGGCGGACAGATCGGGCGCAGGCCGGACCGCGCGACGCTTGCCTACTGCCAGCGGGCCCGCGAGGCTTTTTGCGGGGTCCCGGTCGTTGCCGGCGGTGTGGAGGCAAGCCTCCGCCGCCTGGCCCACTACGACTACTGGAGCGACAAGGTCCGCCGGTCGATTCTCTTGGACTCGAAGGCGGACCTGCTTGTCTTCGGCATGGGCGAGCGGGCGATCATCGAGATCCTCCGCCGTCTTGCCGAGGGGAGGCCGCTCGAAGAGCTTCGCGATATCCGCGGCGTGGCCTACCGGCTCGGCGCCAGCGAGTCGCCGCCGGTGGAAGACACGATCGTGCTACCCAGCTTCGAGGAGGTCGCCGGCGACAAACAGAAGTTCGCCGAGATGACGCGGATTGCCCACCTGGAGACGAATCCTTTCAACGCGCGCCGGCTCGTGCAATTTCACGGCCGCGAGGCGGTCGTGGTCAATCCTCCGGCCATTCCGCTCGAGGAGCCGGAGATGGACCGGGTTTACGGACTGCCCTACACGCGCCGCCCTCACCCCAGCTACGGCAACCAGCGGATCCCTGCCTACGAGGTCGTGAAGGATTCGATCCAGATTATGCGGGGGTGCTTCGGCGGCTGCACATTCTGTTCGATCACCGCGCATGAGGGCCGCGTGATCCAGAGCCGCAGCCCGCAGTCGGTGATCGACGAAGTCCGACGGATGCAGGAGGACCCGAAGTTCACCGGCGTGATCAGCGACATCGGCGGCCCCACGGCCAATATGTACCGGATGAACTGCAGCCGGCCGGAAGTGCGGGAAAAATGCCGGAGGCTCAGTTGCGTCCATCCGACCATCTGCAAGCTGCTTCATACCGATCACGGACCGTTGATCGACCTGATGCGCCAGACTCGTCAAGAGCAGGGCGTCAAGCGAGTGTTTGTCGCCTCGGGGGTCCGCATGGACATCGCCCAGCAGAGCCGGCCTTACCTGGACGAACTGGTCCGGCACCACGTCGGCGGGCATCTCAAGGTCGCCCCGGAACATTCCGACCCGCAGGTACTCCATCTCATGAAGAAGCCGTCGATCGACGATTTCGAGCAATTTGCCGAAAAATTCTCGCAGGCGAGCTGCCGGGCCGGGAAGAAGCAGTACCTCGTGCCCTATTTCATTGCCGGTCATCCGGGCAGCGATCTGGACGCCATGATCCACGTGGCCTGCTATCTGAAGCAGACCGGCCACCGCCCCGAACAGGTCCAGGACTTTATCCCCTGTCCGTTCGACATTGCTACGTGCATGTACTACACCGGCATCGATCCGATGACGGGCAAGAAGGTCTATGTGGCGCGCGGGGCCCACGAGCGCCGCCTCCAGCGGGCGTTGCTTCAGTTCTTCCTGCCGGAGAACTACTACCTGGTCCGGGAGGCCCTCGAAAAGGCCCGCCGCACGGACCTGATCGGTTCGGAACCGGACTGTCTCATACCGGCCGAGCCGCCGAAGGGAGCCGGCAAGAAGGCAGGCTCCGGCAGGGATTCCGCGAAAGTCGCGACTCCGGCAGCCGGTTATCGCCCGCACCGAAAGACCGCACGGCGCCGAGCGCGCTAGAGGCAACCGCGGGATGGTAGCAGGCACGCTCCGCCGTGCCGTCCGCAATAATGCACTGGCCAACTCGCTCGACACGGGCCCCGATCGCGGATGGATGCTCAGGCCGGGCAGGCTGACGGCACGGCGGGGCGTGCCTGCTACCGTGGGACAACCCGATGGCGTCTTGGCGCGGCCCCCGCCGCCCTGCGCCCCCTGGTTCCTTCCGCTGGACAGGGTCTATAATAGTTCTTGAGCAGGCTGCCTGCCTGCGAACGCTACCGAACGCTTGCGTGCAAGGATACGTCCATGCCCGTCCCGATGGAACTCTCGCGGATCATCATCAGTGAAATCAACGACAACCAGGTGATCTACTTGAAGGAGATCAACGGGAGTCGGACCTTTCCGATCCTGATCGGGATCTTTGAGGCCACCAGCATCGACCGGCGAGTCAAGGGATTCCCGTCGCCCCGGCCGTTGACCCACGACCTGATCGTCAGCGTCGTGGAGAATCTCGGGGGGGAATTCCAGGACGTCGTGATCAGCGAACTGAAGGAACACACCTACTTCGCCAGGCTCCGCGTGCGGCACGACGGGGAACTGGTGGAAATCGACGCGCGCCCGTCCGACGCGATCGCGGTCGCGGTCACCTGCCAGCCTCCGCTGCCGATCTTCGTCAACGAAGAGGTGCTCAACGACGTGCTGGGGGAATGATCAGACCATCACGTCGGCGAACTTCTTGCGCAGCGCATCCTGGGCCTTCTGCCCTTGGCTGCCGTCCACCACCACGCTGATCTGCATCTCGCTGGTACTGATCATATCGACGTTGATGCCCACATCGGCCAGGCACTGGAACAACCGCCTCGCCACTCCGGTGTGGCTCCGCATGCCGGTGCCGCTGACCGCCAGCTTGGCCACGCGCGGGCAACTCGTGGGCGCGCCGCAGTTGAGCTCTTTCGCCAGGCGCCCGGCGGTCTCCAGGCTTTTTGCAAGGTCCGTTTGGGGCACCGTGAAACTCAGCGTGGCCTGACCCTCCCGCCCGACGCTCTGCACGATCATATCGACCACGATCCCTCCCGCGGCGATCTGCTCGAATACGTGCGCCGCCAGGCCCGGCCGATCCGGCACTCCGACCAGGGTGACGCGGGCCTGCGATTCGTCGAGCGTGATCCCTTCGATGATCAGGTCTTCCATGCCCTGCATCCGCGCGACCACGTCGGCCGTGTTGTTGTTCAGCCGGGAAGCCGCCGCGCCGATGACCTCCTTGGGAACGCAGTCCGGCTGCACGTCCAATTGAAACGCGCTGTGCATCGTCCGCAGCGCGTCGACGGCGACGTCGCGGTCGACCAGCACGGAGATTTTGATCTCGCTCGTGGAGATCATGAGGATATTGATCTCCTTCTCCGCCAGCGCCCGGAACATCTTCTCCGCCACGCCGGGCTGGGTGGCCATGCCCAGGCCCACCACGGAAACTTTCGACACGTTGTCGTCGTAGTTGTAGCCGGCCGCCCCGATCTCGCGCGTCGCCTCCTCGACGGCCTTGAGCGTGGCGGGCAGGTCGTCGCGGAAGACAGTGAACGAGATTTCGGCCAGGCCGTTGGCGCCGACGTTCTGCACGATCATGTCCATGGCCACGTTCCGAGCGGCCACGCGCGAGAAGACCGCCGTGGCCGCGCCGGGACGGTCCGGCACACCCAGGAGCGTGACGCGGGCCTCGTTCCTCACCAGGGCCGTTCCGCAGACCGGTTGGCCCGGCGCTTCCGGCTCGGCGCAGATGAGCGTGCCCGGGTTGTCGCTGAAGCTGCTGCGGACGTGCACCGGAACGTTGAACTTCTTGGCAAACTCGATCGACCGGTTATGCATCACGCCCGCCCCCGCGCTGGCCAGCTCCAGCATCTCGTCGTAGCTGATCCGGTTGACGCGCCGCGCGTCGGGCACCAGCCGCGGGTCGGTCGTGTAGACGCCGTCCACGTCGGTGAAGATTTCGCACACGTCGGCGTGGAGCACCGCCGCTAAGGCCACCGCCGTCGTGTCGCTGCCGCCGCGGCCGAGCGTGGTGATGTTGAACCCTTCGTCAATCCCTTGGAACCCGGCGGCGATCACGATCTTGCCCTCGTCGAGCGACTGCCGCATGCGGTCCGTGGCGATCGAGCGGATGCGGGCTTTCGTGTACGTGCTGTCGGTCTTGATGCCGATCTGGGCCCCCGTGAAGCTGATCGCCTGCTGGCCCAGCGAATCGATCGCCATGGCCATGAGAGCCACGCTCACCTGTTCGCCGGTCGATAGGAGCATGTCCATCTCGCGAGCGGGCGGGTCCTTATGGATCTGGCGGGCCAGGTCGATGAGGAGGTCGGTGTTCTTGCCCATGGCGCTGACGACCATCACCACCTGGTGGCCTTCTTTCTGGGCCCGGACTGCTTTGCGGGCCGCCGCCAGGATCTTCTCGCTGTCTGCAACACTTGTACCGCCGAATTTTTGAACGATGATCGACATGGTTGGGGGATTAGGGGTTCGTGGTTGAATCGTCGTTTAACCGCAGGCCCAGCGGGCCGCGCGCCCGCAGGAGGCGCCCAGCCCGTTGGGCTTGGAGTTAAACGAATCGCCTTGAGCCGCGACGGCGGTTCCGTTCATTGGACCGTCTTTCCTCCGAGGAAATAGCCCATCAGCTTGAAGCCCTCTTCGAAGACGAGGTTCGATCCGGCCGCGGTCGGATCGTCGTAGGCCGTCGCTCCGTCGGGTTCGATCCCGGTGCCCGCCAGGGCAAACGGCACGTAACCGTGGCTGTGCGTCTTGGTCCTTAGCGGCGTCGGATGGTCGGGCGTGACCAGGATCCGATAGTCGCCTCTCGCTTTCAGCGCCACGTGGAGCGGGCCGACGATGTTTCGATCGATCTCTTCCAATGCCTTGACCTTGGCCTCGACGTCGCCTTCGTGCGAGGCTTCGTCGGTGGCTTCGACGTGGACGCAGACCAGGTCGACGTCGTCCAGTGCGGCGACCGCGTAGCGCCCCTTGGCCGCATAGTCGGTGTCCGTGTAGCCGGTGGCCCCGGGCACGTCGATCCGCCGCCAGCCGAGCAGGACCGCCAGCCCCCGCAAGAGGTCCACCGCCGTGATCATCGCGCCCTGCTTGCCGTAGCGATCCGCAAAGGGCTTCAGCCGCGGAGTGCTCCCCAGGCCCCAGAGCCAGACGTTCGTCGCCGGCAATTCTCCCTGCTTGCGCCGTGCCGCGTTCACCGGGTGGTCGGCGAACAGCGCTACGCTGTCGGACATCAACTGGTTCAACAGTCCGCTGCCCGGGCCGCGGGGATAATCATCCAACACCGGCCTGTCCGTCAGGTCGTGCGGCGGCGTGGTGCGGGTATCCGGGGTGAAAGGGGCCGGCGCCCCGGCGGCACGATAGACCAGTAGGTTGCGATAACTGACGCCGGGATAGAACTGCAGTGTGTCGGAACCGAGACGCTCCTGCAACGTGGCGATGAGCGCGGCCGCTTCCTTGCTGCCGATGTGTCCGGCCGTGAAGTCGCGCATGACCTGGTCCTCGATCGTCACCAGGTTGCAGCGGACCGCCCAGTCGCCCGGCCCTAGCGCGATCCCCTGGGCGGCGGCTTCCAGCGGCGCCCGGCCAGTGAAATGCTCCAAGGGGTTGTAGCCCAGAAGGCTGAGGTTGGCCACGTCGGAACCCGGCGGCAGGGACTCGGGGACGTTGTTCGCGCGGCCCACCACGCCCGCGGCGGCAACGGCGTCCATCGCCGGCAGGTTGGCGGCTTGCAGGGGCGTGCGTCCGGCGAGCGATTCCTGCGGTTCGTCGGCACATCCGTCGGGGATTACGATCGCATATTTCATCGGTGGGTCTCCTCGGAGCCGCCGACCCGCATCCGAACGGTCCCCTCGTGCACGCAGGAAAGCCGATTGATTTCATCGAGCGCCCGGCGCACGGCCCCTTCCGGCGCCGTATGCGTCATGATCACCAGCGGAACGACGCCGTCGGCCTCCTCCTCGGTCTCGTGCTGGATCACGGAGGCAATCGAGATGTTGTGCCGGCCGAGCGCGCCGGCGAGTTCCGCCAGCACGCCCGGCGTGTCGTCTACGTTGAACCGCAAGTAAAACCGGCCGGGAACCGAATCGGGATCGCGAGCGGTCACCAGCGTCCGGCGATCGTTGGACCACAATTCCAGCGTGTGGAAGGTGATCGCCGTGCGGCCCACAACCGTGTCGATCAGGTCCGCGACCACGGCTGAGGCGGTCGGCATCTGGCCGGCGCCGAGCCCGTGGAAGAACACCTGACCGACCGCGTCGCCGATCACGCGGATCGCGTTGTACGCGCCGCGGACTTCGGCCAGCGGAGTGCCCTGGCGGACCAGCGTGGGCGAGACGTGCAGTTCCAGCCCTTCGGGGACCAGCTTGGCGACCGCCAGGAGCTTGATGCTGTAGCCCAGCTCCTTGGCGTACCGCAGGTCGGCGACCTCCACCGTGTCGATGCCGATCCGCGGGATTGCTTTCCAGTTGACTTTGGTCCCGAAGGCCAGATGGGCGAGGATGGCGAGTTTCTGAGCGGCGTCGCTGCCGTTGACGTCCATCGCCGGGTTCGCTTCGGCGTAGCCCAGGCGCTGGGCCTCGGCCACCGACGCGGCGTAGTCGCGGCCGTGCTCCTCCATCTGGGTGAGGATGAAATTGCTCGTTCCGTTGAGGATCGCGCGGATCGACTGGATCTGGTTCGCCGACAGGCTCTGGCCGATCGCCGCGATGATCGGAATGCCGCCTCCGACGGAGGCCTCGAACGCGATGGACCGCCCCAGTTTCCTCGCACGGTCGAACAGTTCTTGCCCGTGCTCCGCCAGGAGGGCCTTGTTTGCCGTAACAATGTTCTTGCCGCTTTCCAACAGCTTCAGCACGATGGTCCGGGCCGGTTCCAACCCCCCGACTAGCTCAACCGCAACCTCAATGTCCGGGTCGCCCGTCACCTTCGACAGATCATCCGTCAACAGCCCCTTCGGCAGAGTGATGTTCCGCGGCCGCGAGAGGTCGGGATCGACCACGCGGGCCAACTGCACCGGCCTTCCAGCGTGGCGGGAGATTCGTTCCTGGTGCTCGACGAGCAGCCTGGCAACCCCCGAACCGATGGTTCCGAAACCGACGATCGCGACTTTGGCTGTTTTCATACGGTTGATCTGCGGGGGCAGTCCGGGTCGAAAAGAGGACAGGCAACTTGCGGCAGAGGTTCTACGGATATCTTGGCTGAAACGAGGGCCGGAGCCGGTCCTGACTTCTAGGATCCCTGCTACAGTTTGTCCAGCGAGAATCGCTTATCCTAGGCTAGGCCGCACTTTATCGTCAAGCGGAGCCGTCGCCGCGACTTCTCTGCGCATCCCCTCTTAGTGACATAGTCAGTTCATCTTCAAGGGTGGTTTTCGGTCGATCGGGCCGTGATCGACCGTGACTGGCGCAAGGCCGTCCAAGAATGATATAACGAAACTGCCGAGGCGACGTTTGGATCGGTGCCGAGGCGAGGAGGGGTCGAAATCCGCGTCTTGCCAGATCGCCAAGGTCGCCATGACCGACAAACCGCAATTCCTATTCACCACAGGCCAGAATGGCGGTGAGGCAGTCCTGAAACGGGAACTGGCCCGCAAGTGGCCCGAGTTCCGCTTCGCCTTCTCCCGGCCCGGTTTCCTCACGTTCAAACTGCCGCCGGATACCGAGCTTTACGACGATTTCGACCTGGACTCGATTTTCGCCCGCTCCCATGGTTTTTCGCTGGGCAAAGTCGCCGGCGACGATGCCTCGCTCATGGCGGAGAACGTCTGGAAGACGTTCGGGGACCGCCCCTGCCGCAGAGTGCACGTCTGGGCGCGCGAAGTGGCTGCGCCCAGTGAAATCCAGGGTGGTTCGCCGCTGGATCGCATCGCCAGCCGCGCACGGTGTGCCATCCAAACAACATGTCCGTGGCCCGAGCGGCTTGCCGAGGGGGCGTACGATCCGACTCACCCGGCCGACCCGGGCGATTTCGTGCTGGACTGTGTCGTTGTCGAGCCGGACCAGTGGTGGGTCGGCTATCACCGGGCCCACGGCGTCTCTTCGCAGTGGCCGGGAGGGATGTTTCCGCTGGAAATGCCGTGCGACGCCGTATCGCGCGCGTGGCTCAAAATGGAGGAGGCGCTCCGCTGGGCCCGTCTCCCTATTCCCGCGGAGGCGAGGTTTGCCGAACTGGGCAGCGCCCCGGGCGGGTCCAGCCAGGCGCTGCTGGGCCGGGGATGGTACGTGATCGGCGTCGATCCCGCCGAGATGGCGCCCGCGGTGGCCGAGCACCCCCGCTTCACGCACATCCGTCGCCGGGCTTCCCAGGTCCGCCGCCGCGAGTTCCGGCGGATCCGCTGGCTGACTGCCGACATGAATGTCGCCCCGAGCTACACGCTCTCGGTCGTCGAAGACATCGTCACCCACCCCGAGGTGAACGTCCGTGGAATGCTGCTGACGCTCAAGCTACCCCAGTGGGATCTGGCGGATCATATCCCGGAGTATCTGGACCGCGTGCGGAGCTGGGGTTACAACCGCATTCAGGCCCGGCAACTCCAACACAACCGCCAGGAGATCTGTGTTGCGGCTCTTCAGCAGCCGTTTTACCGGAAGGGACTGCGACGCCGGTAGCCGGGCGCGGCGGGAGACGCTATCTCCGGCGGACGGGCTGCCGGCGATGGCGGCCAAGAACTTCCTCAAGTTTGCTGGAAAGGACCGCGAAACTCGCCGAAAGGTTCATGTTCTCGACGACGACCGATTCGGGTACTTCCAAGCTGATCGGCGCGTAGTTCCAGATGGCTCGAATTCCGGACCGTGCCATGAGATTCGCCACATCCTCCGCGGCCTTGGCCGGAACGGCAAGGATGCCGATGAGCACGTGCATACGCCCCACAAGGTCCGGGAGCTTTTCCAGAGGAAAGACCTCCTTGTCGTGCACGCGGATCCCGACTTTGCTCGGGTCGATGTCGAAGCCGGCCAAGATATTCAGGCCGTACTCGCGGAAACCTTCGTACCCCATCAACGCGCTGCCGAGACTGCCCACGCCGACGACAAAGGCGTCGCGCATATTGTTCCAGCCCAAGAAGCCTTCGATGGCGGTGATCAGGGCGG
>JABWBD010000418.1 GCA_013360685.1 Pirellulales bacterium
CCTGCCCCACCGGACTCGGCGGGCAAGCCGACCGAGGAGCCGCGGCAGCAGCTTGAGCAGCGCCGGCAGGAATGCTGGACCGAGGCGGCGAGATTGCAGCAGGAGGGCAAATGGCCCGAGGCAATTGCCGCGATGCGGCAAGCACTGGACACCGAGCGGGGACTGTTCGGCGACGCAAGCCCGGAGGTGGCGTATACCCTCAGCTCAATCGCCCGAGGTCAGGAAGAGCGAAAGGCTTTCAGCGATGCCGAGTCGATCTGGCGGCAGGTCCTGGAACTGATCGAGAAGCTGCACGGCCCGGACGACTGGCGAACGGGCGACGCGCGCCGGGCGCTGGAGGCCTGCCGCCGCCTGGCGGGATTTTCGCCGGAGCAGCGCTCGCGACTGGAGACGGCCGCCCGGCAGATGCTCGAGGCCGAGGCACTTTTCAACCAAGGCAAACCTCGGGATGCGATAGGGCCGGCCCGGCAGTCGGTTGAAATCCAGAAAGAGATCCTGGGGCCGAAAAGCCTCTCCTACGCGAATGGGCTGAGCAACCTCGCCAACTTCTTGCTCGCCGCGGGTCGGTACGCCGAGGCGGAGCCGCTCTTGCGCGAGGCGATCCAGATCAACCGCGACGTGCTCGGGTGCAAGCATCCGGCCTACATGGCCGCGCTCAACAATCTGGCGGGGATGTACCAGTTGACCGGCGATTGCGCGCGGGCCGAGCCGTTGCTGAAGGAGGCGGTCCAGGTCGTGGCCGAGTGCTACGGCCAACGCCATCCGGACTACGCGACGGCACTGAACAACCTCGGCGGGCTCTATTATACGGAGGGCGAGCACCGGCAGGCGGAGCCGCTCTTCTTGCAGGCCCTGGAGCTCCGCAAGGAACTGATCGGCACCAAGCATCCCGATTACGCCACCAGTCTGAACAATCTCGCCGGCCTGTATGAATCGACTCGCGATTTTGCCAAGGCGGAGCCGCTCTACCGGAAGGCGATGGAACTCCGCCGCGAAGTCCTGGGGACGGACCATCCCGACTACGCGGCCAGCCTGAACAACCTGGCGGGCTTGTATCGGGCCACGGGCAGGCTCAAGGAAGCCGAACCACTCTACCGGCAGGCTGTGGAAATCGACCGGCGCGTTCTCGGCGAGAAACACCCCGGTTATGCCCGAAGCCTCAACAATCTTGCGGCCCTTTATCGCCTGATGGGCGAGTACGCCAAGGCCGAACCGCTCTACCACCAGGCCCTCGAGGCCATCGGCACGATTCTCGACGATACCTTCGCCGTGCTCTCCGAGCGGCAGCAATTGGCCATGACCCGCTCGTTCCGCCAGACGCTGGATGGGAGCCTGTCGGTGGCGATCGAGCGGGGCAGCGGACCGCAATGGTATCCTTACGTGCTGGCGTGGAAAGGATCCGTATTCGCTCGCCAGCGGCAGACCAGGCTCGCCGCGGCGCGGCCGGAGTTGGCCCCGCTTCTGGCCGAACTCCAGGAGACGACCGGCAAGCTGGCCACGCTGGCTTTCGGAATCCCCGCACCGGAAGAACAGCAGTCGTGGCGAGAACGGGTCGAGGAGCTGTCGCGGCAAAAGGAAGACCTGGAAGCGGATCTCTCTCGCCGCAGTGCGGACTTCCGCAAGAGCCGGCAGCGGGCGAGTCCGGAAGAACTGCAAGCCGCGCTGCCGGACGACGCCGTTCTGGTGGATTTCCTGGAGTACGACCGGGCGGGTCCTCAGCAAAGGGATCTCCCGCACTCGAAAGAACCGGTGGAGACCCAACGGCGTCTGATCGCGTTCGTCCTGCGGGCCGGAAGCCCGGTCGCGGCGGTGGACCTTGGCCCGGTGGCTCCGATCCGAGAGGCGATCGACAGGTGGCGTGCGGGATTGGGCGACTCGAAGGCAGGCAAAGAGGCAGGGCAGCAGCTTCGAGACTGGGTGTGGAAGCCGCTGGAGGCACATCTCGGAAAACCGCGGATCGTCCTTGTTTCGCCCGACGGGGCCTTGGCAAGGTTTCCGCCGGCTGCTCTTCCGGGTGAAGCGGCGGACAGTTATCTTATCGAAACCTGCGCGATTGCGGTGGTGCCGGTGCCGCAGTTGCTGCCCGAAATGCTGTCGGCATCGCCGGCCAAGCCAGCGGGCGACGCGAGTCTGCTGCTGGTCGGCGATGTGGACTACGACGCGCCGTTGGAGGCGGCTTCCGGCAAGGACCGATCCGGCCTGACGCGAAGCGAGACGATCCAGTTCCACAACCTCGAGAACACGCGGGGCGAGATCCTGGCGGTCCGCGACTCGTTTGAACTTGCGCATGAGAACGGGGACGTGCGTGTTCTCCGCGGCCGGCAGGCGGGCGAGGAGGCGGTTCGCCGGGAAACTTCGCGGCGCCGCTTTCTGCATCTGGCCACCCACGGCTTCTTCGCCCCGCTCGAACCGGATGCGGACGCGTCGAGGAACACCGGCAGTTCCAAGGAGCCGTACGCGCTGGCCAGCCGCGAGTTTGCGGCCTTCCACCCGGGACTGCTCTCGGCACTGGCGCTTGCGGGGGCGAACCGCCCGCCGCAACCGGGCGTCGACGACGGACTGTTGACTGCTGAGGAAGTCGCCTCACTCGATCTGAAGGATGTGGAGTTGGCCGTCCTTTCCGCGTGCGAGACGGGATTGGGCTCGCTGGCGGCCGGGGAAGGAGTGCTGGGGCTTCAGCGGGCGTTCCAAGTGGCGGGGGCGCGGACGGTCGTGGCCAGTCTCTGGAAGGTGAACGACGAGGCGACGCGCGTGCTCATGGAGCGGTTCTACGAGAACCTCTGGTCGAAGAAGCTCGGCAAGTTGGAAGCCCTGCGGCAGGCCCAGCTCTGGATGCTGCGGGAAGGGCCGGACCGCGGACTGCGTCCCATTCCGCGGAAGCCGGAGTCAGCCAACGAATCATCCAAGAAGCTCCCCCCGCTGGTCTGGGCCGCTTTTGTCCTCAGCGGCGACTGGCGATAGGCGGTTCGCGCGCCGGCTCGAACCGTTCGCCGCGCCTTCCGAGAGCTAGAATTAAGGGGCCCTCACTCAACTCCCGTCTCCCGCTTCGGGAGATGGGCTGGGGTAAGGGCAGTCGGAATTCTGCTAGGGGCCTCTAACGGGCCTTTACCGTGGCGGATCCAGCAGCCGGGCTGCTCTCTCGTACCCATTCTCGCGCGGAAACAGACGATGCGATCGGCATTCTTGCTTGTTCTGGTTGTTTCCCTGGTGCTCTCGGCATACGGCGCGGACCAGGCCACGTCGAACGGTGATGCGGCGGGGCGATCCGACCGGCCGCAACCGGCGATCGTCATTGACGCGGTCCATGCCAACGACTTCTCGTTGCTTGGACTGCAACCGCACGTCTATAGCTACCATCAGAGCGCGGGGTACCGGAGGGGCTTTGAGTATCTGCAGTCGCGAGGGTTTCATCGGGATTTCTTCGTGGAAGGGCGCCTCACGGCGCAGCGGCTCTCGGGCCGGAAGCTGTTGTTTATCAACCTGGTGTCCGCAGAGCGGCCGCCGCTTCTGGTCTCGGAGATCGCCGCCATTTGCGAGTTCGTCGCCGACGGCGGCTCGCTCCTGGTGATTACCGACCACTCGAACTGCTACTATCATGCCTACCGGCTTCAGCCGCTCTTCGTGGAACTCGGCCTTGAGACATTCACGGCAACGGCCTGCGAGGAGCCGCCTCTGGTGCTCGGCGAAGGCAACGGCTGGATTGCCGTGCGCCGGTTCCAAGAGCACCCGGTGACAATGGGGCTGAGGTGCATCGTGCCGCAGACCGGCGGTTGCGTCGATCCCCGCTATGCCGTGGCCTTGACCAGCGAGCGGGCGTGGGCGGATGAGTGGTTGATAAGGATGTACGGCGAGGATTGCCTGCCGGGTTTCTACGGCAACTTCTACCGCGACCCGGACGAGCGCGCCGGGCCGCTGGGAGTTGTCCTGGCCAAGGAACTTGGCAAGGGCCGGATCGTCGTGGTTGCCGATCAGAACATTTTTGGCGACACCTTCATCAACTACGCCGACAACTACCGCCTCTGGCTGAACACGATGGCCTGGCTCTTGCGCGACGATTCGCTCCGCTTGCCGAAACGCTACGAGCAGAGCCGGCGGCCGCGGGTCCTCTTCTACGAGGAGCCGGCTCGCGCCGCGTTCGGATTAACCGATGCGGAAGGCTGCTACCACGCGATGTCGTTCTTGAACCGCAGCTACTGGACGTTTGCCAACGACCGGCTGTCGGACGGGGCCGATCTGATCGTGTTCGCACGAAACGACGAGCCGCTCGGTCCCGAGGGGCCCGCCGCACTGGCCAGCCATCTCCGCCGCGGCAAGAACCTGCTGATCCTCAGGGCCGACCAAGAGTCGCTCGACGGGCCCAAGGGCGTCGTCCGGCAAGTGCTGGCCGCGCTGGGGCAATCGGCGACGCCGCGGCATACGAAGGACGGGACGCTTTTCCAGCTTGGATCCGGCGGCGAAATTCGGGTATTGCCGGAGGATCTGCCGGTCCAGAACGAACGCATGGCGCCGCCTTCGGAGCCGCCCAAAGACGAGGAGAAACCGAGAGAACGGCGGCTGCTGGAGATCATGCGGCAGCTCCTGGCCAAGCCCTCAGGACCGGCGAATGAATAGGTGTCACGTTTCCGGGCCGACGTTTTTGGAGCGGGTCGGAGGCTTGTCGCGATGGAAGCCGAAGGAGGTCGGGGGGCCCCAGTAAAGGTGCTAGAGTGTTACGTAATCCTCGTTGAACCGCAGTGCCCAACAGGCCGCGCGCTCCAGCGACACGCAGCGTATCATTGGCCGGGATCGCGACCAAGGAGGCTTCCGACACATTCCACCGACGCGCGGCCCGTTGGGCACTGCGGTTCAACGAGCTTTACAGGGTGGTCTTCTTGCGTAACCGAACTCGTTGGAGTTCGGATTCGAGCCGACTCGAAACAGGTTTGGGACGGTTCAAGGAGCTGAGCTGCTCGGGGATGACGGCGTGTGCACTTCGAGCTCATTGACCAGCAACAGGTCGATGACGCCAAGCTCACTCCCCGTTGTTCGTCTCCGCACGGATCTCGACCTCCAGGGCGCCCAGCAGCCGGGTCAGCAACTCCTCCTTCTGTTTGATGAAGGGGATATTGTCCAGAATGATCGCGCGGGGTTCATTGCTGGGACGAAGGATCAGCCGCCCGGAGCGGAGCAGGAGATACTCGAACACATCGTTCATCTCCTTATCGATCCGCAGTCCGAGCACGGGAAACCGCCGGAGATTTCCCCAAATCCCCTCGCGGTGGAGTAGTTCGTTCGGCCGGGCCTCCCAGCGGTCGAATCGTGCATCGATAATGGCGGCCACCATGATCGTCCCAAGGATCCCGGCAAACGCCCAGTAGAACGTGGCGTTGGCCAGCGGGCGGAATTGTTTCAGATACCCCGCCACGACCGGAAACAGCCCGGGGTTGAGCACGCACAACAGCACGCAGCCCGTCGCGATGGCGACGATCATGAAGAACAGCGTCAGCGAACTGGTGCGGGGGAAGTCGAAGCCGAGGATCACGAAATTCACCGTCAACACGCCCAAGAACAGCACCGACAAGGCAACCGACGGGGTATTGGCGGGGTCCAGGGGGTGCTGGGCGAAACTGAGGTAAATCGCCGCTGCCATCGCCACCAGGAAGGTCGGGTAAAGGAAGACGATTTTCGGGTAGGAAATGAGCAGCACCTTGGAAGGCACTTCGGCGGTCTTCGGCCGCGAGCCGGCCGCCTTGGGCCCTTTTTCCAGGGGTTCCGTAACATTGGACGTGTCGGTCATCGCGTGTTCTCCTGTCCTGCTGTTGAGCTCAAGCCTCGCCCGCACGACACGAGATGGCCTCTCCAAGCCGAAGTCGTGCGACCGCCGTTTCCATGGGGATCCGGTGATGATGCGGGAGACGCGCCGTCCCTCGGCGCGCCATCCCGCCGATTATCCCCAATCTCTCACCGGTCCGCAAGATCCGGGAGACCCGTCAAAGTCGAGGGCTGATGGTCGAGGGTCGAGAGCCGAACTCTCCGGCTCGACTCCGAATAGAGTTGCAGGATTCTGGGAGGCCGAGCGATCCACGGTAGGGAACGCGCTGCGTGGCGTTCCGCGGAGCGGAGTTCCCCGGCAGACGGAACGCCACGGAGGACGTTCCCTACCGTCGGTTCTCCCAGGATCGCGCAAGGTTACTTGGCAGTCTTTCCCGGGGGGTGGCGGTCAGAAATCCAACTGCAGTTGAATCTGGTACATGTCGTTGTCGATTTCGACTGTCCGCTCCCGCTTGAACGTATAGTCGGTCTGGATCTTGAGGTTGTGCTGCCGGATGTAGATGTTCATCCCCAGCGAAGTCCACTGCAATTCATCGCTGAACAGAACGCCGTTTCCGTCGAGTTCCTGGTAGCGTGCGGCGAGTTCCACCAGCGCACAGCAGATCGTGCGGTGCAACAGATAACCCCCTTGGACATACCAGCCGTCGCCCTGGACGTCCGGGTTTGCGGTGATCATGTTTTCGGTAAACCAGTCGTACTCGGCTTCAAACGTGAACCGCCCGTAATTGTAGAACAGGTCGGCGCCCCAGGCGTAGAGATCGAACTCGGTCAGCCCGCTCAGTGCATCGCCGAGGTAAGCCGAGTTGGCCCCGATGGCGAGCCGCTCCCCTTCGCCGAGGTACGAGCCCTGGTAATCCGCGTAGCCGTCTTCCGGCGTCATGGGATCGAGCAGGTTCAGCGCGATCCGCCCGGCAGGCATCAGCTCATCGGACTGCCTGGTCCCGGTGGTTCCCACTTTCTCGAAGGCCACGCTGTCGAAAATGCCCACGGCATATTCGAAGTGGCCTTCCAGGGGCCGATCGTGCAGCAGCAGGCCGATCGTGTTGTCGGCCATTCCCAGGGCCGTGAGCGCTTCCTTGATGAGGCTGCGGTCCATCACCAGCAGCTTGGAGTCCGAGGTCAAGGCGTT
>JABWBD010000419.1 GCA_013360685.1 Pirellulales bacterium
TCCTGAAGCTGCGGCAGTGGGGCGGGATGTCGCCCGAGTTCATGGCCACGGTGGAGCAACGCACCGTGGAGGCGATCGCCGCGGCCCAGGCCGACCTGGCGCCGGCCGAACTGTCGCTGGGCAAGTGCCGCGCGACGGGAGGCAGCCACAACCGCACCGTCAAGCAAGGCGTGGCCCGCACCGATGCCGAATTCGGCCCCCAGTCGACCGACGACGAGCGGTGGCTCGACACGATGCTCCACGCCCTGGTGTTCCGCCGGGCGGGCAAGAAGCCGGACCTCGTGTGGTATCACTTCTCGGCCCACGTCGTCTGTTACGCCGATGAACAGGCCGGGCCCGACTGGCCGGGCGAGGTGGCCCAGGAGGTCCGCAAGGAACTGGGCCTCCGCCCGTCGTTCCTCCAGGGGCACATCGGCGACGTGAACCCCGGCGACGGCAGCGACTGGCGCGGCGAGATCCGACAGACCGTGGCCGCAATCACTCCCGCCTTGAAGAAGGCCATTGCCGACGCCAGCCCGCAGCGAGTCGACTGCCTGCAGACCCTCAGCGCGCCGTTCCAGGCGCCGCTGGATATGGAACGCTTTGACCAATGGGTCGACGAGTATCGCCGCGACCCGGACAAGTGCCGGTCGGGGCCGTGGGTCGATGCCGGTTTTGCCGCCGATTGGTTCCGCGGCAATGAGAACCGCGATCGAAGCGTCAAGCATTTGCCGATCACGCTCGGTGCGGTCCAGATCGGGCCGGTGGGAATGCTTTTCCACCCGGGCGAGCTGTACAGCTTCTACGGGCTGGCGATCCGCCGCGACTCGCCGCTTCGCGATACACTCGTGGTGGGCTGTGCCAACGATTCGATCGGCTACCTGCCCGACCCGGCGGCCTACCGGCTCGGCGAGTATTCGGCCATCGTCGTGCCGAAGATCGTCGACCTGCCACCGTACCAGCCTACCGCCGCGCGCGACATGGCCGCCGCGGCCGTCGCGCTGGTGAAGCAGATGGTGGGATAAGGGAACTACTCAAACAACCGAGCGCAAACATCGCAAACAGGGCCAAAGCGGCCCGGCTCCTACTGATCCTTGCCGAAACACACCACCGTGCCGTCGGAAAGCGTCACGACGCACTGTTTCCCCGTGAGCGCCACACCCCATCGCATCGGCGGCAAGGGCAACGCGGCGGTCCACAGCGACTGACCATCCGCGGCGACGCCTTCCAGTCGGTCGTGATGGAGAACCACAAGCCCGTCAGCGCCGACCGCCAGGCCGCACACGTCGCGAGTGTTGCTTGCCCAGTCGATGGAATCGTCCATGGGGACTTGCATGACATCCCGGACATTCCCGCTGGCCTTCGGCCCCTGGTTCATGAAGTCTACGATACGGTCCAGCGCCTCGCGGGCGCGGGCGCAAAACAGGCGGCCCCCGACCAGGGCGATGTGCCGGCCGGCTGTCTGGAAGCATACGCGGCCCTGGTCGCGTTTGAAGATGGTCGTCCTGGCCCACTGGCCGGAAACGAGAGGAGCCAAGTGAGGTTGGACCCGGACCCGGCTCCTGAAGCAATGCCGGCGCATACGATTATAGCGACTTATGGATCACGGCCTCAACAATCGCGTCGGCAAGGGCTTTCATCCCCTTGTCGCCCGGGTGCCCCGCGACTCCGTCGTGCGTGAAGGACCGTTCCGAGCGGGCCGCGTTCGCGGCGTCCGCGCCGAGAGGGCCGGCGTTGACCAAGATGCCGCCGACTTCCTGGCAGGCCTGGCGGAGCACTTCGTCCTTGGCGGCGTCCGCCCAGAAACAGCTCCGCACCACGACCAGCGGGCGGCGCTTCGCCAGGACGCATCTCAGGATGCTCATCACTCCGGCCTTGAATTGCCCCTTGGCCTCTTCGGATCCCAGCGCGGGCACATTCTCTCCGATGGCGAGGACCACCAGGTCGGGGTCGAACGCAAAGAGGTCCTTCATGTTCAGGTCGACGTCGTAGGTCGCGTAGCTGCGTTCAAAATCGGCGATGTTCCTGACCAGGATCCGCGGCACCGAACCGGTGTGCCGGGCCAGCTCGCTAGCCACCAGATGGACATAATCCTTTTGCTCGGCACTGGCCGCCATGCCCCAGTTCCCAGTCCAGCCGATGTCCGCTTTGGGAGCGTGCAGCGTGATGCTGTTTCCCAGGAAAAGGATGCGGCGAACGGCCGCGGGCTTGACCTCCGGCTCGGCGGTGACCGGAAACATCGAGATCCGGAACCTGGTGCAGCCATAGGGAATGAGCGTCACCCGCTCCGGCGGCCTTCGCTGGACAGCCGGTAGAAGCGGCAGCCGAGGATATTTCGGGTCCGGTTCCCACGCAATCTCGACCGCGTTGGCGTGCAGCCTCAAGGGCGCCGCCAGGGGCCAGTCCCACCTGGCCGGCATCGCGTCCCGCTGGACCGTGAATCCGGGTTGCTGTACATCCAACGCGAATCGCCACCGCGCGGACGGATCGGGAGTGTTGTCATCCGCGTTGTCCGGAATGGGAAGCGAGAACAACAGGGGGCCATAGGAGACCGAGGCGCAGGGCACGCCTCGCGTGCCGTGGTCTTCCGGGACCGTCACGGCCGTGGCGCGGTGCGAGCCGTCGTAGGGACCGCCTTGCGCGGCATCGCGTCCGATCTGCAGGCTCGCGGTCATCGGAAAGCGCAGCCGCACGAGATCTGCCGACTTCCACGTCCGGTGGATGCGGGCGAATCCTCTGGGATTCCGCTCGACGGCCACGGCGGACCCGTTCACGTCCAGCGCCGGGGCCTCGCACCAGGCGGGAATGCGGAATTCGAGCGGGAAGGCCGCCTCGCGCGCCGGCTCGACGGAGATCTCGATGGTTTCATGGAAGGGATAATCGGTCTTGCAGGCGATCACCACCGGCACGCGGTCGGCCGCCAGGGCGGTCACCTTGCAGGGGCCGTAGCAGGTTGCAGCCAGGCCGTTGTCGTAGGTGGCCATCCACATGTGCGTGACGTACCAGGGCACAATACGGTTCAGCGCGGCCGTGCAGCACAGCGGCGCGTGCTTCTGCCGATAGGCGCCGCCCTCGGCCCTGGGGCCGTGCGGGAAGTCCGGCGACAGATTGGCAAACCGGTTGGGGCTCTGGAAATAGACGTGGGTCTTGAAGTCCCGCGAGACCGTGGCGGGCCCAGCGTTGAAGAAGGCCCGCTCCGCCCGGTCGGCCATCCGGCCCTCGCCGGAAACCCAGAGCAGGCAGATCTGGCTCCAGACATATCCGGCCACATCGCACGTCTCGCTGCCCCGAAACGCGCCCGCGGGACCATACCACTCATCGGAGACGGGGACGCCGTGAGGCTGCATGGCCACGCGCTGGAGCAGGTCGTGCCAGCCGATAGCTGCCTCGAGGTAACGCCGGTCGCCGGTCCACAAGTAGCCGACGGCCCAGGGCGTGGTGCTTTCGATGAATTCGACCACGTGGGCGTTGTCCACGGTTGTGCCTGGCTTGAGATCCGGCGCGTGGCGGTACCGGTTGAGACGTGGCACGAGCGCCGCGCCCTCCTGCTTGAACAAAGCGTCGAGCGCGCCGGCAATGCCCTGGTTGCCCGTCCAGCAGAATGTGTCAAAAGCAGGCCACGCATTCGATAGGTTGCCGGGAACCGATCTCAGGCAGTCGGGGTCCGCGCCGTAGGCTTTTTCGAGCGCATCGAGAATATGCTTGTCGCCGGAGCCCGCGTAGAAACCCGTCATGGCTCGCCCCAACAGCCCGCTGGCCCAAAGCGGCCAGCCTTCCAAGGCGGCAGCGACCGCCTTGCGGTCCTCGGGGTTTTTTCGGTCGAGCCACCAAAGGAAGAGCAGGCCGTCGGTGTTCATGTTGTCGGCGACGGCATCCAGCCGCCGCTTCGCCTGCGCGATCAGCGATTCATCGTGCAAGGCATAACCGAGGCGGGCCAGCCCGTCGAACCAGTAGCCGCCTCCTTCGTAAGGCCAGGCGCCCTTGTACCAGAGGAGCCCTTCGCCGGTCATCTTGTGGTCGGCAGCCCAGGCGCGCTTGAACTCGTCGTCCACTTCGTCCATGTGACCGGTGAAGCCGTCGCCGGCGGCCTGGCACCAGTCGCGGAGCCAGCCGGCGGGCTCCACCGCGCCGGGAGGCAGCGGGATGAACGCCGGGCGCGTCGACGGCTCAAAGGGCCGCGCGTAGTTGGCCGGCTCCAGGGCACGGTTCTCGCCCGCATCGGCAATCGGAGCCAGCGCGAGGGCAACACCTCCCAACGCCAGGCGCAGGAACACTCGGCAGTCGCATTGCATGACTTCTACCCTCGATGGATCACCAACATGGATTGTCCGACTTGCTCGAATTGCGGCAGCCCCATGAACGCGTCTCTGACGGTATTCTTGTCTGTGGATGTTGGCCCCGCAAGGCCGCGGCAGCATGCGGTCGCTGATTGCATCAGGCCCACGGATGGCAGCGCCGCACCACGGATGTTTCTCGCTTTTCATCCGTGGTGCGGCGCTGCCATCCGTGGGCCAATGGATGCTTGTGCATCGCTTTGCCGGCAAGACTTGCTGCACGCCTGTTCCCGGAGCCCTCGACGGGCGGAATGAAATCTGCAAGACTGGCTTTGGGCAAGAAAGGGCGAACCAACCACTCTGCAACCCTTGGACTCCACACTGCCATGAAAAACGTATGGGTGCTTTTGATGGTTGTCGGCAGCGGGCTGGCCGGCGCCGGCGAGATCCCGCTGGACAAGGCAACGCTCGAAACTTGGGAACCGATCCGGCCCCAGGGCGCTGCATGGATTGCGGAGGACGGCGGCTGGACTGGCTCGGGGCCGGCCGATTCGCGGTGGCAACTGCTGGTCGGCGCCGCGCCGCAGCGCGAGGTTGCCCTCAGCGTGAGGTTTCGCGTGACCCAAGGCAGTCCGGCGGGCGGCTACTACGACGGCCCGGCATTCTGCCGCTATGCCTGCGGCGAGCACGACGGCGGCTACGACGCGGCGGTGATCGTCCGCTATGGCGGGCCGAAGGCCTAGGTATTCGTGATCACTGCTCGATCGCGGGCGGTTCCTGGAAGTAAACAGCGTAGATCCGAGGGCTGTCCGGCCGGTCCCTGCCCCCTTGCAGGTGAATCCGCAGACGGATGAGGTCCGTTGGAAGATTCTTCAGCGATGCCTCGCCGCGCCAAGTGGCGGGCACGGCGATGCCGTCGCGCGTGACGCGGTCCGCGTCGGCCAGAGCGTACCCTGGC
Source organism: Pirellulales bacterium (assembly GCA_013360685.1). GTDB lineage: Bacteria > Planctomycetota > Planctomycetia > Pirellulales > Thermoguttaceae > JABWBD01. The sequence goes on from JABWBD010000419.1 coordinate 5,212, forward strand.
AGGGGCTCCCCCTGCGCGTCGAGCAGTTCCACTTGCACGAACCGGCTCTCTTTCGCGCTGAGGTTCTCCACGTTCAGAAGGACTCGCTGTGCGGCCTTGTCGCGGATACGGATGGCAGCGGTGACGAAGCTTGCTCGCCGCGGCGGCGGCTGGACATAGCTCCAGCCGATGTCGATGCCCAAGTAGCCGAAGCCGTCGCGGCGGAGCGTGGCAAGCCCGATTTGCATCAGGTCGCCGACGTTCCCCGTGTTCTCCCCGGAATAGTAGAGATAAGTCTTGTCTCGAACGTTCATAAAGCAGGGGGCGCCTTGGACGAGGAAGGTCGAGTCCCACGCGCCGGCCGGGCCTCGTCGCAGCAGGGTGGCCAGCGGCCACGGCTCCCACCAGCGGAACCCGTCGTGGCTGAGGACCAGTCCCAGGTCGCAGGTGGTGTCGCACAGTTCGTGCCGATTGTGGAAGACGCCGTAGATCCCAATGGTCAAGCCCGGCCTTGCCCAAGGCTTGATTCCGTGGTGGGTCTCGTAGAGGGGGTACTTGTCGCTGAGCGTCCAGACGATTTCCTTGGTCCATTGCCACGGCGGCCGGTCGATGTCGTCGCAGTGGAACGCCATGACGGCCCGTCCGTGTTGGGTCACCCCTTGCGTGTAGATGACCCACCGGCCGCCCACGCGTGCCAGCACCTGGGATTCGGCGTTCTCCCATGTTTCGGGATCCGGCCGCTGGAGCGTGTTCCAGCAGAGGCCGTCGCTGCTGAAAGCCACGGTCCAGAGCGATTCCCGGCCACCCTCCTTGGGATTCCCTTTCCCAACCGTCTTCTTGAACCGCCGCTGCGGGTCGGGATCGGCCGGATCGTGGAGAACCATGGCGCGGCCGGGCATGGGCACAAGGTTGTTGTTCTTGTTGCCTCCAAAGGAAACCAGGCCGAGATTCGGCTTTACCCAATGGAGGCCGTCGCTGCTCTCGGCATACGCGTTACCGCCCGGAACGGCCTGATACCACATCCGGAACTTGCCATCGATGTAGTACACGGAGCCGTCGAAATCGCACCGCGATGAGCCCGGAGATCCCGGCGTGCCCAGTCGTATGATGGGATTGTCCGGGTGTCTGACGGCCTCGCACACGGAGAGGCCTACCCCGTTGTTCCCGGCGATCAGCGAGGTATCCACGAGCAGCAGGGGAAAACGACTGTCTCGCTCCGGCGCTGCGTTGAACGACGCGGGCACCGTTTCCTGCGGTTGCTGCGCCTCGGCGGCGCCATAGAACGCCAACAGAATCAGAACGGCGGCATTAAGGAGCCGCCTCGTGTTGGACATGTTGGAACCGGGACCGGCAACGTGCCGGTTGCCGCTGCGCGGCAAACCAACGGAAACCCGTCGCCGGCATGGTCTGCACCGTTTGCGTGCTTTGAAACTCGCGACCCGGTGGTTTGTCATGGCGTCCTCCGCCGTTTGGGCATCTTGGACAGACCTCCTTGTCGAGGATTCTTTCGAGACCAATGACGCCGTGGTAATATTACCCCGGCAAGGAAGATGCTCAACTCGGCAAGGAAGTGCAAGCAGGAGCCCCTCGCTTGCGCTTCGGGTTAGGCGTGCTGATATTCCTTGCCGTGGTAATATCGTAACACAGCAATTCGGTGTCAAGCACTCCGCGAACTCTGCCTGGAGCAACAGGTGATGTGGAAGAGTCCTTACTGCTCGTTGGCGATCTTCTTGGTGCTGT
>JABWBD010000035.1 GCA_013360685.1 Pirellulales bacterium
GGCCCCCTTCGGATCGATACTGCGGCGCCACCGTGTACCCGCTCACCGAGTATCCGGCCAACGCCGCCGGCGTGGCATGGAGCACCAGGTTGCCGTCGCCGTCATACTGGCGGTAATCCAGAAAACTCTCCGTCGCCGAGGCGCTCTCCTTCGTCTCCTCCAGCAGCAACTGCCGATGGAAGTTCCGGTACGTGGTCCGCACCAGCCCGTCCGACCGCGTGGCCACCGTCTTGAGCTTGAACGCATTGAAGTCGCTATCGCTCTGGTCGCCGTCCTCGTAGCTGAACGTGGTCTCGGGGCTGCCCAGAATGCTTTCCCAGTTGACGCGAGCCGAGGCGTCGTACTCCAACCAGCGGTTGGCGTACTCGCTTGCTTTGGCGTCGCTGGCCGTAAGAGGATCGGAGACCGCCGGATCGCTCTTCAGCCGCTCAAAAGCCTCAGGGTCGAACGGGAACCTCACGCGGTGCGCCCCATCCACGTTCGTGTAGCGGTAGTACCAGGTGTCCGTGGCGACCCAAGCACCGCCCAGGAACTGCTCTTGCGTGGCCGTCTTCAGATCCCCCAAGCTCCCGTGCGGATCGCCGCTGCCGTAATACGTGTATTCCACGGCCAGGTGGGCCTCTTTGCCGTCCACGGTCGGACCGGTGTACTCCACGCGCGTCAGACGTTCCACGCCGTCGCTGCCCAGCGCGTAGGAATAGCTCAGATCGCCTTCGCCGATCTTCTCCTCCGACAGATGGACATGGCCGATGTGGCCTTCGCTGGTGTATGCCGTGACCTCCGCCTTGAGCGACCCCGACTCGAAACTCTTGAACCGTCCCCGCTCCGCTCGGTCCGGCCGGAACCCCAGGAATCGCCAGATGCTGCCGTCGGCGTCTTTCAGCGTGAACTGGTCTTCCGCATAGAAGAACTCGTAGCGGAGTTGGTCCGCCGACCTCTCTTCCTTGGGATCGGCGAATCCCGGGTCCGGGCAGTCGCCGCACCCACCCGCTTTGTAGACGTAGTCATACTCGCCGTAAGGCGTCGTTTCATTGATGCAGAACCGCAGCATCCGCCTGGGCGGCAAGACGACGATGACCGGCGGGCCGCACTTGTCCAGCACGTACGGCCAGTCCGAGGCCAGCCAGTTGTAGCCGTTGCCGAAATCGAAGTTCACCGGCTCGCACTCCGGATCGCAGGTCGAGATCAGTCTCTCGTTGAAGAACCGCGCGTGGCCGAAACCGAAGGGCGTCGCCAGGTCAACCGCGCTGATCCCCAGTCCGCAACCGCCCGCATCGCCGCACTCGTCCGGATACACACACTGACACTCTCCGCCTTGGGTAAACAGGGATTCCATGACAAAAACCTTTTCGTCGTTGGTTGGTGATTGTGAATTCAAGTCCCCGGCTCTTTGCCGGAGAAAGACAGATATTGCGAAGCCTCAACTCGGTCGATCCGACCACGTACAGCCAAGATCCTTAAGCCACGTCTCCCACATGGAGCGATTCTTGTGATAGGCGACGGGCAGGAGCGTGGCCTTTCTTCCCAGTCCGAGCGCCACAATCGCCAGGTGGAGCCGGTCCGTGACGATATGGCGGTAGGCCGCCACGAAGGCGAAATAATCCTGCGGCGTATAGCAGAAGGCGGCCGGGTCGACCGCCCCGCGATCGGCGAACATCGCATGACCGTCAGCCCGCAGGAACACGCCGCGATCAAACCTCGGCGCAGGCATCGCCGGAAAGTCGTAGCCCAGCGCCAAATCGGGCCCAAGAATTCCCGGCGGCCAGAGGTTCAGGCTCGCCCGTTCCCGAACGTAGACCTTCTCGTAGGCGGCACACTCCTCCGGCGCGTGGAAAGACTGCGGCAGGACGATGCACGGCAGACCATGTTCCAGTGCCCGCTGCCGAATCAGCACGCACTGCCGTGGTCCTCCCATCGAGCCGCCGCCGGCCAGGAGCAGGACGTCCGCGGGGTACGTCCCCGGCGCGTCGGCAAAGGGATTGACCGTGACGTGCCGGATTCCGAATGCGTCCAGCAGTTGGCGAGCTGCGGCGTCCAGGAGCCGATCGCCCGGATTGCCGAAACCGTCGACAACGCCTACGCGCTTCTCCCGAAGGCCATCAAAGATCAACGCGAACCGGTCCATCGACAGCAATCTCATCGGAACACCTTCCCGGCCGCCGGACAAGCGACCAATCCCCGCGCCCGTTGAGCAATTCTCTGCGCCTGATGCGGGCAGGACTCAATGAACAGGGGCGGCATCAGCGCGTGCCGTCTCTTCAAGAACGCCGTGTACTGGTCCGCCTTGAACCGCACGACGTTCTCGATCGTCCTCTCCCGTACGGACGACCACGGGCCCATGACAAGACGGTCAACCGCAACCCCATGCCGATTCAACCACTCCAACGTCTGCGGCCGGTACTTTTCCAGCCTCGCCGTCACCACCAGCGGTATCGGCACGCGGCGCGTGAGATACAGCGGCCTTGCCTGCTGGAGAAATCGCAGGTACCTGGGGCCGTCGTCGTCGCTTCCCGGCGGGCATTCCTCGCAAAGGATCCCGTCAAAATCCGTGGCGCACTGGGGCGTGAGGATCGAATTGAACAGGTTCCACTCCAGAACGTGCGGCCAGGGGAGCTCGCGAGCGAACAAGTCGGGCCGGGTCTTGGCTGTCGGATTGCAGTAGACCGTTGCGCTGATCGCTCCCGGGAATCTCTGTCGCACAAGCGGCATCACGTGCTTGAGCGAGTTGCCCGTCATGCAAGTATCGTCGACGACGACCACGGGCCCCTTCGTCGTCGTATTCCCGGTGAGCCGCCAGCCGTTCCCGCCGTCGATGATGTCGCTTGAGTTCTGCCGGAAAACCATCAGCGGCCGGTGCAAGAGCATCGATGCCATCGTTGCAGGGCAGAGCCCGCTCCGGGCCACGCCGATGATCGCCGACGTGTCGGCGGGCAGCATCGAAGCAAGCCGCTTGGTGTCGTCCATGAGACTCGCCGTCGTCAGAAACGGCGGCACCTGCCCGTTATAGGAAAACATCCCTCGGTGACGCCTCACCATCCGCGCCGCCTGCTGCACGCTTCTCCGCACCTCCACGGGCGTGCCGACGGCCTTCGGCCGCTGCCTGCCGCCGCCCAACGCCTCACCGCCGAGCCCGGCCCCGCCCTTGCCGGTCGTATCACCCCGGCCGTACCATGGCCGACCTGGCGGCCCTCCCGGCACGAGGGTATTCTCGGAATTCGACAACGGCTCACCCCACGCTTCCCGATCCATTGCAGTCCCCTCGTCCGCAGCCTCCCGAAGCCCCTTCGCCTGTTGCAGAAAGCTCGTGGGCCTCCCCGTTGCGTTGGGATTCATCTTGCTGGTCCTCAATTCGCGCCGGCTGCCCCCACGGCCTTGGCCGGCGTTTCCTTGGTGCTATGGCGCAATCATGGACGGGAACGACTCGATGGATGCGTGCCTCGCGAGGGATCGAAAAGCAGGACGGCCTTTCGGAGGTCTTCAAAAGCGACTCTGGCTCTCGGGCCGCTCCAGGCATCGAAACAGGCCTGGCACTCGGCCGTATGCTCGCCCAGCGTACGCCCTCGCAAGAGCAGGCCTCGCGCCGAGGGCATCCCCCACCCTTGCTTTCGGATGCTCGTCTCCACGGCTTCCAGATCGCGCGCCAGCCATAGCAAGAGATTCCCCTTGCCGTCCAGATACGGCTTCCACTGCCGCCAAGTCTGCACGAGTCGAGGATCCTTGATGACCCAAGGCTCGCGAAGCGACCGCAGGAATCGCGAGGCCTCCGCCGGCGACAGCAGCGCGCCTCGAACGAGTCTGCTATTGATCGCGCGAAACCCGACGTGTTCCGCATACGCTTCATCGGCGCCGGCGAGGCTCCAGCCGAGCTCGCACAGCATTTTGGCCGCGATCGTCGAACCGCTGCGGCCGATGGTCAGGATAATGATGTTCATAGCTCAACGAACCTCACGTGCGAGAACCGCGAAAGCGAAAACTCGTAGATCCCACGTCCCTTGTGATAGCTTCCGGGGTATAGCACGACCCTCTTCTTCAGCATCGCCGCGGCAATCGCCAGGTGCGTCCTGTCGGTGATCACTTCTTCATGGCGGCGGATGATGTCCAGCATCTTCATCAGGCTGGGAAACCGCTTGTCGATTCCCTTGGTGGCGTGAAATTCCCGCAAACAGCCCTTGCCGCCCCGCGACCGCAACCACGGCGAGTAGTCGAACTGAAACGCGGTATCCTCCTCCAGAAACACGTTCTCCGGAAATCGAGAACATGCGCGGACCATCTCCAGACTGTATCGTTCCCGGCAGAAGACAATGACGTGCCGCGGCAGGTCGGCAATGAATCGTGCGACGGGCTCGTAGGACGTCTCGAAACTGGATGGCAGTATCACGATCGATGGGTACACATCCAGGATCGGACGGAGTTGTTCCGGCATGCTGTGATATTCCCGGCAGAATCCGCCGCTCCCGTAGACGTAGAGCCTGCTTGCGCGATCCTGGGCGGCCCGGATCTCTCGGTCGCCTGCCAACTGCCTGAACTCGATCCCGTGGCGTTCAATAACGCTCCTGGCGCCCGCCCAAATCAAATGGTCTCCCGCCCAGCCAAACGGCCGCATAACGTCGATCGGAGTGGTCGCTTTCTCGAGGAAGAACATGAGATCAGATCCCTGGAAACCTGGTGATCGGTGCTGTTGTCCGCCCGCTTGCCTGCCATTTCTTCAACAGCAGGTCGCTGGTGTTCCGCTTTCGCTTCTGCTGGTAGGCCGCGTCCCCGGAGTGTACGTGGTTGCACACGCAATCCACCGTATACGCCACCCGCACGCCCGCCATCTTCCAGGTCAGAAACGAGTCCAAGTGTTCGCAAGTGATCTTGTACCGTTCGTCCCACGGATAGGCAGCCAATACGGCGCGGCGCGCGGCGAAGAAGTTGTACGTGATGTCGGTGCGGTAGACGCGGACACCCTCGATCTCTTCCTCAACCAACCTGTCCGCCCGCATCCGGATCGTTCGCTTTCCCCTCGATTCCTGAAAGCTCAGCCGTCCGCACCAGTTCTGCGCGACCTTGCCGTCCATCCTCACCAACCCGCCGCAAAGGTCGATATTGCTTGCATGGAGCGGCAGTAACAGGGCGGCAAGGTCTGTGTCGGTGGTGAACTCATAGTCGTCGTCGCAAACAACTACATACTTGGCGCGCGATTGCCGCACCGCCAAGTTGCGCCCGCCCGGCAATCCAGAGTCGAACGGCATTGAGTGCCACGTCACGCCTTGCGCAGCCTTCACCGCTTCTCCATCGGGAGTCATTTTGGATGAGTCATCGACCACGCGGATCGGCAACGTCGGGTAAAATCGCCGCACTGACCGCACGAATCGCAAGAGCGAATCCTGCCGCATGAAGCTCTTGACGATGATTTCCGTATCTGCCAGCAGTTCCGCCGCCAGTTTTTCGCGGCGAGCGTCCGCCCTCGCGTCCACCAACCGCTTGATCCCGGTCCAACGCGTGAATCTCTCGACAACGTTCCCAAGTCCGTTCGCCACGCGGTTCAACGCGGATTTGCGTTTTCGGCAACCACCACAGCCACCTTTGCGATTCCGCTTGATTTCGCCGCCAGAGTCTTTCAAGCCTTGTGACCCAGGCGAGCCATCCGCTAAATTCAGTCTCTGCTGATACCACCGAATTTTCTCGGGCGGCAGATCGGCAGTGCCTTCGCAAATCTCACGGAGCCGACCCCTGTAACGTAAGCACTCGGGCATGGGACTACTCCGTTATCGTGATGGTTAAGCCGGCGTTTGCAAGAAAACAACGGCAGCCCATAGCAAACTCAAGAAACACCGGAGAGCACGAATCTTCACAGCTTCCACCGTGTAAGAGACACAATGTATTTGGATTGTCGGAAATTAACCCGTAGACCCAAGGGACTTTTGTTATGTCGCAACCTGGAGTAACGTGGAGGCTATTTGTAGGGCACGGCACCGCATAGATCCGCAGTTGTTCAGACATCCCATCTAACTGGAACCACCCCGACACAAACATGTAATATTTCGAGTTGGGATTCGTTGGCTCGGCCGTGTACCACGCAGGCAGACCGGCGGTTGAGTCAAACGCAGTCCAGTGGAGTGATACGCGATCTGTTCGCGCCTCGCAGGTTTCGCCAAAACCAGGAACCCTCCACTCAGCGAACGAGGCGAACAGCGTTGTGGGCAGCTCTTCGTCGCAACACCGCAACAAGATGGATTGGCAGTCTTCGTAGCAGCGAGCGCAGCGAATGAAGACAACAGCATCCGTGTAGTCGGCGTAAAACTCCCACGAGTAGTTCACGGCTCGCCACTCGCAGTTCGACATGAACTGCCAGTTGCTTGGATCCTCGCCGTCCACGCCAATGCCAATGACACATCGAGTGTCGTAGGGATCGCAGTCAGATTCCCCATCGCACACTTCGCCGTATGCGCGTATGGGAAACGTGACAGGAACGGTTCTGTACGGCGCTCCTCCAAAATCATATTCAGAGTTTACGCAAGCGACCTCGCCGACATAAGCCTGTTCGTACTCATCCCAACACGCCTTACCGAAGCAGATGTCAGCACCAATCCGCATGGTGATGCAGATGCACTCACAGAGACACTGGCAGGTATCGCATTCCATCGGCGTAATCCATTCCACGCACTCTGTACAAAACTGGCCGCCCGTGCAGTTGTCGGCGTCTCCTCCCGACTCGCTGTAAAGCGCCGGGGCCTCTACGCACGTTGACAGGCTCTTGCAGGTAAGATCCCCCCTGCCGCCGGTGTAGCTGTCGTCGCTGCCGATCTCCCAAGCTTGCTCATAGCCCTCCGGATAGCCAAGCGAGTCCGACCTCAGCTTGAACCAACAACGGCCGTATTCGTCGCGCTCGAAGTAGTAGTAGAAGTCGTATCCCGCCAGCGTCCCCCGATATCCGCCGTGGTAGGCGTCGAAATCGACCTCCGCCGACTGCACGGGGCAGTCATGGTCTCCGGGAGTGAACCAGACGCATAGTGAGTGACAGGCGCACGCGCAGCACGTGCCGGTCTCCTCGCTACAATCCGGGCATTTGCAGCAACACCACCAATGGCTCATGGCCTTCTCCTTCCTGCGGTAATGGTCATTCGAACAATCAGCCGAGATCGCACACCACGCCGGCCGACTCGCTGAACCGGCCCCGCTGTCTCTGCGCTCCCTTTCACAGCTCTTCCCACTTGCCCAGGGGGCATCGAAACGCCCGGCCCCGTGCCTTCAGCGACAATCGGCACCCGCATTTCAGGCAGCGGTCGCCGCGGCGCTCGCCGCACGCGTCGCACACTTCCAGCCGCCGGCGGTACTCCTCCGCCGTCACCGTCCGACAACCGTCGGCCACGAATCCGGCCAACGCACTCGCCAGGTTCCAAGCCTGCCTCGGCAGGCTCGGTGGGCCAGTTGCCTTGGCAGACATCTTTCTGTCGATTAGCCTTTCCGTCATCGCTCCACCTCTCTCCGTTGGCCACTCGCGCTCGGGCACGGTCTCTCGACCGTGCCCGCTGTCCTGACCGAAGGTCTCCCCAACTCGGCCGGAAACCCGCGGTTGCGCCGTTGGGCGCACCCGCGACACTCGACCCCAGCGCGCGCCACCCTGCCCGTCAATTCCCGCGGCGTCGATTGGTCTGTACATATATATACGTACCGGCCCGCTCGGAATGTAAGGCGATGATCGCTTCCCGCAGGAGCTGCGACACCCGAGGTCGAGTAATCCCGAGGAGTTGCGCGATTTCTCGCTGCCGGAATTTCGCGGAAAAGCATAAATGAAGGATCGCCTTCGCCTTCAGGTCGAGAGCCCGATAGGCGTGCCCGTCGAGCGCGGCAAGAGGCGGGAGCCACTCAGCCGGTAATGCGATGGGCACTTCCCGCAGGATCTGCGAGACGCGAGGTTGAGTAATCCCAAGGACTTGTGCGATTTCTCGCTGCCGGAATCTTGCGGAAAAACGCAAATGGAGGATCGCCTTCGCCCTCAGATCGAGAGGCTGATAGGCATGCCCGTCGACCACGGCCAGAAGCGGGAGCCTGCCCGCGGTCCCGGGCGCGGGTGAGCCGACGGTTGCTTGCCAGGGCACGTCGTCCAAATCCGGCACAAGCGACTCTTCCGCGCACAGTTGCTCCACATCTCGGCTAGAGCGGCGGAGACGGTCCCCCGCGATCCGGCGCAGCGCGTCTCGGATCCGGCTCCGCATGACGCGGCCGGCATACGCGGGAAAACCGCATCGTCTGCCGACTTCGAACCGCTCGACGGCCTCCATCAGCCCCTCTCCCGCCGCCGACTCGATCGCGTGGCGGTCGATGCTCCGTGGCAGACGCCGCAGGGTTTCTTTCACGATCCCCGACACCAATGGGAAGTAGTGCTCCACGATCGGGTTCCGCTGCGCCTGGCTCTTCCCCTGGTTCCAATACGCTTCCCAAAGAAGAGGGACCGGCGACGCATCGCTTCGACTGCACATAGTTCTGCTCCTCTGCGCAACAAAAAAAGCCCGCCGCCGGAAACGCCTCTGCGTCCGGCGGCGGGCTCTTCGGGATACCTCGTGGGCTCTTCTGGATACCCGCCGAAAATAACTGTTCGTGTGTATAGTTAATCCTATCCGGTCTTTCCGGCGCTGTCAAGCGAGAATTTGTGCCACCCCCCGATTTCTCCGCACCGACGCCGATTGCCTCTTGCTCCCAGGCTCAGCCTGGTAGCACACGGTCTTGCAGGCTCCGCCTGCTCTCTTCCAGAGTGGCACGACGCTTTGCGGCGTGAATCACGCCACGGAGTGCCGTGCCACACACCGCGCTCGGGCACGGTCTCCCGACCGTGCCCGCCTTACCGACCGCGGGCCTCTTTTCCTACGGAGACCTGCGGTCGGACCAACGAGCCGGCTCCGAAAATCCCGGCCCGACACTTAAGGAGACACTTGCCCGGCACTCCGTCCTCGATCGACAGCCTCTTCGGCCCTACGGCCCTTTCGCTCCGCCGTCGATTACCGGTTCACCCGCTCGATCGTTCGGATGATCTGCTGGATCGCGCCGTCCTGCACCTTCACCCCGATGCACGCCTTGCCGTGGAAACCCCGCCGGGTTGCCTCCCCCAGAATCTCCGCAAGCGCCTGCTTCAACTCCGCCAACTTCTTCGCGTTCGCCGACGGTCTGCTGTTGTTCGCCATAATCCAAACCCTCCCTCATCGATGGTTGTTTCACCAAGAACTGTCCCGTTTGCCGAACGGGACCGTGCCAGCGGTTCGCCTTGTTCGAACGAGATACGTTTCGCCACCAAGCTCCCGCTCGGCATACGGGACCGACCAGATCGCTCGGCGCGCAGCCCGAGCGAGCGGCCTGCCCACTCGCCTTGCGCGGCACGCGCGCGGAGATTTCTTGAGCAATCGTGGCCTGTCGCGTGCGAGCTGCGCGGTCGAGCCTTCACTCCGGCAGCGACGCTGGGAATTGAGACACGAACACGGCCCCGACCGCCCTCACCCCCTGCCCCTCTCCCGCGCGCGGGAGAGGGGAGTTGAGATGCTGCCCTCCCGTGCAACGGACCAGGGGAGCCAAGATGCTGCGCTAGCGCGCGAGGCGAGTCCGAGCTTGCGCTAGAAACGCCAGTTCGCGCCTTTTTGTGGAAAGAAGTCCTCACCTCATCTGGGCGGCCTTGAATCGGGGCTTCGCCGCGCCGTTCCCCGGAGCCCGGCAGTCCCGGCACCGGAAAACCTCCGCTTCGGAGGATACTATACACATGTTCAGAAATCTGCCCCGAGGATAGCACGCCCTCCGCAAAGATCAAGACCCCATTTGGTCACCCGCACGATTTCTTCTTCACCGACCGCCCACTCGAAAGCCCCAGCAGCCGCGCGAGGCGGCGGCAAGCTCCCCGCCCCGCCCAAGTGCCTCTGGCGGACGAACCCCGAATCCGCCAAGAATTCATTTGAAATTGGGCCACCTCTTCTGCTATACATACGTCCATAACGACCTGCCCTGGCGGATTCGCGCGCACCGCCGTTGCGCCAAGCGGAATCTCCCAGGGCATCCCCTATCCACTCCGCCACGCCGGAAATCAGCAGTGTGCTCCCCGATCACCATCCCCCGTGCCTTACAAGACCTCGTACCGATCGCATGCCACTCCCCGTTCGCGGCAGGATCTGCGGCCCATTTATGCAACGCCCCCCTGTCGGGCGATGCCAACTTACGGAAACCCTCCAAGTCCCAACTCCTGATCCACAGCACAGTTACAGAAAGTCGTTCCGCCCGAAATTTTGCAACACCGACGAAGCTTGTCGCGAAATTCCCGCCGTCCAACACGGTTCGCTCGATCAGCCCCGCCGCGATGGACCTGGCGCCGGCGTTTTCATTCTGAATGCCTTAGACAAAGAGTAATCCTCGACAGGAGCCTTATCATGAGCAAGCAACCAAGCACAACGCGGCGCGAGTTTCTGGCTGGTTCGGCGGCAGCCGCGGCGGCCGTATCACTGCCCTCGTTGATCTCCTCGTCCGCCTTGGGGGCCGACGGCGCCGTGGCGCCCAGCGAAAAGATCTCGTTGGGCGTGATCGGCATCGGCCCCCGTTGCACGTATGACATCGCCGCCATGCTCGCCATGCCCGACGTGCGGTGCCTGGCGATTGCCGACGTGCAGGCAAGACGCCGCGATGCCGGCAAGACGCTCGTCGACAAGCACTACGGCAACCAGGACTGCGCGCTCTACCGCGATTTCCGCGAACTGCTCGCCCGGCAGGATATCGACGCAGTGCTGATCGCCACCGGCGACCGTTGGCACGCGCCGGCGTCGATCCTGGCCGCGGAGGCCGGCAAGGACGTCTATAGCGAGAAGCCCTGCGGACTGACAATCGCCAATTGCCAGCGCCTCGACGACGCCATGAAAAAGACCGGCCGCATCTTCCAGGCCGGCAGGCAGCGGCGGAGCGTGCCGAATCAACAGCCTCCGCTCCCGCCCGGAACGCGATCCCTGGCAGGCGTAGCCCGACAACCGCATGCCTGCCAACGTGAAGACGTTCACGCAACACGTCCCTCAGAACTACTACGCGGACGTCGGTCGAACTAGCCACCTTAAATGCCGAGCCGGACTGAAGTTGCGCCGAGCTGCCCGTTTCGTGCAACAGGCGTCAATGCGTTGCGTGAAACCGGTCCGCATCGGGCCCGCGGACCGACTGGTGTCCGGCGGGGCTGGCTGGCGGCACAGTCGGGCGGTATTCTGGCGAGAGACGGACTTTCCGCGGTTTTTCCCACGGCAGCCGATTCTCCTGAAAGGCCCAAAATGTTTACTTCCCGTTGGATCCTGCCCCAGGGACGGCCGTGCCTGCTGGCAGCGGTGGCGGTGGCGGTTGTCGGCAGCACAGCGTGCGGGGCGAACTTGAAAGGCAATGCTATGTCGTATCGCGAAGCAAAGGAGTTCCTCTCGCGACACACCAAGGTCGTCGAATTGAGCAACAAGGAGGGGGCCCGCGTCGCCGTCTGCCCCGAGTGGCAGGGACGCGTGATGACCTCGACGTCGAGCGGCCCCGAGGGACCCAGTTTCGGTTACATCAACCGCGAGTTTATCGAGAGCGGCGAGAAAAACCCGCATTTCAACAACTACGGCGCCGAGGATCGCTTGTGGCTCTCGCCCGAGGGCGGCCCTTTCAGCCTCTGGTTCAAGCCCGGCGCCGAGCAAACCCTCGACAACTGGTTCACTCCGCCCGCCTTCAACGACGGCCCCTTCGAGGTCACGTCGACTCCGGAAGCCGCCGCCTGCCGCATGGCAAGCCGCATGCAGTTCGAAAATGCCTCCGGCACGAAATTCGACTTTTCGGTGATCCGCGTCGCGCGATTGCTCGGCAAGAACGATTTCCCCGAACTGTTCGGCAAGGCGGCCGCGAAGACGCTGGCCGAAGGCGAAGTCAAGAAAGTCGGCTATGAGACGATCAATACGATCACTAATATCGGGCGCGCGACGACCAAGGAAAAAGGGCTGGTGTCGATCTGGATGCTCGGAATGCTCAACGCCGGCCCAAAAACCGTCGTGATCGTCCCCTACAAGGCCGGCGACGAGAAGAAACTCGGCCCCGTGGTCAAGTCCGACTACTTCGGCGAAGTGCCGACCGAACGTTTGAAGGTCACCCCGGAGGCAATCCTCTTCATGGCCGACGGCACTTTCCGATCCAAGATCGGCACTTCCCAGACCCGCGCGAAGAACGTGCTGGGTTCGATCGATTTCGACGGCCAGGCGCTCACCCTGGTGCAATTCTCGATGCCCAAAGACCCGGCCAAGGCCGACTACCTGAACAACATGTGGGGCAAACAGGAGGAACCCTACCGCGGCGACGTGGCCAATTCCTACAACGACGGCCCGCCCGGACCCGGCAAAAAGGGCCTCGGGGCTTTCTACGAGATCGAGTCGCTTTCGCCGGCCACGGAAATGAAGACCGGGCAGTCGCTCACCCACTTGCATCGCACCGTCCACGTGCAGGCCGACATGAAAACGCTCGCCGCCCTGGCCCACGAAGTCCTGGGCGTTGATCTCGAATCCGTACGGAAGGAGATGTTCGGGAAGTAAGCGGTAGCGCTGGTAGCAGGCACGCTCCGCGTGCCGTCCGCCACGGCGCGTGAGGCGTGCCTGTTGCTTGGAAACCCGCCGACCGAAATCCGAACGGAGACAACGTTTTGACCGATGAGACCCAACCAGTAGCGCCGGAAACACCAAGGCAGCCGAACAACAAGGCTCGCGACGACTCAAGCGAGTTGTCGCCCAAGGAACTGGCCGAGGCGAGGCAATACGGGCACTTGTCCTTGAAATCCAACCTCATGGACAAAGGGCTCGATTTCCTTTACCTCTTCCTGATGGCCACCTTGTTCGCGCGCCCGATCAACCAATGGCTGTCGGGGTCGGCGATTCTCGACCGCTGCGACTCGCTCCGTCTCGTCGCGCTCTTCTTGATTCTCACCCTGCTCCACGCATTGGTCTCCCTGCCGCTGTCTTTCAAGGCCGACTACCTGTTGGAGCATCAGTTCGGCCTGAGCAACCTTACCCTGGGCGGTTGGGCGGTGCGTTATCTGAAGCGGCTCGCTTTGGCCACCGCCTTCGGCGCCGCGATAGTCCTGGGCCTGTACTGGATCATCTGGACCACCGGCTCTTGGTGGTGGCTCGTCGCGGCCGCGGCCTTCTTCCTGGTCAGCGTCATACTCGGGCAACTGATGCCCGTCGTGATTCTTCCCCTGTTCTACAAGATCGAGCGGCTCGACGCTCCGGAGTTGGCAGACCGCTTCGGCCGGTTGTCGAGGGACACCGGGCTGTCGATCGAAGGAGTCTACCGCATTGCACTGAGCGAAGAGACCGTCAAGGCCAACGCCATGCTCGCCGGACTGGGGCGGACTCGTCGCGTGCTCCTCGGCGACACGCTCCTCGACAAGTTCAGTCCCGACGAGATTGAGGTGATCTTTGCCCATGAAGTCGGACATCACGTTTTCAACCACATCTACAAGCTGATCGGCGCCGGCCTGCTGTTCACGGCCGTGGGGTTTTGGCTTTCGGACCGGGCGTTGGCCGACTGGGTCGAGCATGCGCAGGGGGTCTTCCGCTACGCCCAGTTGCCCGTCTTCGCGCTGCCGATGCTCTTGCTGATCCTGGCGGCGTTTGGAGCAGTGGTCGGACCCTTGCAGAATGCCGTCAGCCGGCACTTCGAGCGGCAGTGCGATCGATACGCCCTCGAGCGCACCGGCAAGAGAGCTGCTTTTGTCGCCGCCTTCCGCAAGCTCGCGCGCCTGAACAAGGACAATCCCGATCCGCACTGGCTCGAGGTGGCCCTCTTCCGCAGCCATCCGCCGATCGGCGAGCGCGTGGCCCTGGCAAAGAAGACAAAATCGCCATAATCGAGGCAGCCCGAAAACTCGCTAACCTTGATGCAAACCGGCGTGCGTGGCGCAGCGCGAGGGAGTTTTGTCTCGCCGACCTGGGTCCCCGCGCGGACCATGATGAACAATTGGGACGGGTGTCGAAGAACTGCCGTTTGGAAATCCTGCCTGGAGAATACCAACATGCCGCAACCCGCCGCACATGCCCTCGAGCCGCGCACCAGTCCTCGGGCCGTAGCGACAGCGCCTTTGGGCGCCAACGGCGAGCCGGCGGGCCGCGCGACAGTCCTTGCGCGCGGCATGCCGACCTTGCGGATGGGCGACGCGGCGCCCTCTCCCGCTCCGGCACTGCCGATCGTCAGCGGCAGCCCGACCGTATTGATCGGCGGCCGTCCCGCGGCACGGATAGGAGATCAGGCGGCGGACGGCGGACTCGTTGTCTCCGGCTGTCCCAGCGTGCTGATCGGCTGAGGCGCCGGTGAGTGGGTGATGGCCTTCGAAATCCCCTACCAGAGGCAATTCCCTGCGGGGTCCGATCGCACCTGCGGTGCAGCGGCCCTTGCGATGGTCTACGCTTCACTGGGCTTGGAGATCAGCCAGGAGAGGATTTGGGAAGAGATCCGGCCGCGCGCCTGTAGTGTGGCGTGGTCGGCGCGGAGCTCCCTGCTGGCGCGCCACGCACTAGGCCGTGGTCTCTCTGCGGCGGTCATCCAGGCTTCGCAACCCTGGCCTGCGCTTCAGTCCTGCTGGGCCAGCGGCATCCGAGTCATTCTCAATCACCGCCTGCGGCCCGACTCGCCGCTGGGGCATTTCTCCGTGCTGGCCGGCCTCGCAAGCGACGCCGCGTTGCTGCACGACCCGCAACTCGGCCCTTCGCGCCGGCTCACCCGCGACGAGTTGCTCCGCCTCTGGCTGCCGACGGCATCGGACTCGGAGATCGCGGGGCAGGTCCTGGTGGCGATCGCCTTGTGCGGCGATGCGCCCCAGCGGTGCGCCGCCTGCCATGCCGGCGTGCCGGCGATGATCGAATGTCCCGGCTGTTCAAGCGCCTTTCCGCCGAGGCCCTTTGCGGCCCTGGGATGCGTCGCCGCGGATTGCGGTGCTCGGTTGTGGAAGTACCTTTTCTGTCCGTATTGCGATGTTCCGCTGCGTGAAATCGAGTAGAATTCCCGTTGCGGGGCACGGGAAAAAACCATGGCGAGATTCCGCGAGTTGCTGTTGGACGTTTGGCGCGAGGCCTGCCGCCACATTCGCATCGACGAATCGGCCGCGGCAATCGCCGAGATGCTCTCGCGCCAAATGCCCCTGGGGGGGCTCCTCGTGCGTCGGATCGACAAGGCCCGCTCCTGCCTTGAAACCGTGGCAGTTGCCCTGGTTGACCCCAGCCGCCATCCCGAACACGCCCGGACGGAGTGTTCGAGCGACGATCTGAACCGCGTTCTCACGTGGTGCAGCCGGGGCGAAATGCTTTCCGGCCATCGGCGCGAACCTCCGCAATCCGTCCTGTCTTTGGTGGTCCCGCAGGAGTTGGACTCCGCAGTTCTGGCCGGCCCGCTCCGAGACCAGCAAGGCCCGGAAGGTGTCTTGCTTCTCGCGGCGCATCCCGGCGATCGGTTCGGCGAGGACCACGCGACGCTGGCCCTGGCGCTGCTGGAGCCGTTTTCCGTGGCCTTGGAAAACGACCGCCGGCTGCGCGAAATGGAAGTGCTCCGCGAGGCGGCCGAGGCCGACAAACGCTCGCTCCTCACCCGGCTGGGGCGGCAAGCCCTGGGCGACACGATCGTGGGCGACGATGTCGGGCTCCGGTCGGTGATGGAGCGTGTCGAACTGGTCGCCCGATCCGACGTGCCCGTGCTCATCTTCGGCGAGACCGGCACGGGAAAGGAGCTCATCGCGCGCGCGATCCATACGCGGTCGGAGCGTTCCGGCGGTCCGTTCATGCGCGTCAACTGCGGTGCAATTCCTCCCGAACTGATCGACTCGCAGCTTTTCGGACATGAGCGGGGCAGTTTCACCGGCGCCACGGATACCCACCGCGGCTGGTTCGAGCGCGCGGATCGCGGAACCCTCTTTCTGGACGAGATCGGCGAACTGCCGCCGGCCGCCCAGGTCCGGCTCCTCCGCGTGCTCCAGGACGGCAGTTTCGAGCGCGTCGGCGCACAGCGGCCGATCACGGTGGATGTCCGCATTGTGGCGGCAACCCACCGCGACCTCTCGGGAATGGTCCGCGACGGAAAGTTCCGGGAAGATCTCTGGTATCGTCTGGCCGTTTTCTCCGTGTCCTTGCCCCCGCTACGAGAACGGACCGGCGACATCTCCGCCCTGGCCAGACACTTCGCCCAGCGCGCAGCAGTCCGGTTTGGCCTCACTCCCCGGATGCCGACCAATGAAGACATCGGGCTGCTGGTTTCCTACTCATGGCCCGGCAATATCCGCGAACTCGGGGCTGTGATGGACCGGGCGGCGATTCTCGGCGATGGGCAAAACCTGGAGGTTGCCACGGCCCTGGGTGTGCAGAACAGCCCGCTGCCGCCCCGCACCGACAACCATGCACCGCTCGGGCCTCAGCCCGCCCAAGTCGGCCCTCTCGACGACGCCATCCGGCGCCACATCGAAGCCGCTCTTCGGGCCACTCGTGGACGAATCGAGGGGCCCAGCGGCGTCGCCGCTCTGTTGAAGGTCAATCCGCACACTCTCCGCGCTCGCATGCGGAAGTTGGGAATCGATTGGGCGAGATTCCGCGATCCGCCGGCCTCGCAGCATCCACAGTGACATGCCGGAACCCGCTCCCATTGCCATCGCGGTCGTCGAGCACGAAGGGCAAGTCCTCATCGGGCAGCGCCCGGCGGGTGTCGCCTTGGCCGGGTACTGGGAGTTTCCGGGCGGCAAGATCGCCACGGGTGAAACGCCCGAAGCCGCGGCGGCCAGGGAGTGTCGCGAGGAGACAGGGCTTGAGGTCCGAATCCTTCGACCACTCGCGACACTCGACCACCAGTACGAGCATGGAACGGTCCGCCTGCACTTCCTGGCGGCAGAGCCGGTGGCGGACGCAGCAATCCCCGCCCCCCCGTTCCGATGGATCCCCCGCTCCGAGTTGGGCGACTACCGGTTTCCGCCGGCCAATGCCGGGATTCTCAAGCGATTGACCAGCGGCTGATTCGGCCTCGGCCACGCTCTCTTCCCGCAATTTGTGCCGGAGGGTGAGGCACCGGCTGAATTCGGGCTTTGCGGATTTGCACCTGTAAGTTAGATTTTGCAAAGTTTGCAATAGCACCTGCGGCGTGTCGCTTCAGTCCGATCCGGCGTCATAGGGAATTAACTCCGGGTCGGGCGGCGGGTTCCGGCGACCAATGGTTCGCCAGGGACGGATTACCGGTTCGATTGGCTCGCCGTTTGCACAACGCGGGCATCTCGTCCGGCCGCATGGAAGAGGCCGATCGCTCCACACTCGGACTGGGAGTTTGCAGAGCATGGACGCTCGATCGTTTCGGGTCGCCTTGCTGGCGGCCGTTCTGCTCGGTTCGTCCGGGGCCAGCTACCGCACTCCGAACTTCCTCATCAACACCTCGGATCCGCAGTTGGCGGAGCGGTTCGGCAAAGCCGCGGAGAAGTACCGCAAGGAATTGGCCGAATCCTGGCTCGGCAAAGAAATGCCCGAGTGGTCCGCGCCCTGCCCCGTGACGGTCCACGTCGGGCAGAACCTCGGGGCGGGCGGGGAGACGAGCTTCCTGTTCGACCGCGGCGAGGTCTTCGGCTGGCGGATGACGATCCAGGGACCGGCCGACCGTATTCTCGACTCGGTGCTGCCGCACGAAATCACCCACATGGTTTTCGCCAGCCATTTCCGCCAGCCATTGCCTCGCTGGGCCGACGAGGGGGCCGCCAGCAGCGTCGAACACCAGAGCGAGAAGGAGAAACACCAGCGGATGCTCCAGAAGTTCCTGCGGACGGGCCGGGGCATCGCGTTCAACCGCATGTTCGGCATGACCGAGTACCCCCGCGACGTGATGCCCCTGTATGCGCAGGGCTACACGGTGGCCGAGTATCTGATCCGGCAGGGCGGACGGCGGAAGTTTGTCAACTACCTGGCGGACGGGCTGCGCGACAACCACTGGTCGCGCGCCACGAAGCAGCACTACGGAATCGAGAACCTGGGCGCCCTGCAGAACTCCTGGCTGGCGTGGGTCGGACAGGGTTTCCCACCGCTGCAACCGGCCTCGCCGGAGATCGAAGCGGTTCCGCCGGCGACGATGGTGGCGGCCAACGACCGGCGGCCACGGCCTGAGCCGAACCTGATCTACCGGATTGAAGACAAGGAACGGCCCGCCGCGGCGGCGCCGGATGGAGGCGGTCCGGTAATCCACGATCCCAACGTCGTGCCCGCCTCGGGATGGGAAACGGCCGGCGATCCCAGGAACAGGCCGGTCGCGAGCCCATCTTCATCCGCTCCGCTCCGTACCCAGGTGACCCATCCTCAACCGGTCCAACAGCCCAGGCAGAGAGTCATCCAATGGGCAGCCCCGAGCGGTGGATGACGGGCGCCGGGAGCGGCAGTCTGCCGTTAAGCTTCAAGATCGGGCTATCCGATCGGCGGCATGTGTCCCGAGAGCACAAGGTAATAGCGCGTGAAATGGAAGAACACCGGCGCGGCGAAGCAGATCGAGTCGATCCGGTCGAGCACGCCGCCGTGGCCTTCCACGAGGGTGCCGTAGTCTTTGACTCCCCGGTCACGCTTGATTGCCGACATGGTCAGTGAGCCGGCAAAGCCCAAGAGCGCGACCATCAGCGACATCCCCGCGGCCAGCCAGTAGGGAAAGGGAGTTGCCCACCAGAGGGCAGCGCCCAGGAGAGTCACGCTTCCCGTCCCACCCAAGAGCCCTTCCCAGGTCTTCGTCGGGTTGATGGTCGGCACGATCACGTGCCTGGTCGGCAACTGGGCCCAGGCGTATTGGAGCACGTCGCTCAGTTGCACCATCACGATGAAGAAGAACAGGAGGCTCGCGTTGCTCGAGAAGCCCTTGCCGGGACCGAGGTCGAGGTTCAACAGGGCAGGAGCATAGCTCAGGCTGTAGACGCTGATGAGCAAGCCGACTTCGATCTTGGCGGTCCGCTCCAGAAACCGTTTCGGGTCGCCCGACATCGCGATTCGCGCCGGGATAAAGAGGAAGGCGTAGACCGGAATGAGAATGCTGTAGAGCCAATACCAGTCGAGTCCCACGAAAAGGTAGTGGGCGGGAGTCACCAGGAAGAAGACCCAGAACAGGGCGCGGTGATCGCCCGGGCGGGTTGGCGTGAGCGTGATGAACTCGCGGAGTGCCCAGAAGGAAATCAGGCCGAACAGCGCCACGGTGGCCCAGCGCCCGAAGAGGAAGGCCGCGGCGAGAACGGCGACGAGGATCCACCATGCCTTCACGCGGAGCCGGAACGTCTCCAAGATGGCCGGATCGACGCTGGTGTCCGTGCGGCGCTTGATCATCTGGACGACAGCCGTGGCGACGCCCAGAAGCACCAAAACGCCGCCGATCAACGCCAGAGTGCTTACGTCCAGATCCAGCATCGGGTCACGTCCCCACGCTCCAGGTTACATTTCCTTCAGTCGCCGTACGGCTTCCCTCGCTCGGCGAAGGAAGTGGGCCTTTGGCTCGCCCGCCTCCAACCAGATCGGCGGACCGAAGCTGATGCAAGTCAAGAGCGGCACCGGCAGGACTTCGCCGCGGGGCAGGATGCGGTTCATATTGTCGATATGCACCGGGATCAGTTCCAGGTCCGGCCGCTTCTTACAGAGGTAGTATAGCCCGCTTTTGAACTCTCCGATCTCCGTTCCCGCGCTCCGGCCGCCTTCCGGAAAAACGATCAACGAGTAGCGGTGTGAGATCTCGCGGATCATCACGTCGACGGGGCTTTGGTGCACTTTGATCTCGGTGCGGTCGATCAACAGCGCGTTGAACACCCGATTCGACAGGTATCGGCGGATCGGCCCGGCTGTCCAGTAGTCCTTGGCGCCCACGGGACGCGTCATGTTCCGTACTTGCTGCGGCAAGGCGGACCAGAGTACGATGGCGTCCAGATGGCTGGTGTGGTTGGCAAAGTAAACCCGCTGGCAGGTATCGGGCTGGCAGTCAATCCAGCGCACGCTCGCCCCGCTGAGAAACCTGGCGAGGAGCGCCAGGAAAGCTCTGGTGAGCTTTTCCTCCACCCGCAGCGATCCTGAATCGACCACGATCGTCCACCGCTCCCACACGATTCGTTGCTTGCGCCAAGCTTTCATGGTAGCCTCCCCTCCTTTGTGAGGAAAGGCCCGGACGTTCATCGTGGCGGGCTGCCGGCGAGGTTCCAGGCATGGTTTGCCCCTACTGCCGAAAGCCATCTCCCGCAAAATCCCTACCGGCCGCTACAACCCGCACAGCCGCCAAACTCTTCCTTCTGCGGCACGACCTGGGACAAGACACCGGCGGGGGGCCGCAGCCGGGGCGATGGAAAACACTTCGCCGCATAGATTTCCGCGACCAGGCTCTCGTAACCTCGTACCATCCGGTCGATCGACCCATGAGCGAGGACGTGCTCGCGCCCGGCACGGCCCATCGCCGCCGCACGCTTCCGGTCGCGGAGCAGTTCGACGGCGCGGGCCGCGATCCGGCATTCGTCTCCCGGTTCGACCAGAAAGCCGGTGCGCCCGTCCAGAACCGATTCGGGCACCGAGCCGACCCGTGTTGCCACCACCGGTTTCTCGCAGGCCATCGCCTCCAGGATGGAGACGGGATTGGCCTCCATCTTCGAGGTCAGCAACAGCACGTCGATCAGGCCGAGCACCGCCGGAACGTCGCTTCGTGTGCCCAGGAAACGCACCGAGTCGCCGAGGGCCAACTGCCGCGTGAGATCTTCAAGTGCGGGCCGGCAAGGGCCGTCGCCGACGATGAGGAAGCGGGCGTCGGGCAATTCGCTCCGAATCCGGACAGCGGAACGCAGGAACAATTCGTGGTTCTTTTCCGGTCGCAAGGCCGCCACGATCCCAGCCACAGGCGCGCCCTCGGGAATGCCAAACTCTTCGCCCAGCAGCCGGTCGGGCCAGCGGGGGTGGAAACGGTCGACGTCGACGCCGTTGGGGATCACGCGGACTTTATGCGCCGGGCAGCCCTCGTGCTCGGCGAGATAACGCCCGTGCGGCTCGGCCACGCCGATGAAGGCGTCGGTGATCGGGGCGAGCAGGCGGTTGAGCAGCTCGACGTGGTCCGGCAGTCCGGTCGAGTGCAGGGCGGAGCAGATCACCGGGACACCGGCGATGCGCGCCGCCAGTCGCCCCCAGAACATCTTGTCGCCCCCGGTTCCGACGGTGACCACCGCGTCAATCCGCCGGTCCGACATCAGGCGCGTCAGCCGGCCAAGCACACGGAAGTCGTACTTGTGAGCGAGCAAACCGGTGTGGGCCGGGATCTCGGCCGCGAGGATCTCGCCCAGCGGCCCCAGGTATTTCAGGCAACACAATTCCGGCAAGAAGCGGCTGCGGTCCATCCTGCGGACCAGTTCGACCAGCAGGGTTTCGGCGCCGCCCACCGGCATGGAGGTGATCACGAACATCACGCGCAGCGGGCCTCGGTCTTCGAGCGGCGGCAATCGGCGACGGTGTAGCATGGCGTATCCTCACTGGTTCGTGGAAGCGGAATTTAGCCGGTCCGTTGGGCGGTCATTGCGGTTATTCCCCATCTCCGCAGATACTGCCTCGCGCCGGCCGCGAGGAGTTGCTTTTCTTCCGGGCGGAGCAGCCGGTCAAAGACAACGGCCTCCAGGGCAATTGCCGCCAGCACCAACGCCGCGATTGCCGGGCCCAAGGCAATGGCGGCCGGCGCTGCAAGCAGGATCCAGGTGCCCCGGTCGGTGCGAAAACCGGACCGCCGCGCAAGCTGGAGGACCGTCAGCAGGACGACGAAATTGGCGATGCACTTCGCCAGGACGACTCCTTCGAGCCCCATCGTCGGAAGCAGGAGTGCATTGAGCGCCACGTTGATGGAGAGTCCGGCCAGCAGCCCCACGCTCGCCCAGCGCGCCCTCTCGGCGCACCAGAGATAGTTGAGCGCAACCATGGACAAGCCGAACCAGGTGCAATAGGTCAGCGTCCAGGGAAGCACCGCCAGCCCGCCGGCGAATTTCCCTCGCAGCGCCGCCCCGAACAGGAGCGGCGCCGCCGCCACGACTGCGACGGCTCCGCAGGTCAGGGCGTAGCAGAGCAGTTTGACAAACAGATTCAGGCGCAGGGAAACCCGCTCGCGACGCCCTGCCTCCCAATCGCAGGCCAGGTGAGGGGTGATCATCGCGCCGAGCGTCATGGCTGCCGAGGCCAAAAGGAGCGGCAGGACGCGAGAGCTGTGGTACTCCCCGACCATCGCCAGCGGATCGCCCCCGGCGGTCCCGGAGCAGTGAACGATCATGTAGCGATCGGCCACGTCGAACAGGTTCACCAGCAAGCTTGTCGTCCAGATCCATCCTGCCAGCGGGACGAGCTTGGACCACAAGGCCCGGTGCGTAAGGCAAGCGGCGTCTTCCGGAATCGCGTTCCAGGACCTGCCCAGATAGGCCATGGCCACCGAGGCGCCGAGGAGGCAAGCGCCGCCGTAGGCCAGTACGACGCTTTCGGCCCCGTCTCTCCACCCAAGCACGAGCGCGGTCCCGAACACGGCGAAAGCAATGCTGTTGATCAGGTGCAGGGTGGAGACCAGCCGAACGTTGCGCAGTGCGGTGAACAATTCCGTGGAGAAATTGAATGCGACGACCGCCACAACGCTCAGCGCCAGTGCCGCGACGAGGGCGGCGTGGTCGGGGCTGCCGAAGATGAGCGTGGAAAGCCATGGTCGCGCCAGATAGATCGCCGCCGCCGCGGCAAGCGTGAGGCCGCCGCAAAGGGCGAGCGTCCGCCGCAGAAAAGTCCGCAGTTGACCCTTTTGGCGGTAGTGCTCGACGTAACGCCCGAACGCTCCCGGCACTGCGAGCACGATCAGCGGCGCTGCCAGGACGAGAAAGCCGAAGGCCATGTCCCATCGGCCCAGTTGTTCGGCGTCCAGCCAGCGGCAGAAGAGCACCGCGCGCACCAATCCCACCAACCGCTGCACGACCGCCAGCACCAGGAAGATCAAGACGCTCTCGGCCAACGTGTCCGTGCGCAGCGCGTCGCGCGCGGCGGATGTCGGTTCTTCGATCGCAGGCAATTCACAGGTAGCCATCACACCCGGTCCATCGCGGTCTTGACCTCGCTTGCCCCCGGCGCCCACGCGAAGCGATGGACGCGCGCCCCGCGGGGATCGACCGTCACCCGGTTCTTCAGCCGGATCATGCCCTCGTCGGCATGGATCCGCTGGAGGTGGAACGGATCGTCGCCCGGGAGGTTGTAGCCCCCGTAGGCCGAGCAGACCCCGAGGTACCCGGCCGCTTTCGCCATCTCGAAGCCACGCGCGCTGAGGTTGGCGTATTGCCCGAAAGGAAACGCGAAATACCGCACCGGCCGATCGATCCACTGCTGGAGTTCGCGGCCGGCAACGACGATCTGGCGGTACAGTTCCTGCTCGTCCGCGACCAGGCCCAGATCGGGATGGCTGTACGTGTGGGCGCCGATTTCGACGCCTGCAGCCGCCATGGCCCGGAGCTGCTCGACGCTATTGGGCAGGAACCGATAGCCTCGGGCAAGATCGTGCGCGAAGGGATCTTGCTCGAGGACGTTTCGGAGCGTGACGAAGTAGGTGCAGGGAATGCCCGTTTTGATCAGCAGGGGAATCGCCTTGTGGCAGTTCTCGGCATAACCGTCGTCGAACGTGATGCACACGGCTGGTCGGGCGCTGTCGCCTGTGCGAATCCGGCGTTGCGCCTCGGAGAGCGAGATCAGGTCGAAGCGATCGGCCATCCAGCGAATCTGCCGGTCGAAGCAGCGGTTTGAGAGAGTCCAGGGGGTGGCGAGATCGTCGGCGACACGGTGATAGAAGAGCACCACGATCGGTACGCGGTGTTCCCCGACCGCCCTGGCTTTCGACCACCAGCGGCATGGAAGCGAGACGCCGTAGTAGCCGGCCAGCAGCATCGCTTTCCAGATCGGCAAATGGGGGCTGTCCTGGAGCATGTTGAATTCGGTTGGACCGATTGAAGCGTGAATCGCAGGCGAAGTCCTGCGGCGTTTTCCTTCGCTTGCGAGTCAGGCTTTAATGAGTTCGCTTGTCTTGCTTGTTGCTGGTCGCCGGTCGCAGTCCGCTCTTGAGCCACCGTTTCATGCCGACTCCCGCCAGCCAGACGGTGTGCCGGAGCCTCGCGGAGACCCTGTTTGGGACGACGCGCAGTTCGATGCCGGCTCGAGGCTGGGCCCGCCAATGGGCCTTGTAGGGCTCGTCGCCGCGGAGGAAGTCGAATGCCCGATAGCCCATCTCGATCGCCCGGCGGATCGTCATCATGTTGGCGAGGCGGCCGGGGGCGTGTTCCAGCAGGTCCGGTTCAATCCCCGCCTGGTACGCGTAGACCACGCCGCCGCCCGCGAGGTGGTACTCGGCGGCGGCCGGGCGGCCGTCGAGTTCGATCCAATGGAGCTGCAGTTGCCCGTTTTCGAGCAATTGGGGCATTACGTCCGGGTGGAAGGCGGCAAACCGCCGGGAACGGTAGCAGCCCGGCTCGCCGAGTTCCTGCCGCCTCCGCTGATGGAGGTCGATGAGGATCGGGAGGGCGGTTTCCAGGTCGCGTTTTCCGGCCACGGTGTGCAGGACGGCGCGGCCGGTTGCCACGTAGTCTCGTTCCGTGCGGCGGAGTTGCTTGCGGTGGTCTTTGGACAACGCCGCCAGGTGCTCCTCCCACGAAGCAGGCAGTTCGATCCGCCAGCAGTTCGGCCCGGGACGCGAATGGATCGTGTGTCCGCGCTGAGCAAACTCGTCGGACACACGCCGGACGGCCTGGTCCTCGGCGTCGACCCCTTCCCAGCAAAGCAAGTCCCAGCGGTCCGGGCCCGGTCCGTTCGCGGCCCGAGTCAGCCAGTCGGCAAGGGCCGCTGCCACGGCGTCCAGCTTGTCGCTCTCGCAGAGCACGCTCAGATAATCGGTGCAGACTTCCCCAGTCCCGAGGAATCGGACTACGTTTCCATGCGAGGCCGAGCGATGGACGAACCACGGCGCCAAGCCAACCAGCCGGTCGCCTTCGTCGCGAACTCCCAGCACGAAGAGCTGCCGGCCGGCCGGACCCTCTTTCAAGGTTCCGTAGTGACGCCACCACGTTGTCGTCCAAGCCCAGCTCCGGAAAGGCACTGCCCGCGTGAGCCGGTCCCAGTCGCCGGCCAGAGGAACGAGTTGGTCCAAGTTTGAGTAGCGTAGGACTTGCATAAGGGGAGTTCTCAGAGTCTCGACGGGCCTTCTTAAATGTCCGTCACACTCCGAGACTTGCAAACCGATTCGGGCGCCGGCAGCGGAGGTTTCGTGGTGTGATTTGGCAGCGGGGTTGCAGGCGCTCAACGCGCTGTTGCCCTTGTGCAACGCGGCGCGCGGCGGGTCCGAGGCATCCGCGATGCGACGGGGAGATGTCGGCCTTGACGGAACCTGCGGCTGCGCAAGGATTTTGGCGCCGGTCGGCACGGGCGGGCGCATCGGCTGGCATCGGGTTTGCTTTGCCCAAGTTGCCACACCAGTCATCGAGCGATTCAGAACTCGAATTGGCCCAAGACTCCCGCAGAGAAATCTCCCATGGACCGACAGACGAACGCGAATCTCGATCCGGTTCAATTCGTAGCCGTGCTGGCGACGCATCCCCGGCGATTGCTGGTTCCGGCAGTGGCTGTGACGGTCCTGGTCGGCCTGTACGCCCTGGTGCGTCCCGCCACCTGGGAGGCTTCCCAGGCATTGATGATCCGCAATGAAGCTGCGGCCAATGCCGATTCTCCGGGCAAGTTCAGTCATGCCGATGAAATGAAGACGCTTCAAGAGACGATCCTGGAATTGTCGAGGAGCCGAGGGGTGCTGTCTGCCGCGTTGAAGGACGCGGGGCCGCCGGCCGGCTGTCGGCAATCGAGCCAGTCGTGGCCCACGGCAGAGGACGTTGCCGGCCTGCGCGACCGTGTGACGCTTTCGCCGCCCAAGGGGGCCGAATTCGGCAGCACGGAGATCTTCTACCTCAAGGTCCGCGACCGCGACCGGGGAAGGGCAATCGCGCTGGCCGCCGCGGTCGCCGCCCGCCTCGAAACCAGCTTTCAGCAGTTCCGCGACGCCAAGGCGCAGAGCATCATTCGCGAACTCAGCAAGGCGGTGAACCTTTCCGCGGAAGACTTGAAGGAATCGACCGAGCGGCTGGCCGAGATCGAAACCCAGACCGGAAGTGACCTGGCCGAATTGCGGATCCTCCATGACGCCAGTTCGGGGGAGAGCTCTCTCCGCCGGACGATCACCGAGGTGCAAAACGAGTTGCGACAGGCAAAGGCCGAGTGTTCGGCGAACGAGGAACTGCTCGCCCTGTTGGGCGATGCCGATAAAGACCCCAGTGTTCTGCTCGGCGCGCCCAGCCGACTGCTCGACGCTCAGCCGGCGATCCGGAAGCTCAGGGACGGCCTGGTCGACGCCCAATTGAACGCGGCCAACCTGCAGGGCCGCATGTCGGCGGCGCACCCGCTGGTCGTCGCCGCGCTGGAATCCGAACGGCAGATCCGGGCCGATCTCCAAAAGGAACTGGGCACGGTGATCCGCGGGATTGAAGCCGAATTGCGGCTGAATCGCGACCGCCTCGGTCTCTTGGAGGAACAGCTTGCCCAGACCGCCTTGCGGCTGGCATCGCTGGCAAAGCTGCGTGCTTCGTACTCGAACCAGGTGGCCGAGAACGCCAACCGCACGGAGCTCTTGCAGCGAGCGGAACAGAAACTGTCGGAAGCCCGCGCCACCCAGGCGACCGCCAATGCGGCCAGCCTGCTCGCCCGGATCGATGTGCCCGACTGTGGCACCAACCCGCTCGGCCCGGGGCGAGCCACCTTGGTGTTGGCGGGAATGGCAGCGGGACTGTTGACCGGGCTGGGAGTGGTGTTTCTGACCGTGTCGCCGGTGCAAGCCGCACCTCCGACAAAGGCCGCACCGGTTGCCGCCGATCCCGTCGTGGTCGTCAACGGCCGGACCAAGGCTTACTCTGCCACGAACGGCCACCTTTCGCTGAACCAGGCCCTGTTGGCCCTGACGCCCAGCAGCCATGCGTGCCGCTAACCGAATTGCGGGCGGTTGCCGCTCCGCGACTTCGCGTTGACGAATCTCAACGGCCGTCGGCAGACGAACCCGCGGCTGGAGCAGGACGCCGGCCGGTAAGTGCCGGCCGCATCGGGACTTACAGCTTGCGACGGGATGGCCGCTTTGCCGCCGGCACGTCGCTTGCTCGTTAGGTCGGGTCGTTCGTCCGAAAACCATCCAACGGCGATCCATCAGGGGTATTCGATGATTTCCGTCTCGAGACAGACACTTGCAACATTGGCCGACACCTCCGTTCAGAACCGCGATGCGTCGTTGCTCGACGCCGTGGTCCACACGTCCGTCGAGCTGTCTCACATCCAGATCGCTCCGTCCCAACGGCGAAGCCGGTCCGTCGTTGGAATTCGTCGTCCCAGCGAGCGCCGGCCGTCGCTCTTTCAGAAGAACCTTTCCGGCGGGCAAGCGATTGTCGAACCGGAGGGCAACCAAGCTCTCGGTTACCGGGCGGCAAAACGTGTCCTCGATATCGCGGGTGCGCTGTTCCTGCTGGCCGTCCTTTCGCCTTTCCTGCTGACGACGCTGGTGGTTCTCCTGCTTACCACGCGGGGCAAGCCCATTTTCCGGCAGGTCCGGCTGGGCTACCTCGGCCGGCCGTTCACGATGTACAAGTTCCGGACCATGGCGCTCGACGCCGACCGCAGACAGCACCATGTGGCCAACGAGAAGGACGGGCCGATCTTCAAAAACCGGCGCGACCCGCGGATCACGCGTTTCGGCCGATTGCTGCGGATGACGAGCCTCGACGAGACGCCGCAGTTGTTCAATGTCCTCCTGGGCCAGATGTCGCTGGTGGGGCCGCGCCCGCCGGTGATCAAGGAGGTGGCCCAGTATAAGCCCTGGCAGCGAAGGCGGCTGGCGGTGATGCCGGGCCTGACGTGCCTGTGGCAGGTGAGCGGCCGCTCCGAGATCGGCTTCGAGGACTGGGTGCGAATGGATCTCTGGTACGTACGCAACCAGACCCTGCTGACCGACTTGAGTCTTCTTGTGCGGACGCCCTGGAGCGTGCTGACCGGCCGCGGAGCGTATTGACTTCAGGGCGTGGTTCAAGAAACAAGAACAGGCGCCTCGCACATACAGGTTTTCCCCGGTGCTTACCGTTGTTTGGCTCGGAGCCAATCCCGGCTTCTTGAACCGCCCCGACTTCAGTTTGGGGCCGACGTCCGGTACAATCGGGGCATGAAAGGAATATGCCTGCTGATCGACCGTCTCCACATCGGCTACGTGGGGGCGTATGGAAACAGTTGGATCGAGACGCCCTCGCTGGACCGGCTGGCCGTGGAAAGCTTCCTGCTGGACCGCTACTGGATCGACAGCCCTCGCCTGGACGTGCTCTATCGGTCGCTTTGGCAAGGCCGCCACGCGTTGGCGCCGGCCGTTCCGGCGGAACAGGAGGCGTCGCTGGCCTCGCTCGTCTCGGCCGCGGGAGTGCCGACGGCGCTGGTGAGCGACGACCCGGCCGTGCTGGAACACGGTCTCGGGCAAGATTTCGGCCGGCGACTCCTGCTCCCGGGCGCACACACTGCGGAACTGGCGGACCATTGGGAGGAAAGCCAGCTTGCCGGGGCCTTTGCCGAGCTGCTCCAGTGGCTCGACACGGCGGACCAGGATTCGCTGGTGTGGTGCCATCTGGGAGGGCTCGGCGCGGTGTGGGACGCGCCGTACGAATTGCGGGCGCGCTATGCGGCCGAAGGGGATCCCGACCCGCCGCCATCGGCGGCCGTGCCCGCCCTGGTCCTCGACGCAGACTATGATCCGGACCTGTTGCTGGGGATCACGCAGTCTTACGCCGGCCAGATCACGCTCTTGGATCGGTGCCTGGGGGCGATTGTCGAGTGGCTGGAGACGAGCCCTCGCGGCCGCGACGCCTTGCTGTTGGTGGCCTCTGCGCGGGGCCTTCCCCTGGGCGAGCATCGCCTGGTCGGCGGCGAGGCATTGAGCGTGCACGGCGAAATTGCCCACGTGCCGGCTTTTCTTCGATTGCCGGGCGGAGAAGGGGCGGCCGCGCGGACACAAGCTCTGGCCGAGCCGGCAGACCTGTGGGCAACGCTGCTGGACTGGTTCGGCCTGGCCGGCAGCAACGACCCGCGGCACGGTCGCAGCCTTCTGCCCGTGGTCCGCGATGAAATCGCAGGGGTCCGAGACCGCCTTTGCATCGTTGGGGCCGGAGAAGAGCGGGGCATCGTCACGCAGGCTTGGTTTGGCCGGTTTGCCGACAAGGCGCAACTTTATCTGAAGCCGGACGATCGTTGGGAGGTCAACGACGTGGCCGACCGCTGCCCACAGATCGTGGACGCGCTCGAAGCTGCGCTCCGGGAGGCCGAGGAGCGGCTGTCCGGGAGGAACACGGCGCCATGGCCGGCGTTGGATGATGTGTTGCTGCCGAGTGATTTTGGATTTTAGATTTTGGATTTTGGACAAGTGTTGCATTGGCTGGTTTCCGCGCGTTGGCGTGGAGAGGATTGGACAAAAAAAGGCCCGCCGCCTCCGCTGTGCTCCACGAGCACAGCGGAGGCGGCGGGCCCATCTTGATACCTCGTCTTGGCGAAGGCTCTTCAGGTACCCGCGAGAGGATCGCTGGGTTCAAAGGTTGGTTCTAAATAGAGTTGCAGGATTCCGGGAGGCGGAGCAATCCACTGTAGGGAACGCCCTCCGTGGCGTTCCGCGGAATACCCCAACAAACGGAACGCCACGGAGGGCGTTCCCTACAGTCGGGTCTCCCAGGATCGTGCAAGGTCATTTAGCACCAAAGGGTGCGCAAACGGTTCTTCGTTTCGTACATCCAATCACGGTTTCGGCCACGTTGTCGGATCTTTCTTAGCCGCGAAGCGGCGTATGTCCATTGCCAGGGGTGTCAACCCCTGGTATGCCAGGGGTGTCAACCCCTGGTATGCGGTTGCCGAACATTATTTGGTGTCGATCTATCCAACCCCAAGGGGGTGACAGAGGATCGGTGGAAAGGCCGGCATTGTCTGTCGCCGCTGCCGCGGCTGGGAAAATATCTTGAGGCGAACGCTAGGAAATGACCTACCGCTATTTCGCGGTTTCGAGTACACGCTCAGTTTCTTCCCCTGACGGGTATCGTATTTTCAAGCGTTCGCCTGAAATCGATTGCATGCCTCCGTTCCTCTACAGTCCCAGCACGTCGCGGATCGAGTACATGCCCGCGGGCTTTCCGGCGAGATACTTCGCCGCGGCCAAGGCGCCCAGCGCGTAGCAATCGCGATTGGTGGCGCGGACAGTCAGCTCCACGGTCTCGCCGAGCATGCCGAAGACGATCGTGTGCTCGCCCGGATTATCGCCGACGCGGACGGCGTGGTAGCCGATCTCGTCATGCGGCCTCGCGCCGGGCCTGCCTTCGCGTCCGTGGCGGTGGGCCTTCTGCCCCATCGCCCCGGCGATGATCTGCCCGAACCGTAGCGCCGTGCCGCTGGGGGAATCCTCCTTGTAGCGATGGTGGCGTTCGAGAATCTCCACGTCGGCATCCTTGTCCTTCAAAGCCTCCGCGGCGACCTCCGCCAGCTTCATCGTCAGGTTTACCGCCAGGCTCATATTGGGCGCCCAGAGCACCGGGATGCGTTCGGACGCCTCGCGGAGCCGCACCGACTGCTCCTCGTCCAGCCCCGTGGTTGCGCAGACGAAGGCGATCTTCTTCGCCAGGCAGGTTTCCAAAGCAGACATGGCCCCGGCGGGCACGCTGAAGTCGATCAGGACGTCGGCCTCCGCCTCCATCGTGCCCGACAACGGCACCCCCGTGGCCGGCATGCCGGCGATCGGGCCGATATCGCTTCCCGACTGCGGATGCTCGGGCGCGTCGAGTGCCGCGACGAGACGGAACTGCGGGTCGGCGGTCCCCAGGGCGACGAGCCGGCGTCCCATGCGCCCGGCGGCTCCAAAAATGGCGAGGCGGATCGGAGTCATGGTCAAGAAAAAGAGCAAGAGCTAACTGTAGAGTTGAATCGCCTTGATGATTTCGTCGAGGTCGTTGGAAACGGCCACCGCGCGATTGGCAAACGCCGCGCGCCGGACGCCCCGGCTCCCCAGGACCTTGTTGAACAGCTCCTGGTCCGTGGTGTGGTAGGCGACCGTCGCGTTGGGATCCTTGAGTTGATGGCCCGTGAGTATGCAGACGACCCGTTCGTCCGGGCCGATGACTCCCTCGGAGACCAACAGCTTCGTCCCCGCCACACTGGCCGCGCTGGCCGGTTCGCAGCCAATGCCGCCGGCGCCGACCTGGGCCTTGGCGTCGAGAATCTGCTGGTCCGTCACCTCGCGGACCACGCCGTTCATCCCCTCGAGGGCCCGGATGCACTTGTTGAGGTTCACCGGCCGGTTGATTTCGATCGCGCTGGCAATCGTCGATGCGCGGCGATGCTGTGCGTCCATCTCGTCATAGTAGCGGCAGACGGCCGCGCCGTCCGGTAAGCCCTTTCTCCAGCAGAGCCCCTGCTTCTCAACGAGTTCATAGAGCGTGTTCGCTCCGGCGGCGTTGATGATCGCCAGCCGAGGCGACCGGTCGACCAGGCCCAGTTCTTTCAATTCGCAAAACGCCTTGCCGAACGCGCTGGAATTGCCCAGGTTTCCGCCGGGCACGACAATCCAGTCGGGCACTTCCCACCGCAGCGCCTCTAGCACGCGGTACATGATCGTCTTCTGGCCTTCCAGCCGGAAAGGATTCACGCTGTTGACCAGATAAATCCCCAGTTCCTTGGAAACCTCCTTGACGCGGGCCATGGCGTCGTCGAAGTCGCCCGCGATCTGGACGGTCAATGCGCCGTAGTCGAGCGCTTGGGAAAGCTTCCCGTAGGCGATCTTGCCCGAGCCCACGAAGATCACCGCCTTCATGAGCCGAGTGACCGAACAGTACAGGGCCAGCGATGCGCTGGTGTTGCCCGTCGAGGCACAGGCGGCGCGCGTGGCCCCGACCGAGCGCGCGTGCGTAAAGGCGGCCGACATGCCGTTGTCTTTGAAGCTGCCCGACGGGTTCATCCCCTCGTATTGCAGAAACAGGCCTCCCGGATTCATGCCCACGTACCGGCCGACCCCGTCGGACGCTTGCAGTAGCGTCTGGCCCTCTCCCACGGTGACACACTGCTCGACCGGCACGAACGGGAGCAACTCGTGAAACCGCCATACTCCGCTGAAACAATGCGGATCGTAGCGCCGCGACCACTGCCTCTCGAAGTCCGCAAGGGCGCCGGGCACAGGCAGCCGGTCCCAGGCGTAGGCGACGTCCAACAGGTCGCCGCAACGGTCACAGGCCACCCGGACTTCCCCGATGTCGTAGGTCGCCCCGCAGGCGGGCGAGATGCACTCTTGAAAGGCGAGGTCTTGGCGAGAAATGATGGAGATCTCCCAAAGCGGTTGCTGGAACTTGGGGGCGGCGGCGAATCTCCCAAATCCTAAAGGAGGCAGGAAACTGTCGCAAGACGGGTCTGCGGCAACTTTTGCGGAACAACGGTGAAGGCCAACGGGAAAAGACGTCGGGGAGTCTCTTTCCGTGTCGATCGATGAAAGTCGAGGGCTGAGAGTCGAGGGTCGAGAGCCAAACCATCTGGCCCTCGACCCTCGACCCTTGACTCTCCGCGATCCCTCGACCTCCCCACCTAATAGGGATCAACGGCCGCTTCGTGACAGAGGTTTGACATCAGCGGATCGGCGATTTAGAATCGAAATTCTGTGACTTTCCTACTCAAGGGCACCCGAGGGAACCCCTCCCGGAGAATTGGCGTATGAAGAAGGTCGAGATGAAAGAGTACAAAGATCGCCTGCTTGCTCTGCGCGCGAGACTCCGAGGCGACGTCACCAATCTGGCCGACGCCGCGCTCCATAAACGCCGGAACGAAGCCAACGGTGATCTCTCCAGTATGCCCATTCATATGGCCGATCTCGGCAGCGACAACTTCGAACAGGAGTTCACACTCAGCCTGATGGAGTCGGAAGGCGGCGTGCTTGAGAAAATCGAAGAGGCCTTGGAACGGATCGAGGACGGCACATACGGCGATTGCGAGGAATGCGGCGCGAAGATCCCCAAGGCCCGCCTCAACGCGCTGCCCTATGCGATCATGTGCGTGAAATGCGCCTCCCAGAACGAGCAAAGCTGACAAAGGAACTGCCATGAAGGCGGTTCCCCAGAGCCGCTACTGGGTCTTTTTCTCCCTGGCAATCCTGGGTTGTTCGGCCGATTTGGCCACGAAAAGCGGTGTATTCCAGTGGCTTGGAATGCCGGGCGGGCCGACCTGGTGGCTTTGGGATGGGGTGATCGGCTGCCAGACCAGCCTCAATGAGGGCGCACTGTTCGGAATGGGCCAGGGCATGGTTGTGGTGTTCGCCGCCCTTTCGGTCGTCGCTGCGCTGGCGATTCTCTGGTGGCTCTTTGTCGCCGGCGCCGCGAGCGATCTGTTGCTCACGATCGCATTAGGGTCGATCACCGCGGGGATTCTCGGCAATCTCTACGACCGGCTCGGCTTTCCGAGCTTGCAGTGGAACTTCGCCAATGCCCTGCACGACAAAGGCGATCCCGTCTTCGCAGTCCGGGATTGGATCCTTGTGATGATCGGCAACTGGCCCTGGCCCAATTTCAATATCGCCGACAGTATGCTCGTCTGCGGCGCGGGCCTTCTGCTCTGGCACGCTTTTCACTCCGAACAGGCCCCGGAACAGCCGCAGGTTCCGCGCGAACTCCCGGCAAACGCATCGCAGGACCAACCGGTCACCCGGTGAACACCTCCTAGGGTTCTAACTCACCCCCCTCTCCCGCTTCGCTCATAGGGGCAAGGGTGATGGCAGTCGGAGTTCTGTAATAAGCTTTCAGGGAAAAATGGCTCTCTTCGGCCTGACCACCCTTCCGGAAAAAATGTCTACTCCGGACCTTGGATTTGCTTGACATTCCGAGCCCTGTCGGTATACTGAACCCCAGCCAAGAGGGGACAGAGCCATGAAACTCTCACGCACCGTTTCGTACGCTCTCCAGGCCACGCTGCAACTTGCGCAAGTGGGCACGAATGAACCGGTTCCTTGCAGCCAGTTGGCCGCCGAAGGGAAGATGCCGGAGCGGTTCCTGCTCCAGATCCTCCGCAATCTCGTAGCACACCGCATCCTCCAGTCGACTCGCGGTGTGGAAGGCGGGTACGCTTTGGAGCGAACGCCCGAAGAAATCTCCCTGTTGGAGGTGATCGAGGCAATCGAGGGGCCGCTCTCAACCGCGCTGCCGGTTTGCGAAGGACTCCCGGAGAAATCCCGGCTGAAGCTGGAGAAGTCACTCAGCGAGATCACCAATCTCGCCCGTCGCCAACTCCAATCGGTCACGCTCGCCGACCTGATGCCGGAGCCTATGGCGGTGACACAGGCACAAGCGGCTGAAATCCCTGCCGGGAGCCGACTCGCCGGGGGCAAATCGCTCGTCCGCGGCCAGGCCGCCAAGAGCACCTGAGGATAGGGCGGAATTCCTTCCGCCAAGGCCGGCTGGAATCGCCGTATCAATGACTGCTACAGGAAAAGTAGCAGGCACGCTCCGCCGTGCCGTGGCGCGGACGACACCCTGGAGCCTGCCTGTTAGGCGATTGCCGGGAGCGGCTTTCCCGTAGCAGCGTCTCTCCGAGACGCTGGAATCCGAGGCTCGGAGAGCCTCGGCTACGGGCTCACCGGCAAACCCATTCCTGCCGTTCGCCTTGCTTGCCCGTGGCCGTCCCCCTCTTCCTCCGAAACTGCGCGGCCTTTGTTCATCCATTGCCTAACAAAACAGCAAAGCCGGAAACTTCCTCCGGCGTTTCTCAAGGCCCGTCTCTCGCCAACCCCTTCCCCTGCAACACCTT